>JAUMYR010000003.1:21862-57153 GCA_030528545.1 Propionibacteriaceae bacterium
CCGCCGCACTGGCCGCCGCCGCAGTGGCCTCAGCCGCCGCGTCCGGGGGCCTGAGATGGTCGACCAGCCACGGATCGCCGCGGCGGTGCGGGAGATCCTGCTGGCCGTCGGTGAGGACCCCGACCGGGAAGGCCTGGCCGAAACCCCCCAGCGGGTCGCCAGGGCCTACGCCGAGATGTTCGTGGGGCTCGGCCGTTCGGCCGCCGACGTCCTGGAACGCACCTTCGACATCAGCCACGACGAGTTGGTCCTGGTGAAGGACATCGAGGTGTCGAGCTGCTGCGAACACCACCTCCTGCCCTTCCTGGGGGTCGCCCATGTGGGCTATATCCCGGCCGAGAACGGGCGGGTCACGGGGCTGAGCAAACTCGCCCGGCTGGTCGATGTCTACGCCAAGCGTCCCCAAGTGCAGGAGCGGCTCACGACCGAGATCGCCGACGCCTTGGTCGAGCACCTGGATGCGCGCGGGGTCATCGTGGTGGTGGAGTGCGAACACCTGTGCATGTCGATGCGGGGGGTCCGCAAACCGGGCGCCAAGACCGTCACCAGCGCGGTGCGGGGCCGGATGCGCAATCCGGCGACCCGGGCCGAAGCCATGAGCCTGATCCTGGGGCGGTAGCGATGACACTCGTCATGGGCATCGTCAACGTGACCCCGGACTCCTTCTCCGATGGGGGACGCTGGGCGAGCACGGACGCCGCGATCGGACGCGGCCTTGAACTGTGGCGCGATGGTGCCGAGATCCTCGACATCGGCGGAGAATCGACCCGCCCAGGAGCCGGGCGCGTCCCCGAGACCGAGGAAATCGCCCGGGTGGTGCCGGTCATCAGAGAACTCGCGGCCGCAGGTGCGACAGTGAGCGTCGACACCATGAGATCGCGGGTGGCGCGGGCCGCGCTTGAAGCCGGCGCCACCATCGTCAACGATGTCTCCGGCGGGCTCGCCGACCCGGAAATGGCCAAGACCGTCGCCCGCTTAGAGGCGGAGTACGTGGTGATGCACTGGCGTGGGCATTCGGCGGTCATGGCGGGTCTCACCGGTTATGCCGATGTGGTCGCCGACGTCAAGGACGAGCTGATGTCCCAGGTGCGGGCGGCGGAGCGGGCAGGGGTCTCATCCGAACGCATCATCGTCGATTGCGGCCTCGGTTTCGCCAAGGAACCGGCCCACAACTGGGAACTATTGCGCAGCATCGCCGGCTTCAACAAGCTCGGGTACCGCCAGCTGGTCGGGGCCTCTCGCAAGCGCTTTCTGGGTGAGGCCACCGGTCGTGAGGCCCCAGACCGTGACGCCGCGAGCGCCGCCATCACGATGTGGTGCGCTCAGCACGGCGTGTGGGCCGTTCGCACTCACACGGTCGCTGAACATCGCGACGCCGTCCGGGTGGCGGAGGCCCTCGGTGCCGGAGCTTAGACCGGGACGCTCCCACCTGGCCGGTGGCGGGCATCCCCAGCTCAACCCGGGAGGGGGACCACACGACCCCGCGGGCTCCGGGCGCGGGCTGGACCGATCGGGTCGGGATCGGCGTGGGGTCCTGCTGACCGTGGTGGTCAGAAACGCCTGCCGCCGCCCGACTCGCGGGCGCCGCCTGGTGCCGGTAGCCGATGGGGTAGGGTCAATCTGGGACGCGACCACGGGACGGGTATGACGAACGACTGCATCAGCATCACCGGGCTGGAGGCCATCGGACGCCACGGCGTCCTAGCCTCCGAGCGCACCAACGGGCAGCCCTTCGTCGTTGATCTCGTCGCCTGGCTCGCGCTGGACACCGCCTCCGACGACCTGTCGCGCACGGTGAATTACGCCGAACTCGCCGAGGGAATCGTGGCGATCGTGGGTGGCCCACCGGTTGACCTGATCGAAACCTTAGCGGGCCGGATAGCCGATTTCGCGCTGTCCTATCCGTTGATCGAGCGGGTCTCAGTTACAGTTCATAAGCCCCGGGCGCCGATCGCCGTCTGTTTCGCTGACGTGGCGGTGACCATCAACAGGAGGAGAACATGATGCAGTTTGGCCTTGATGTCGACACCCTCGGCAACCTCAAGCCGATCGCCAAAGTGGTTTTCAGCCTCGGATCCAACCAAGGGGATTCGGAAGTGGTGCTGCAGCAAGCTGTGGACGCGCTCGCCGATACCCCCGACGTTATCATCGTCGACATTTCCCCGGTCTACCGCACCAAACCGGTTGGTCTGGTCGCCGACCAGCCCGACTTCCTCAACCTCGTGGTGGTCGCGGAATCGACCCTAGAACCGATGACGCTGCTGGACCGGGCGAATGCCATCGAAGACGCCTTTGGGCGGGTTCGGGAAGTCGCAGGCGGCCCGCGGACCCTCGACATCGACATCATCATGGTCGGTCGGCGCACCAGCGAAGAGGCGATCGAGCTGCCCCATCCGCGGGCCCACGAGCGGGCCTTCGTCCTGGTTCCCTGGCTGGACGCCGACCCACTGGCTGAACTGGCCGGACACGGTGCGGTGAAGGACCTGGTGGCTCAGATGGACCTATCGGGAGTCACCCGTACCGACATCGTCATTACCAAGTCATAGCCCATGAACACCGAGCGTCCCGACTCGCAACCGCCGCGTGAGCCGCGCCCCGGCGCGCTCGGGATGACGACCCCGAGCCAGATCATGGTCTCGGTGCTGTCCGGTGCGGTGATCGGCTATCTTCTGCTGGTCGCCTTCGACGTGCTGAACGCGATCCCGCCGCTGGTGCCCTGGAGCGTGCCGATCGTGCTCGTCGCGATCAGCATCCCAGTGCTGTGGTATGCCCGGACGCTGATCTCCCGGCTGGAACGGTCCATGGTCCCTCCCGAGGAGGGGGTGCGGGCTGTGATCCTCGGCAAGTCCATGCTGATGACCGGTTGTGTGCTGGCCGGTGGCCACCTGGTTTACGTGCTGCGCTGGATCGCCCAGACGGATGCGCCGGGCCCAAAGAGCCGGGTGATCCTCGGGGCGGTTACCATAGTCGCAGCAGTGGGTTTCGCGCTGGTGGGAGCCTATTTGGAAAAGGCGTGCGTGGTGGACGGAGAAGATTCGGACGGGTCAGGCCAACCTGCTTGAGATTTTGCTTTCAGGCGGCGTGTTGTCGCGGCCTGTTCGTAGTGTGCCGTTATCCTGGCGCTGTGACTGGGCGTTACCGTGCAAGGCAATCAAATGAGCGGAAGATCACCTGGGCGGCCCTGGTCGCCGGGACTCTCCTCGCTACCAGCCTGGCCTTCGGACCGTTGTGGATGGCGCAACTGGGAGTGGGGGTCGCGCTGCTGTTCTCCTTCGTCTCGGTCGGCTTCGCCTGGCGCGAACTTGAGAACGCGCGCAAAGCCCACCGCGGTGAGGTGAAAGCGCTGTTGAACGCCAGCCGCGAGGTCGCGGATCGCCAGCACCGGGAGTCGCTCGAGATGCTGGACAGGTTTGACGAGAGGGCCAATCAGCTCAAGAGCACGGTGCAAAGACTTACCTCCCAGCTGGGAGCCGCTCACGCGGAGCTAGCCTCGATGCGAGGCAATAACGTGTGGCTGCGCGGTGAGGTCGCCGAGCGTCAGGCCCGTATCGACGCGCTCACCTCTAGGATCGCCGAACTGGAGGCCGCGCGGGCGGAGGCGACGGGCAAGCTGCTGGTCCTGCCCAAGCGCGAGGTCTGCGACCCGGAAGCCCAGCTACTGCCAACGGCCGAGGAATTGTGGGCTGATGGCAATCATCCGACTGTGGTCGACCTGACGATGCTGAGTTTCCCGGTGCTGCTGGACGAACGAAAGCAGGCCTGAGGAGAGAGGTCCAAGAAGCGCCCCGCCGCTGAGGCGGGGCGCTTTTCCTGTCGCTATCGCTGTCCTGGCGTCTCCGGGGCGGTTCGGCGTCCCAGCCATGGCTCGACCCGCCGGGCCCTGCCCGGCTACCTCCGGGGAGCCCGGGACGCAGACGCACCTGGGCCGACCAGGGGATTTACCCCGTGACTCGCTCCAGCCCGTTCTCATGGGGTAAGCATCGGCAGGCGTCGGGGTCAGCGGACGGGAAGCCCCGACTCCCTGAGCACCTGGTTCTTCGCCTCCTGGCTGAACCGTGATGCCCGTGGGCTCAAGACCAGATCGTGGCCGCGTCGGCGCGCCATCCGGGAGATCAGCACATCGGTCAGCTCGGGGTTCCGGGCCAGCAGCGGGCCGTGGAGGTAGGTGCCGATCATGTTGCGGTAGGCGACCCCTTCGGTGTCGTCTTCGCGGTTGTTCCCGGTTCCCTTGAGCACGCTCGCCAACGGGGACGTGACCCCATAGGTCAGCCCAGAGTGATTCTCGAAACCGGCGAGGGTCACCTTGACACCGTCGAGGGTTGCCTCTTCGACCAGGTAGCCGACGGTTCGGGGAGCCGAGCCGATGGTGTGATAATCGAAGATCCCCATGCCGTCTATGCGGTGTCCCTCGGTGTTTTCGTAGTAGGTGCCGAAAAGCTGGTAACCGCCGCAGATGGTGAGCACCACGGTGTCAGACTCAATCGCTTCGGTGAAGGCATGGGTGCGTGAGATGAGGTCGGGGTAGAAGATCTGCTGTTCCCGATCGGAGCCGCCGCCGAGGAAGACCATGTCGTATGCGGGCAGATCCACGCGGTCTCCTACGCTGTGACGCTCGATCGCTAGGTCGACGCCCAGTTCCGTGCAGCGGTGACGCAGCAGCGCCATGTTGCCGCTGTCGCCATATAGCTCCAGTAGGTCAGGGTATAGCCAGGCCAGACGATAGCTGGGGCGAGCGTTCATGATTGATTCTCCGGGAAGGACGCGAGCACCCGGCGGACCGGTTGCAGCGGGGTGTAATTGGTTAGTACATAGGGGTGTCCGCTGGTGCGATCGCGGAGGTGGGTCAACCCTTCCGCAACATCGGGATGGACCACGATCTTGGTGACCGGCACGCCGCCGGTCTCCAGCCGGACCGCAAGGTCGTAGGCGCGGTCCCCGGAACACACGAAAGTGGACAGCCGGTCGGTGTTGAATCGCTCCAGAGCCGCGTCCCAGATCCAGGAGGTATCGATGGAATCGGCCGCCTGGTTGTTCAGAGCCATGAAGACGCTAAACCGGTCGTGTGGCTGGGACAGGATGTGGCTGATCGTCTGGTCCAGCCCGGCCGGGTTCTTAATCAGGTTGAGGAAGGTTTCAGCCTCGCCGACGTTGACGGCCTCCATCCGCCCGTCGCCGATCTGGAAAGAGGCCACGGCGGAGGCGATCGCCTGCGGTGAGACGCCCGCGTCCCGGCATACCGCGATCGCGCCGACGATATTGAACAGGAAGTAGAGGTTGTCGTAGCCAGATCGGTACTCTTGGCCGTCCAAAGTGAACCTTCGTTCGGCTAGGTTAACTGAGACGGCCTCTGCGTCCAGCTCGGGGGTCGCGAATCCGCAGTTAGAGCAGTTGTATTTTCCGATCTGGGAATAGTGGTAGTAGTCGTAACTCAGGTGCTCGTTGCACCGGGGGCACCACTTGGATTCGCGGGCTTCAGATTCGGCATTGGCTGAGTTTTTCGTGCGTTCAACTCCGAAGAACACGGTCCGGTTCTCCGAATGATCGAGCGCGGCCTTCGTCGAAAGGGGATCGTTCCCGTTGACGACCAGCACCTGGTTTTCCTGGACTGAATTGGAGACCTTGGCGATTACGGTTTCCAGCTCCCCGTAGCGTTCCAGCTGGTCCCGGAAGAAGTTATTGATGAGCAGATAATGGGGGCGGACCTGGCGGAAGACTAGGGGAACATTGGCCTCGTCGATCTCCAGCACCACCACGTCTGCCCGGAGCCGTAGCGAGAAATCGGTCTTGGCCAAAATCGCCGTGGTGACGCCACTGACCATGTTGGCGCCCTGCGAATTATGCGCTACCACGGCCCCGCTGGCGCGGAAGATCTCGGCAATCAGATTCGCGGTGGACGTCTTGCCGTTCGTGCCGGTCACAGCGATGACGAGTCCGGGGTAGCGGATCGCGCTGAGCAGGCCTGGTGCGATCCGGTTGGCGAGCAGGCCGGGCAGGCTGGAGCCGCCCCGGCGTAGTTTCATGGCCAGCAGCGCGAGTTTGCCCACGAGTAGGCCGAGTCGGTTCATCCGGTACCTCCTTGCGGTGTGCAAGGTTACCGGTCCAAGTCGCCGATGCCGTAACCCAAGGACGCCACGATGTGTGCGATCGCCTCCACGGGGCTCCCGACCAGGGCTCGGCTCAGGGCCGAGCAGTTGGCGAAGCTCGGGGTGCGCAGCCCTAGGCGCCACGGCGTACGCTCCCCACGGGAGACGAGGTGGCATCCGGCCACTCCCCAGGGAGCGGCCACCTCGCCGCTATAGAACCCTTCGGGCACCTTGATGATCTTTGCCAGCCTGACGTTGATAGGACCCTCCGGGGCGAGGTCAAGGGCCTTGTCAATCAGTATAGCGCTGTGCTCAGCGTCCTCTATGAGGGCACTGAACCGGGCCAGTGCATCGCCCGTGGTGTCCGCCGGTGCGGGTGCCTGCGGAAGCTCCCCGTAGGTGAGATAGCCGGTGTCGCGGATGTCGAGGCGCACACCCGAGGCGGCAGAGACCGGCCCGGACAGGCCGTACTGGTCGACATCATCGGCGTTCAGGACTCCCACTCGCAGCTGGGGGAGATCGCCTAGGAGACAGGCGAGGGAGCGCAGCGTCGGCCTGCTCGCCGCGGCAGCTTCGGACACGGCTCGCAATGCCTCTGCGGCTGGTTCGTGAGAGATGCCGCCGAGGCGGTTGAGCATGGGATGCACCCGGTTACCGGTGCAGAAGGAGAATGCCTCGCGCAGCGCCCAGATGTGGGACTGTACGGCCTTGGCTAGGGCGGTATCGCTAGCGACGAAAGGCAGATAGGACAGGTAACACAGGTGTGAATGTAAGCGGGCGGCTTCGGCGAAAAAGACTCGTAGCCAGATCGCCCGCCTCGGGGGGAGCAGCCCCATCGCGTGTTCGACGGTCAGGGTGGCCACGAGTTCGCCACTGAAGGCCGCCAGCCAATCGTGGCGATCGGCCAGCATCAATACCGAACGATAATCGCGGGCTTCGAACAGCTTTTCTGCACCCCTGTGCAGGTAACCTGGTTGAAAATCGGCGGTGTGCACGTGGCCGTCGGTCTCCTCCACTCTGAGGAGGGTGAGGCCGGGCTTGGTCGGATGATACGGGCCTAGGTCGAGATCGGTCGTGCCGGTTAGTCCGATCGCACCAATACTGTAGGTCGTTACTCTCACGGGGTAAGCCTATGGGCCGAGGGGTGGAGTTGTTTTGGAATGGGAAATACCCGATAGACTGAACATTAGTTCGTAACACGAGAATGGGGAGTGGTATGGCACTCAAGATCACGAAGGTTCTCGTCGATGATATCGACGAGTCCGCCGCGACCGGCACTGTGAGCTTTACGTTCAACGGTGTCAGCTATGAGATTGATCTCAATGATGCCCATCAGGGCGAACTGGCGTCCGCATTGGAGCCTTATATCGCGCGTGCGCGTCGTGTCGGGGGCAAGCGTGTTGGCCGCAAGGCGGCTTCTCCCATCCCCACCACCGCGATTCGTGCCT
Organism: Propionibacteriaceae bacterium; assembly: GCA_030528545.1. The sequence goes on from JAUMYR010000003.1 coordinate 29,394, forward strand.
GGGCAGCGGAGAATGGTTACAAGGTGGCTGACCGGGGCCGGATTCCGGCCGAGGTCGTCGAGGCCTACCAGAAGGCAATGGCCTGATCCTGCGATTCCTGCGCGGGGCCCCGGGAATGTCCCCGGGGCCCCGCGCGTTGCATGCTTCGCTACGGGTGAACGATACGGCCGCGATTCGCAACTACACTGGGGTGAGCCCGCGGCGGTCTGGTAGTGGCTAGGGACGGGCAAGTAGAGGAGATCACATGTTTGAGCGGTTTACTGATCGGGCGCGGCGCGTCATCGTGTTGGCCCAGGATGAAGCCAAGCTTTTGAACCATAGCTACATCGGAACCGAGCATCTGCTGCTCGGCTTGGTGCACGAGGGCGAAGGTGTCGCCGCGCGAGCCCTGGAGCAACTGGGCATCTCGCTGGAGGCGGTTCGCGCCCAGGTCGAGGACATCATCGGGCGTGGGCAGCAGGTCCCGACCGGGCATATCCCGTTCACGCCGAGGGCCAAGAAGGTACTGGAGCTCAGCCTGCGGGAGTCGCTTCAGATGAACTACAACTACATCGGCACCGAACACATCCTGCTCGGCCTGATCCGCGAGGGCGAAGGCGTCGCGGCCCAGGTGCTCATCAAGCTGGGTGCTGATCTCAACCGGGTCCGTAATACCGTGATGCAGTTGTTGAGCGGGTTCCAGGGCAAGGAGACCATCTCCTCAGGAGCCCCGGAGGCCGGGCCACAGCAAAGCAGCTCCCAGGTGCTCGACCAGTTTGGGCGCAACCTGACCCAGCTGGCTCGTGAGAACAAACTCGACCCGGTGATTGGGCGCGAGAAAGAGATCGAACGGGTCATGGTGGTGCTGAGCCGCCGCACCAAGAACAACCCGGTGCTCATCGGTGAGCCTGGAGTCGGTAAATCTGCCTGTGTGGAGGGGCTCGCCCAGTCCATCGTGCGTGGGGACGTCCCGGAGACGTTGCGGGGCAAGCAGATCTACACGCTGGACTTGGGCGCGCTGGTCGCGGGCTCGCGCTACCGGGGTGACTTTGAAGAGCGGCTAAAGAAGGTCCTCAAGGAGATCAAGACCCGCGGGGACATCATGCTCTTCATCGACGAGATCCATACCCTGGTCGGTGCGGGAGCCGCGGAGGGCGCGATTGATGCCGCCTCCATCCTCAAACCGATGCTGGCCCGGGGGGAGTTGCAAACGATCGGCGCGACCACGCTGGACGAGTATCGCAAGCACATCGAGAAGGATGCGGCCTTGGAACGCAGGTTCCAGCCGATCCAGGTGGCTGAGCCATCGATTGGCTTGACCGTGGAGATCCTCAAGGGGTTGCGCGATCGCTATGAGGCCCATCACCGGATCACCATCACCGATGAGGCGCTGGCGGCCGCGGCCCAGCTCGCCGACCGCTATATCCAGGACCGCTTCCTTCCGGATAAGGCGATCGACCTGATCGACGAGGCGGGTGCCCGGCTGCGCATTCAGCGGATGACCGCGCCCCCGGATCTGCGGGAGTTCGACGAGCTGATCGCTGCGAACAAGGTCGAGAAGGAAGCGGCCATCGACGCCCAAGACTTCGAACGAGCCGCCCGGCTGCGTGACGAGGGCCTGCAGCTGATCGCCAAACGGGCGGAGAAGGAAGACGCCTGGAAACTCGGCGACAATGACCTGCCGGCCGTCGTCGACGAGGAGTCCATCGCGGTCGTGCTGTCCGGGGCCACCGGAATCCCGGTATTCAAGCTCACCGAGGAGGAGTCCGCGCGCCTGCTCAAGATGGAAGAGGAACTGGGTAAGCGCTATATCGGCCAGACCGACGCGGTGAAGGCTCTCGCGTGTTCGATCCGGCGCACCCGGGCGGGGCTCAAAGACCCGAAGCGCCCCTCCGGTTCCTTCATTTTTGCTGGCCCCTCGGGTGTCGGCAAGACCGAGCTGACCAAGGCGCTGACCGAGTTCCTGTTCGGTGACGAGGACGCGCTCATCACCCTCGACATGAGCGAATACTCGGAGAAGCACACTGCGTCGCGGATGTTCGGTTCGCCGCCCGGATATGTCGGCTATGAGGAGGGCGGCCAGCTCACCGAGAAGGTGAGGCGCAAGCCCTTCTCCGTGGTGCTGTTCGATGAGATCGAGAAGGCACACCCCGACATCTTCAATTCCTTGTTGCAGATCCTCGACGAGGGGCGGCTGACCGATGCTCAGGGCCGGGTGGTGGACTTCAAGAACACCGTCATCGTCATGACGACCAACTTGGGTACCCGGGATATCAGCAAGTCGGTCAACCTTGGCTTCACGAAGGCAGGGGACGAGGCGACGAGCTACGAGAAGATGAAGGCCAAGGTCTCGGATGAATTGAAGCAGCACTTCCGTCCGGAGTTCTTGAACCGTGTGGACGAGATCGTCGTCTTCCATCAGCTGAGCCAGGCCGATATCGAGAACATCGTCGACCTGATGGTGGCCCAGATCGAGAGCCGCCTCAAGGACCGCGACATGGGTATCGAACTCACCCCGGCAGCGAAGACCCTCATCGCGAAGCGTGGCTTCGATCCGGTGCTCGGCGCTAGGCCGCTGCGGCGGGCGCTGCAGCGCGATATCGAGGACGTTCTGGCTGAGAAGATCCTTTTCGGCGAACTCACCGGGGGCCAGGTGGTCCAGGTCGATGTGGCTCCAGAGGGGGCCGAGTCGCCGTTCACCTTCACCGGAGTCGCTAAAACCGACGCGGATCTAGCCGCGGCTGCGCAGCAGGGCTGAGCGAAGCGCTACGGAGCGGGGCGTCACCCAGGCGGGTGGCGCCCCGCTGGCGTGTCTACACCTGGGACTTGGGTCCGGGGAGGGAGGGCCAGCGGCGGCTGGCTCGTCCCGGCTCTCCCGCGCGGGGCAGCGGTGGCCTGCCCGAAAACAACAGACCCGGCCGCGATGGCCGGGTCTGTTCGCATCCCCAACGGGATTCGAACCCGTGTTGCCGCCGTGAAAGGGCGGAGTCCTAGGCCGCTAGACGATGGGGACTAGCGGATCTAGGTTAGCGGCAGCAGGATGCTGGGGCAAACTGGAGGCTCGGGCGGTGCCGCCGGAATCGCGTGATGGGATGGCAGAGCCTCTCCCGAGAGGCCTCCCGGACGCCCTCCCTGGCGTGGCGGAGCCCGCGAAGAGCCTTCTCAACGCTCGATTTCGCAGTTGTGGCCAAGTCGCGCTATAGTTCTCGAGCTGGCTCAAGTCAGCAGGTCAGAAATGGCCCCGTGGCGCAGTTGGTTAGCGCGCCGCCCTGTCACGGCGGAGGTCGCGGGTTCGAGTCCCGTCGGGGTCGCTCAGGCGGCGATACCATCCATAGAGGACGTGTCGTCGCTTTGTTTGGCCAGGTAGCTCAGTTGGTAGTAGCGTTCGCCTGAAAAGTGAAAGGTCGCCGGTTCGACCCCGGCCCTGGCCACCAGACTTCATCGCCCAGATGGCCCGTCAGGGCCCTTTTTCATGTCACCCTAGTGCCTGCCAGGACCAGCCTTCTCTGCGCCGCACCAGCGGCCTCAAGCAGCGCGTGCCGCTCTAGGGCCAGTGCCCGGACCGGGTCCCTGGGCGCCGTGGATCGCTCCAGGAGCGCCTTAGAAGGCCTCTGGAGCTCCCGGACGCCCCCGGGAGACCGCCTGGGATGAGATTGCCTGCCTCCTGGCGCCTGTGTGGCCCGATGCCAGCTGAGAGCCGGTGGGCTCTCCGGGGATTCTTACTCCGGGTGTCCCAACCGCGCCGGTCGATGGCGGGCCACGAACGGGAGCGGCCCCCGCTACGGTGCAGCGGGGGCCAGCAGTCCGGACCGGATGAGGACGTAGGTCGGATCAGTAGGTCGTGATGTGGACGTGGTCCTTGTGGTTGGCGGTATCGCCACCGCGGTTGGCCATGTTCCGCCAGCCCGCGGAATCGCGTTCGATATTCCACAGCTTCTGATCGAAGATGATGTAGCGGATCTTCAACCGTTTGGCGTTGGCCCTCATGTACTCGGCGATCCGCCAGCCCAGTTCCTTGTTGTTCTTGTAGTTGGGGATCATGATGTCGACAGCCTTGCCGGAGGGGTGATCCGGGATGGGGTCGAAGCGGACGCCGTACATCACCTTGATCTGTGGGAACTCGGAATGAACCGTCCTCACGATCCGCTTGCCATTGGGCAGCAGAGAGTCCAGCCCAGCCGACCACGCGGTTAGCAGCGAGTCTTTGGAAGCGATGAGGTATTGGCCAGCGACCCAGGCCGTGCGTCCCCTCCAGCTGATCTCGGCGTAGCCGTTGCTGATGCGTCCGGTGACGCTGAGCGTGGTGCCCGCATTCGCGACGCCGAGCAACGCACTGGACTGGGAGGGCGCCGAGCGCACGTTCAGGTTGCTCTTGCTATAGCGGGTGCCGATGGAGGCCGGGGCGGTGGGAGCCGATGGCGCGGCGGGCCCGGAGGAGACGGGGACGACCCAGTTGGCGTCGAACCAGCGAACTGCACCTTGGTAGACCGCCTGGACCACGCCATTGCGCTTGACCCCGGTGACATCGATGATCGACCCGATCGGCAGCTTTCCAAGGCTGGTGAAGTTAGGGGTATCGTCGCTGCGGATCATCAGGCGTCCCGTCAGCCGCATTTTCCCCGTGACCTTGGGCAGCTTCGCGCTCGGGGCCGGGGCCGGGGCCTGCGGGCGAGACGAAGGGGACGTGATGTAGGCAGGCCAGACCCAGCGGGTCGCACCGCGGTAGGTGACCTCGGAGAAACCGTTCGAGCTGCGGCCGGTCAGGGTGAACTCCGTGTGGGGATTCACCGTCGTCACGACGTGGGAGTTCAGGCTCGGCCCGGTGCGGACATTGAGCCGGGCGGTGGAATGCACGGTTCCAGTGCGGCCTCCACTGGATACCTGAGTGGCGGCGCTAGACCGAATCGACAGATAGCTGGAATAGATATAAGCGGTTTGGCCGTTGTACCTGACCATGGTCCAGTTTCCTCGCTGCCCAACGACTTCGAGGCTCTGCCCCTGATAGAGGACCCCCAGCTTGCGATAACCAGTGCCAGGTCCGCTGCGGATATTGACCCAGCTGCTGGTTGTGGCGACCTGGTTGTTTGCATCCGCTGGCGGACTCGCCACGATGGCGGCCAATTGCAACATCGCGGCAGCCAGCAAGGTCGCGGTCGCGGTGCGCACTGCGGGTAGCGGTGAACTCACGGTTTGCTCCTCGGCTTATGCATTGGGGTACGGCTTCGGGAGCGACCATAAAGACTGCGGTCTGAGTCGGCAAAGAATCGGCTCGACCTCAAGGGTTAGCAATTCTGCTCAACCCGCCCTATAGAACTCTGATAGGGGGCTATTTCAAGCCTCCCAAGAGGCGGCATAATGCGGCTTGGCTAGGCATTATGCTTCTGTGTTTGGTTTTCGGATGGGTGGCGTTGGGGGTCGGATGTGATTGACATCAAGTCTGACTTGAGGGTTGAGGCTTGCCGATCCAGCTGGTTGTCGCATTTGAGGACCAGAAAGTCAGCCGTCCAAGGGAATCGTCTCGAAGGTATCCTGCCTGGAGGTCAATTCGGGTGGCTGGGGTGGACTTGGTGATCTCCGCGATCTTTTGTCGCGTGGTCTCGTCGGCCTGGACGGCGAGGATTCCGAGGCCAAAGCGAATGCGATTCGCGGCCAGCGTGTCTAGAGTCGCCGTATCAATCCTTCCAGAGACGATGACCAGAGGCGCTCCAAGCTGACGGGCCCGTTGCATGGGCAGCAGCGTCTCACGCATTGCTCCGATTTCGTCGGCGATGAGTAGTAGTGGATCTTTCAAGAAGGCCCGGAGTGGCTCACTATGGGTGGCAAAACGATCGGATGCCCACCCAGCTGATACCTGCACGGATTCATTCAGTAAGAGATCCATATCCCTGCGCTCTGTCTCATCGCTGACCTGAAGCGAGATGGCCCGGCCCAAGACGTCGTCGACTGGCACATACTCCGGCGAGGCTCCGCTGAACCCGGGGATCGAACCTTCGGGAGGGGAGCTCAGCCGGTCCCTTTCGGCTCTGCGAGCTCGCCGGTCGGCGAGGGCCGCGAGGGCCAGCAGCGGCAGCCCGACCGCCAGCGCGAGCACCAAGTAGACCCAGGAATGCATATTTCCAGCTTGCCATGGCTACAATGGGTCCGCCCCTATAGCTCAGTTGGCAGAGCAGTGGACTTTTAATCCATGGGTCGCGGGTTCGAGCCCCGCTGGGGGCACCGGGCCCGGCCAAGCCTCAGAAGCGGTGCGCTCACAGTGTCGGGTGGGGTTGTAACCCCTCAAGCCACCGCCGGGTAGTGCGTACATGTTCCATGGCGAGGAAGCGGGCGCTTTCCGGGTCTCGGCGCGAGATCGCCTCAGCGATGCGCACGTGGGCCTTGTCGCTGAGCGGCTTGAGTTGAGCGCCGTCACCGGTATCGAAGATGTGGTAGTCCCGCCCCCTGCGGCGGATCGCTTCGAGGAGGGCCTCAATGAGGGGGTCTTCAGCGCTGTGGATGATGAGCTGGTGGAACTCGGCATCGAGTTCCTGGGCTCGTTCCGAGGGCTCGGTCCGGCCCAGTTCGTGGGCGACCGAGAGGAGGCGGACGCGATCAGCGTCGCTCATCCGGGCGGCGGCCTGGGCCGCGGTGTGGCCCTCTAAGACCTCTCGGAGCGGAAACAGCCCCAGGAAGCGATCCAGTGGCAGCAGCGGCACCACGATCTCAAGGCCGGACATGATCTGCTGGGGGGTCATCTGCGACACGAAGGTCCGGCTGCCCGGTTCCGAGGTGAGGACTCCGGCTACGACCAGCATTTTCTGAGCTTCGCGCAGGGAACTCCGCGATACCCCGAACCGCTCGCACAACTCGACCTCGCCGGGCAGTGGCTGGCCACACTGCAACTGCCCGGAGGCGATCATGCGGCAAAGCCCGCTCCGCGCGACATCTACTGCGCCCATCCCTCTCTCCTTCGCTGAGGCGGCCCTTGCTCCAAGTCTGCACGAGAAGCTGCATTGTCAGACAATCATGGGGGTAATGCGGGGGTGGTCTCGTTTGTCTCTAGGGTTTATGGCAGCATTGTCCGACAGGAGGTCGTTCAGTGGTGAATGATGCAGAATCGCGATGCGCCCCGTCGGGGTGCGAGCCACGCTGGAGTCTCGACCCCTGCATGCGCCATCTGAACCACGGCTCCTTCGGGGCCGTCCCGGTCGCGGTGCAGGAGGAACAGGAGAGGCTGCGCCGGCTCATGGAATGCAATCCCGTGCGCTGGTTCGCGACGCTGGCAGAGCGGATCGCCGATGCTCGCGCCGAGATGGCGGGCCTGTTTCGCGTGGAACCGGGCACGCTGGCTTTCGTGCCCAACGTCTCAGCCGGGGCGTCGGTGGTGTATGCCTCCCTGCTGGGTGAGGGCCCGATCGACATCGTGGTCACGGACCACGGATACGGGGCGGTCACCATGGGGGCCGAACGGCTGGCCCGGCGCACCGGCGGGCAATGCCGGGTCGTCCCCATCCCCATGGGGGCCACAGCGGACGAGGTCGTGGAACTGATAGAACCGGCTCTCGCCGCGGGTCCCCAGCTGCTGGTGATCGACCAGGTCACCTCGCCCACCGCGCGAGCCTTCCCCGCCTCGCGGTTGTGCGCGCTGGCGAAAAGCTACGGGGTGCGTACCCTCGTCGATGGGGCACACTCCCCAGGCGTCCTGGACGAACCGGTGTGCCGGGAGGCCGACTACTGGGTGGGCAACCTGCACAAGTTCGGCTGCGCGGCGCGTGGCACCGCGGTGCTGGTGGCCAGGGACGGAGGGCAGGAACTATTCCCGCTGATCGACTCCTGGGGGGCGCGGGAGCCCTTCCCCCGGCGCTTCGACCACCAGGGCACCATCGATGCCACGGCGTGGCTGTGCGCCCCGTTCGCCTGGCGTCACATCGAGGAGACCATCGGCTGGGCGGCCCTGCGCCGGGAGGCGTCCCGTCTGCTGGACCGGGGGAGCGCTCTGGTCGCCGAGGCGCTGGGATCGGCGGTGGCGGATCCGGTGCCAGATGTTGGGCAGCCCGTCGGCCAGATGAGGCTGCTGCGCCTGCCGTCCCCGCTGGGTAGGACCCGGGAAGACGCCGACGCCCTGCGTGTTCCGTTCATGGGCGAGGCTGAGGTCGCGGTGTCCTTCACGTCCTTCCACGGCCAGGGCTACCTGAGGCTGTCGACCCATGCCTACAACAGGTTCAGCGATTTCGTCCAGCTGGCCGATGCCGGCATCCCGTTGCTGTGCCGTTGGGCGCGGGAACAGAACTAGAAGAAGTGTCAAGAGATGAAGAACAGGAGGAAGTCTGATGCGTAACCGACTCATGGCGGCCGCGGCAATGTCGACGCTGCTCGCGCTGGCGGTGTCGGGCTGTGGCGGGACCAGCGGCAACGAGGCCAGTGGCGGCCAGGTGACGTTGCAGATGGTCGAGAGCTTGACCAGCCCCGACCGGACCCAGCTCATCAAGGGGCTCATCGCCGAGTTCGAGAAGGAAAACCCCACCATCAAGGTGCAGCTGGTGTCCCCGCCAACCGACCAGGCAGACCAGAAGATCCAGCAGATGCTGCAATCGGGTTCGGGAGTAGACGTGCTCGAGGTCCGCGACCTCACGGTGGGCCCGTTCAGCAAGAATCAGTGGCTCCACGACATGGGAGCCGAGATCAAGGCCTGGTCAGGGCTCAAAGACCTCACCGATCAGGCTAGGGAGTTCACCCTGGACGCCGAGGGCCATTCCTATTTCGTGCCCTACGGGTTCTACGGGCTGAGCCTGTTCTACCGCACCGACCTGGTGAAGGAAGCCGGTTTCGATGGTGCGCCGAAATCCTGGGAAGACCTCATCGCCCAGGCAAAGAAGATCCAGGACCCCACCAAGAACCGGTACGGATACGCCTTCCGTGGTGGTAAGAACTCCGCCGGTCAGCTCATGAGCATCCTGGAGGCCTACAACGCTGACTCCCTCGACCGGGAGAACGCCTACAAGGTCGCCAGCGGCGCCACGATCTTCTCCACTCCGGAATCTCAGACCGCCTTCGATCGTTACATCGAATTGTTCAAGACCGGCTCTCCCGAGTCCTCCGTGTCGTGGGGATACCCCGAAATGGTGCAGGCTTTCACCAATGGTTCCACGGCCTTCCTGTTGCAGGACCCCGAGGTCATCGCAGTGGTGAACAAGTCATCGCTCAAAGCCGACCAGTGGAACGTCGCTCCCAACCTGGTGGGCCCGAGCGGCAAGGCGGCCTGGCCGATGGCCACCGCGGGCTGGGGCATTGCCGCCTCCAGCAAGCACAAGGCCGAGTCGATGAAGCTGGTCCAATGGCTCTCGGGGGCTCCCTCCACCAAGTTCGCCAAGGAGAACAGCCTCGTGCCGATTCTCAAGGACGCTGGCAACGACGAGTTCTTCAAGACCGGCCCATGGGCGGCATATGTCACGATGACCTCGCAGCCCGACACTTACCTGTCGGTCAAGGAACCGCGTGGCGTCGCCTGGTGGATCGAGTGGATGCAGCGATCCGAACAGGACCTGCAGCAGGTGTTGCTCGGCAAGAAGAGCACCGCCGAGACGCTTAAGGGCTGGGATCAGTTCTGGACGGAGAAATGGAAGGGCTGAGCAGAGCTTCTGCCGGGCCCATTCCCGACGAGGCGGGCGCCAGCGGTGGCGCCCGCCCCACCCGGCGTCGCCAGTTCAGTTCTCGCACTGGCTTGCTGATCGCCTTATTCCTCGCCCCGGCCGCGGTTTTCGTCGCGGTATTCACCTACTATCCGCTGCTGGTGGGTGGACAGATGTCGTTTCGGCAATGGAACCTCTACGACATCACCAACACACCATGGGTGGGATGGGGCAACTTTCGTGCCCTGGCCGCCGATCCCTTGTTCGGGAAGGTGCTGCTGAACTCGGTGATCTGGGTGATCGGCTCGCTGATTCCGCAGTTCCTAATCGGGTTTCTGATCGCGCTCGGTCTGAGGCGTAAGTTTCGTTTCCGGGGCGTCTACCAGGCGCTGGTGTTCTACCCCTGGGCGGTGTCAGGTTTTCTCATCGGTATCCTCTTCCGCTGGATGTTCAACTCAGAGTTCGGCGTAGTCAACGACCTACTGATGCGGTTTGGGCTGGCCGAGCGTCCCGTGCCGTGGCTGGCCGACCCCGACCTGGCTCTGGTGGCCGTGATCGTCGCCAACGTGTGGTACGGAGTGACCTTCTTCGCGATCATGATTCTCGCGGCGCTGCAATCCGTGCCCGATGAACTGCACGAGGCCGCTGCCCTCGACGGAGCTGGGCGATGGGGAACCCTGATGCAGATCACCATCCCCTATATTCGCTCCACCCTCATGCTGACCGTCTTGCTGCGGGTGATCTGGATCTTCAACTTCCCCGACATTATTTACGCGATGACTGGGGGAGGCCCCGGAAACCAGACCCAGATCGCCACCACTTGGATGATCCAGTTCACCCAACAGGGAAGCTACGGGCTGGCATCGGCGTTGGGATTCATCGTGATGGGGGTGCTGGTCGTTTTCACCGGGGCCTATCTGAGCCTGTTGTCTAGGAAGGCAGAGGCATGATTCATCGCATTCCACTCGCCCTGCGCGGCCTCCGGGCCATAGGCCTTGGGATATGGCTGCTCATCACCTTGTTTCCGCTCTACTGGATCGCCCTGACCTCGTTCAAACCGGCCGGAGACATCGCCGAGTACCCGGTGAGGTACTGGCCGCGGGAGTTCTCCTTGGAGAACTACGCCTCGCTGTTCGACAAGGCCAGTTTTGGGGCCTATCTGGCTAACAGCCTGATGGTCTCCTCCGCGGCCGCGTTCGTGGCCACCGCGATCGCCCTGCTGAGCGGCTATGTGCTGTCTCGCTTCGCCTTCAGAGGCCGCGGGGCGGTCATGCTGGCCTTCCTCGTGACGCAGATGATTCCGGCTTTCATCGCGCTGGGGCCGCTGTACCAGCTATTGACCAACTGGAAGCTGGTGGACAGCCGCTTCGGGCTGGTGCTGGTCTACATCGCGATGACGATCCCATTCTCGGCGGTCATGCTGCGAGGATTCTTCGACAACGTCCCCGACAGCCTCGAAGAGGCCGCGATGGTGGACGGGTGCTCCAGATTCGGGGCGCTGACCAGGGCCATCGTGCCAATCATGACGCCGGGAATCGTCGCGACCTTCATCTTCAACTTCGTCAACTGCTGGAACGAACTATTCCTCTCGGTCACGCTCATCAACACCGATCAGCGCAAGACCATTCCGACGGCGCTCAACGGATTCATCTCGAGCTTCAACATCGAGTGGGGACCGATGTCGGCGGCCGCCGTGCTGACCATTCTTCCCACCATGGTGATGTTCGCCTTCGCCAGCAGGTGGATCGTCGCTGGGCTGACCCAAGGCGCGACCAAGGGGTAGCAGCCCGGCGCTGAAGCGGCCGCTTTGGGGCCGCCCTGGCGGTCTCCGGACTAGGCCGGGGCTCCTCCGGGCGTTCTGAGCCGAGCGGCTGCCACCCGGGTGGTGCTTCGAGGGCCCGGCCCTGGCTTCAGGGGAGCCAGCCGGCGAGGGTTGGGGGGAGGAAACTGGCATGCGAGCGTGAGATGGCATCGCGCAAGCCGTACTGCAGATGCACCTCAGAGAGCAGGTCGGCCTTGGTCTCTTCTAGCGCGAGGCGCCGTCGCACCTCATATAGCTCCATTCTCAGCTCAATGATCCTCCGATGGAGCGCTTCCTCGGCGGCGGTCACGCCCAGCACGGCCTCGGCCGCGCGGATCCATCCGTAATCCATGTTGATGCGGATGAGTTCCGGGACGACTGTCAGCACGTCGTGCACGTCGACCTCGGGTTCGATCACGATAGCGCCAGCCGAACGGGCGTAGGCGACCTCATCGCGCAGTGACTCGTCGGACAGGATCGAGGTCGATCTCATGAGAATGGATAGCACGTCTGAGGTCGCGGCCTCCTTGTCGACCGGGACCCCGGGAGCCGCGGCGGCGATGACATAGGCCGGGCTCGCCCCCAGCTGGCCGATCGCCATCTCTGCGGGAAGGTTCTCCCGCACCCCGCCATCCACGTAGACCTCGTCGTCTAGTTCTACCGGGGCGAAGACCGCTGGGATCGCGCAGGAGGCCAGCACGCCCAAGGCGAGGTCGTGCCGGGTATCCGAGACGGGAATATCGAAGCGGTCGACCAAGACGCCGTCCTCGCGCATATAGTGCAGTTCGCCAGCGACTAGGCCGACCGTCGCGATGCGAAGTTTCATGCCGGAGGCCTTGACACGTTCTCCCTGGAATACCTCTGGGTGGATCAGCTTGGCCAGCAAGGGGCCCGGCCGGTAGGCCGAGCGGCTGCGGTCGGCGCCCTGCCAGATCTGCGGCAGGTCACCACCGGCGCGGCTCAGCCTGCCCAGGTTGCTCAACAGACTCATGAGAGCGCCGGGAGACCAATCGTCCTTGTCGGGACTCTCCGGGGACAGGGCCCGGTCCAGCGGGCTCAGGGAAGGCTCCTCCGCCGCGGGCTCCGCCGCTGATTCGGTGTCGCGGCGCAAGATCCGGGGAAAATTGATGGTTACCGAACGGATAGACGAAGGACGGGGTTCCGCCGCGAGCGCCTGGAGCAGTTCGGTCCCGTGGGAACGCAGTTTCCGGAACCAGGAACGCTCAATGAACATGTCCTCCTGGCCGGTCATGGACGTCCACAGCCCCTCCAAGACCTCGACCGCCTCCGCCTGATCCGCCGGATCGGAGTACTGGGCGAGCATGGAAGCCAGGATCGACCCGGCCGAGGTGCCGACGAAGATCTCCGGGGCGATGCCAGCCTCGCGATAGAGATATTTGAGGGCACCGATCTGGAAACTGGCTCGTGCGCCACCGCCGGAGAGCACCAGCCCGGTAGCCGAGTCCTCCCTCGGTGAACTCATGAACGGTAAGCCCAACCAACCCAATCGCGCCACGGCTATAGCTTAGTTGTGGGGCATTGACTGCTTGAAGTGGTTCAATGTCTTGCGTGTCGACCTCACCCCTGACAAAGTATGCATGGCTCTCCATCGGGGCGGCGATCGCGACGATCGGGATCAAGACTCTCGCCTGGTGGGCGACCGGTTCTGTGGGCCTGCTGTCCGATGCGGCGGAGTCGGTCGTGAATCTGGTCGCCGCGGTCGTGGCCCTCATCGCGCTCAAGGTGGCCGCTAAACCGGCGGATTTCGACCACCACTATGGTCACTCGAAGGCGGAGTATTTCTCGGCAGCGATCGAGGGGGTCATGATCTTCGTCGCCGCCGCGGTCATCATGGCCGCGGCCTTCAACAGGCTGATGAGCCCGCGTCCACTGGAAGAACTGGGGCTGGGCCTGGCGCTGTCGCTATTCGCTTCCCTCATCAACGGCGTGGTGGCGGTCGTGCTGCTGAGGGCCGCCAAGGTCCACCGGTCGATCACGCTGGAGGCCGACGGACACCATCTCATGACGGATGTCTGGACCTCGGCGGGTGTCGTGGTGGGGATCGGCCTGGTCTGGCTGACGGGGTGGCTGTGGCTCGATCCGATCGTCGCGATCGGGGTCGGTGTCAACATCTTGTGGACGGGCTGGAAACTCATCGCGGCGTCTTCGGCGGGACTGATGGATGCCACCTTGCCTCCGGAGGACAACGCCCGGCTGGAACACATCCTAGATTCCTTCTCCTCCGAGGAGATCCAGTTCCACGCCATGCGTACCCGCGAGTCCGGCTCCCGCCGTTTCATGGACTTCCACATGCTGGTTCCGGGCGACTGGAGCGTCCAGGAGGGGCATACGCAGATGGACTACGTGATCGAAGCGATCAAGGCCGAATACCCCGATATGTCCATCACCCCGCACCTGGAACCGATCGAGGACCCGCGAAGCTACAAGGACATCGGGCTCTGAGCCCGACCGGGCAGAGTCTCCGGGAACGCCACGGCGGGACAGGCCGTGACCTGCCCCGCCGTGGTGTGTCCTTCGGGTCTTTCCCCGAGACTCAGTGGTGATGGTGCTCGTCGGCGTCCGACTCGGCCTTGGTGACGTGGACCGTGCCGTGCTTGTGCTCCGGCGGGGAGTAGATGGAGTACACCTTGAGCGCCTCCTTGCCGACGTTGGTGACGTTGTGCCACTTGCCGCGGGGGACGAAGATGGCCCAATCGTCTTCCACCTCAACGTCGAAGTCGAGATCGTCCTCAGCCGATCCCATCTGGACGCGAGCGGTGCCCTGCTCGACGCGCAGGAACTGGTCGACGTCGTCGTGCATCTCCAGGCCGATGTCTTCGCCGGGGGCGATCGACATCACGGTTACCTGAAGGCCGACACCGGTCCACAGCGTCGTGCGGTAGTTCGTATTGGAAAGAGTCGCATCCTCGATGTCGACTACATAGGGGGCTGGTCCGTGATCTGTCATGTGTCCGACTCTACGCCATCGCCGGTAGCGGCGTCAGGGCCGCGCAGGACCCTCTAGTTCTGCGGGGGAGGCTTCGGATGCCGCGATGGCCATTCCGTTCTGGGCAGGCGCAAGGCCAGCAGCCCGGCGACCACCACGGCCAGCACGCCGAAGACGACGAAGGACAGCAGGCCGCGCACCTGGCCCAGGTGGTCCGGGACGGGCATGGGGGAGGCAAAGAACTCCTCCGGTGGCGGGGAGGGCGCCGGGAAACGAGGATTGGGCGGACCGGGCAGCTTCCCATCGTTGACGAAATTGAGGGCATCGCCTGGAGACAGCAAACCCCAGCCGATGAACGGGCTCCGGCTCGACGAGGCCGGCCGGACGGCCGTCGCGAGAAGGCGGTAGAGCCAGTCGCCAGGGGATTCCTTGGGATACTTCGCAGCGACCAGCGCGGCGATGCCGGCGGCATAGCCGGCGGCGTACGAACTCGACGGACGATCGCCCATGACGCAGTCCCCGGCGGCGAAGAAGGTAGTCAAGACGCCAGCCCCGGGTGCCGCGGCCGCGACATGGTCCCCGTGCAACACATCCTTGCTCGGCTGGCCCGCCGGGTCGACGGCGGTCACCGAGAGCACCCCCGGGTAGGCAGCCGGGTACACTGGTGCATCGGCCTTCTCTGCTGAGTCGGCGTTTCCGGCCGAGGCGACCACCAGCGCGCCCTTGCCCGTCGCGTACTCGACTGCCTGAGCCAGCGTGGGCTGATCGGTCTGGGTCGACATCGCGACCACGATGACGCGCACGTCGGGCTGGTCCGCGGCCCACCGGATACCGGCGGCGGTCCTGCCGGGATCGGGGGTCACGGCTCCCTCCCGCAAGGATTCGTAGACCCGAACCGGCACGATCCGGGCCTCCGGGGCGACGCCGAGCAAGCCCGACCCGGTCACGCTCCGGGCTGCGATCTGACCTGCGATCGCGGTGCCGTGGCCGTAGAGATCGACGCGGCCATCACCGCTGCCGGTCAGGTCATTGCCGGGATCGACCGCCTCGCTCAGGTGTGCGTTCGCGCTGGCCACACCGGAGTCGACCACCGCGACCCGGACGCCCTTGCCGCGGGTCAGCGTCCAGGCCTTGGCGATACCCAGCTGGCCGAAGGCCGCCGGTTCCTCCGCGACATAGCGGGTGAACTCCGGCTCGCAGGCGGTGCCCTCAGCGCGTGCGGGAGCGGCCGGGAGCGCGGCCACGAAGAGCGCCGCTGCGAGCGCGGCGGCATACCGGGGACGCATCACTGTCCCCGAACGGTCGCCCAGGCCGCGGCGGAGGAAAGCTCCACCCCCGCGGGGACCAGGCTCATCCAGGCCGCGGGGATCACGTGGACGGCCTCTCGCTGGTAGCCGAGCTGAGCGAGCGTCGAATCGTGTTCCCCGCCCACCCCGAAGGCGACCCCAAGGTCGGTGACGATGCTGGTCGCGCCGAGGGAACCCCCGGAGCTGGCCCGCACCAGAGCGCCGGAACCTCCCTTGACGCTCACCCCGGGGGCCTCAGTCGGCTGGTCAGCCGACGGGTTGGCCGGAACCGGGATCGAACCGAGGGCCGGGTTGCCCCCCGCTTCCGAGCTGACGAGTTGGGCACAGATCCGATAATCCCCGCCCACGAAGCGCCCAGGCTGGGAGGGCCAGTCGGCTGGGACCCGTCGGCTCTGGGTGATCTTGGCCGCTGACACGCGGGCGAGGTCAGCGGCTTTCGGTTCGGCCGCGGCGATGCCCTCGCCGAGCCGATAGATGCGATAGGCGACCTCCGGCAAGGGAGTCAGCTGTCCGGCCCCGGTGACGAGGTAGCGCCGCACCTCGGAACCCTTACCGACCTCAAGGACACCGCCGATCACGAAATCCTTGAGGGGCTCGGAACCCCTGCCCGCGGGCTCGCCAGCCTGGGGGATGCTGAATGGCGCGAGCGGGCTTCCCTCCGGGTAAAGGTTCAGCCAGGAAGCCTCCACGCGGTGCTGGGTCGCGGTTTCCAGGCCGAGCGCGAACAGGACCCTGCGGTCTGCCACCGGATAGCGTTTACCGCCCGAGATCAGCCAGGTGCGTTTGTTGTTCGTCACGACTCCGGTCTCGGCGCTTCGCAGCCCTGGCGGGGGAGCCCCGACCCAGGTGTGGCTGCCTCCCTTGGACGTGCTGCAGGAGACCCAGGTCGAGGACTCCAAAGCTTCCTGCGGGGGCAGCAGGTCCGGGGCTTCGGGGACGCCGATCTCTGATCCGCGTGGGATCCCCGCGATGGTATCGGCGTTCACTTCGGCCATATGGAACTGCCCGGGCTCCGATAGCAGCCGGGCTGAGGTGATGTTAGAGATCGGACGCAGCACACCCTCGATCGAGAAGTACCGCGCCCCGGTGCCCTTCACGACTAGCAGGGTGTTCGACTCCCACCCAGAGGGCAAGACGGGGGAGAACCGCGACATCACCGCGGCCACCAGCAACAGCACGCCCGTGATCGCGGCGCCAACGACGATCGGTTTCATGGGTGAGCGGTGCTCCATCTCGCGCCCGCCCGGGGTGCCCGAGGTGAAGGCGGTGATGAGACGCTTGCGGTTATAGCGCTGGGCCTCAAGGATCTCGCGGTTGGAAGCCATCAGATGATTCCCCAGGCCAGTGCGGTCAGCGGCAGCAGGGCCAGCAGAGCCACGAGGTGCAGCATGTCCGCGAGCCGGTTGAGCCACGGCCTGGCCGCGGCGCTGATGACATTCCAGGCGACGACGAAGGAGCCGACGACCACCATGAGCCCAGCGAGCCAGGCGAGCGCATCGGGCAGGTGCACCGCGAGGGTGATCCCCGTGGCGACCAGCACCACGGTGCCACTGATCGCCCCGGCCATGACCTCATCGCGTCCGTACAAGGTTCGGGTGCCCAACACGAACGCGACCCCGACCGACACCGCCAGCGCCGCTCCGATCGGGTTCACCGCGACCACCGGCACCAGCCCCGCCACGAGGCCGCCAGCGGCGATGCGGATGGCCAGCGCGGCGACATCGGCTCCCGCCACCTGCCGCCGGACCTCCTCGCCGTCGATCGTGGTGCGGGGCTGGACAGCCAGCGCGTCGATGCGTGCCGGGACTTGGGCCAGGCCGAACCAGGGGGCGGTCAGCACCAGCAGAGCGACCAGCGTCACGATGAGGGACGCGGCGCGCTGGGGCGGGACCTGGAGATAACCAGTGAGGGCCCCTACCGCGGCCAGGCTGGTCCCGATGGTCAGCGGTGCCACACAGGCATAGCGGAGCCTCTCGGGCAAGACGAGGCAGGCGGCGGCACCGCAGAGGCAGCCCAGGCCGGCCGCGCCGAGGCGCAGTCCAGTAGCTGGCCCAGGAACCATCGCGTATCCGACGGTGCCGAGCAGGACGGAGGTGGTGAGAGCCATAGCCACGGCGCCACCGGTGACCGGGATGCGGACAAGCACGGCGGCGGCGAGAGCGACCAGCACCGCACCGGTCGTGACGATGCTGACGCTCAACAGCGAGGGCTGATCCTGGTAGATCAGCAGCGATGCGGCCACACCGAACAGCGCGGTGGCGCTGTAGCACGACAGCCTGATCGAGTCGCCGCGCTGCCACGCGACGCGGTTGGCGTCCACGCTCGTCCCGATGGCTTCGACGAGGTCGTCATAGCGCAGGTCGGTGACGCCCGCGCCGACGGCTTCCAGGGTGAGGACCGACCCTGCGGTCACGTCCTGGGCCGACAGCGACCGGTCCTGACGCAGTTCTTTGCCGGTCGGAAGCATCACCCGGAAACCGTGGGTCGCGGCCTCGGCATTCAGCCGGCCGAGGGCGGTGACCACGCCCGGGAGTAACTCGGCGACCGCCACCGTGGACGGCAGCGCCATATCGATGCTCTGTTCGCCGTGCACCATGGTGACGGGTGTGAGCGCAGCGAGCGTCGCGCTGGACTGTGCCATGACCGGAATCCTCCCCGCCTCGTCGTGTGCGCCCCAGCCTAGTCTCTGGCCGGGGCGGGTCCGGCGCTGGCGGCGCTGACGGGTTCAAGCTGACCCCCTAGCGCCTATCCTTGAAGGGCCCACCGAGTCTGTTCTGCGGCGCGGGAGCCGAAGGGGATCTGATCCTGACGAGGGGGCAGACTCAGTAAGGAGGAAAGCATGAGCTCAGAGGTCAAGGTACAAGAGCAAGCTCTACAGCGGAGCGCTGAGATCGTGGCCGCCACCCACGAGGAGTTGCGGGGCCGTTTCAGCGCGCTCCGTGGCGATGTCGCCAGCATCGGGGCCCAGTGGGAAGGCGAAGGCAAGATGGCCTTCGACCGGTTGATGGTTTCGTGGGATGAGCAGGCGAACCGGGTAGCGAACGCTCTGGACAATTTCGAGAGCAATCTGAGGAGGGCCGACCAGACCTTCACCGCTCAGGACCAGCAGGTACAGGCGTCCATGAACAAATTCGCTGCCACGCTCGGCGGCAACTGAGAAGTGAAGGGGTAGATCCGTGAATCTCCGTGTTGTGCATTCCGCTCTCGACACCACCCAGGCCAATCTGAAGGGCAAGGCTGACCAGATCGACGCCGTCTTGGCGCGGATGGACCAAGACCTCATGAAGCTCAGCGGCAGCTGGGACGGTCAGACCAAAGTCGCTTACCAGGCCGCCAAGGACGAGTGGACGAAGGCCATGCAGGCCATGCAGGTCCTGCTGATGCAGATCTCGGTAGGAGTGGGCGAGGCGAACGCAGACTTCTCTGCGACCGACCGTTCCAACGCTGCGCTCTTCTCATGATCTGAAGGCTCACCTGATCAAGGCTGGCCGGGTCACATCTTGTGCCCGGCCAGCCTTGTGCTGTCTGGGACCCTCTGCCAGACTCCGGCTCAGCCCTGGGTGATCGCGCAGGTCCGGTCGCCCATCAAGACGATGCTGCCGATCGGCACCTGGTGCTTGATGCCGGGTGTGAGTTCGATGGTGCGCCCGTCGGGGAACTGGCAGAAGGTGCCGTTGGTCGAATAGCAGTCCTCCACCCATACCCCGATGGAGTTGTGGCCGATCCGCATATGGGTGCGTGACAGCGAACGGGTCGGGTCGGGCACCGGCACCGCGATCTGCCCGGCTTCGGTCGCCGATGGCTCCCGCCCGAGCACGAGGACACCGTTCAGCTCGACCGGGGTCCCGGTGTCAGGGCTCACCCAGATGGGTGCCCGCGACGGCGGCATCGCCGGCAGGGCGGAGGGCTCTTCGAAGCGGCGCCCGGCGGCCGGGACCTCCTGGATCGTCGGAATCGGTTTCTGTGGCTCGGGGTGCATGATCGGGGAGTGGGGCTCCTCTTGAGCAGGAGCGGGCCATGGAGCGGCGCCGGCGGGGTCGCTCCCCGGGGTGGAGACCGAGGAGACCCTGACCGGGAGGCGCTGCGGGGGAGACGGCGGCTGGGAAGGCCACGGCTGGTTCGGCTCGCCGGAGGCAGTGGAGACCGGCTGCGGCGCCCACTGCTCGAAACCGGCGGTATCGGTTTCGCCGAAGGCCGGGAAGGAATGGCGCGCTGGTGCGGGGCCTTCGCTCCGCGACAGTTTCACCGTCGCCGTCCCCGCGATGCGGTCCACCCAGTCCCGGCCGTCCTTGGTCAGCGCCACGGTGATGAGCGGGCCGAGGAGGGTCAGGTGAAGCGCTCCCATGAGGGTCGAACGGATGACCTGAGCCTGCAAACCGGGCGCCCGCGCAGTGTCGGCCGCGTGGGCCACGGTGCCGGTCAGCCACCCTCCGGGGGTATATCCGCTGGCGGCTCTGGCCACGGAGAAAGCTACACCGAACTGAACCGCCACGAGGAGGGTCACTCCTATCGATGAGGTCAGCAGATAGGCCAGCGCGCTCAGCGCGGCGACCAGGGCCAGGTCGATCAGGTAGGCGAGGGTGCGTACCCCTGCCGTCGCCGGGACCGCCGTAAACCGGGGCGTCACGATGCCACCTCCCGAACGATGTCAAACAGCCCAGCTGCCACGATGGCGGCGGGCACCAGCAGCGTCAGCGCCAGGCCCTGAACTAGATCGCCGACCCTGCCCAGCAAGGCCGAACGCGGTTCGCGGGTGACCAGAAGTGCCCCCCAGACCAGCACTAGCCCCAGGCCGGACAGGGCGATGACCACCAGGGAGGCGGGCAGCCTCCCGATCAGCACCGTCACCGTCAGCGCGATCGCGGCGACGAGCACGGCACCAGCCCTGGGGGCGATCCTCATGAGCGCGGAGCGATGAGTCCGCCCGAGCAGCCCGAACAGCGTCACCGCGGCGGCCAGCTCTGCGATGGCGCCGAGGCCGCGCAGACTCCCGGTGTCGGCCTCCAGGGCGACGAAACCCGATGCCAGCGCGGCGATCGCGATACCCCCCAGGGTGCAAGTCTCGGCGATGATCTCAGCTGTGCGCACGGTGTAGCGGACCCGGCGGGAGGTGATGCGTGCTGGCGGACGCGCGTTGGGCTGGCGCACGGCGGGCGCCGATGTGGTCAGCAGCGGCAGGTCGACCAGCTGCGACTCGGGGATCGGCAGCGCTAACCGGGGTGCCAGCACCACCGCGGCGACCCCGAGAGCCAGCAGTATTGGTGCCACGTCGGTCACTCTCGCCGATGTGGGTAGCGTGACTGCCGCGACGAAAGCCGTCACCCCCCACAACGCCGCGCTGGTCGCGGCCACGGCCTGGCGGGTAAGCGCCCAGATAACGAAGGAAGCGGTGGTGCCCACCCCGGCCGCCAGGGCGACCCCGAGCCGGACCCCGGTGGGGGCGGTCGGAGAGATCAGCGCGGCGAACGGTGCCGCGAGCAGCGCCGGGATCAGCAGAGCACCGGTGGTGGTGCCGAGCAGGGGCCGCCTGCATAGCAGCAGCGTCATGACAAAGGTGAACGCGGCACCAGCCAGCCGGAGCCACCATGGAAGAGAGGACGACAGCGCGAGGGGCAGGCCGATCGCGCACACCTGCACCAGGGCGATGAAAAGCAGCGCCGGAACCGTCATGACCAGGGTCTCCTCATCGGGCTGGACGAGGGAGGACAGGACGCCGGAGCGGCGTTTTTGCGGGGCCGCCCCGGTCACCGTCAGCACGCTCCCAGACGGCACGGTTTCGCCCAGTACCGAGTCCAGCCCGATCGGATGGCCGTCGAGGCCACTCACCTTGATCCCGAACTCGTGGGGGTCGATTCGCAGCACGGAGAGCAGGTGGGCTACGGCCACCCCGGCAGGGACGGCGACATCGATGCTGTTGTCACCGTGGAACACGGTTACGCCGACCAGTGGGACTGGTGTTTTCGATATAACGCTCACGGTTCCTCCTTCCACAGCCTCGCTGGCTCCTTCGTCGCCGACCAGCGCCGAGGCCGGAAGTGCTACCTCAGAAGATAGTATGAGACCCGGATCAGCAGGGAGCGGAGACCGAATGAGCGTCGTGAACGTTGAACCCGCCGGAGCGGAAGTACCAGAACTCCCGACCGGGGTGTTGTCGGTTCAAGCTCCGCCTGACCAGGTCGAAGCCCAGGGCATGGGAAATATCTTGGCGATGTTCATCCCGATGATGGGTTCCATGGGCGTCATGGTCTTCATGGCCTTCTCCGACACCTCCAATCCTCGGATGCTGCTGATGGGCGGAGGCATGATCGTCGCGATGCTCGGCATGGTTGGTTTCAACACCTACCGTCAGGTGAGCGGACACCGGCAGAAGGTGGACACCCAGCGGCGCGAGTACCTCGCATATCTCGGTGAGTTGCGCACGAGTGTGCGCACGGCCGCCCGGATGCAGCGCCGCTACACCACCTGGCACCTTCCCGACCCCCGCTCTTTGGTGCTGATCGCCGAGGAGGGAACCCGGCTGTGGGAGCGTGACCTGGATGCCCCCGAGGCGCTGAACGTGAGGCTGGGTTCGTCCACCCAGGAACTGTCGATGCAGTTGCAGCCACCCGAACTAGCCCCGCTCGCCAACCCGGATGCGGTGTGCCACTCGGCGGTCAGCCGTTTCATCGCCACCCACTCGGCGGTCGATAACCTGCCGCTCGGGGTATCGATCGGAGAGTTCAGCCATATAGAACTCGCCGGTGACCCGGCCGCCACCCGGGCGGCTGCTCGAGCGATGATCGCTCACCTGGCGACCTTCCTGTCACCCGAGGCGCTCCAGATCGCGGTGCTGTGTTCCGAACGGGCCACCGATGAGTGGGACTGGCTCAAGTGGCTGCCGCATGCCCGTTCCCGGGAGGAATCGGACGCGCTGGGACCGGCCCGCCTGGTGACCACCAGCTATGCCGATCTCGAACGGCTGCTGGGGGAGCCGGTCGTCATGAGGGGCGGCTTCGAGCGCCGCGCCGAGGCCACCCAGTGGCCTCACGTGGTTCTGGTCGTGGACGGAGCCACCCTGCCTCTGGGTACCCAGCTCGGCTCCAGGGAGGGCACCGCCGGTGTCACGGTCGTGACGCTGTCCCAGTCGTGGGGCGCGTTGACGTCGATGACCACGATCCGGCTCGCGTTGCACCCGCCGTCAGGGGACCAGGAGCGCGGCGTCATGGAACTGGTCATGCTCGACCGTGAACCGATCCTGGCGATCCCCGATGCCATGGGCGTCGAGCAGGCCGAGGCGGTCGCCCGCCGTATGGTCAGGTGGCTGAGCGACGAACGGCCCGACGCGGAGTCCCCGGTGGGACGCGCTGACCCGAAGCGGGCGGTCCCACTGCCGGAACTCCTCGGGATCGGCGATATCCGAGACTTCGACCCGGATCGGCAGTGGCGTCGCCGTGAGGGCCGCGATCGGTTGCGCGTGCCCTTCGGGGTGACCCCGGAGGGGGTGCCGGTCCTGCTTGACATCAAGGAGGCGGCCCACAACGGTTCGGGTCCGCATGGGCTGTTGATCGGAGCGACCGGCTCGGGCAAGTCCGAGGTGTTGCGCACCCTGGTCCTGGCGCTGGCGCTGACCCACCCGCCGGAGCAGCTCAACTTCGTCCTCGTGGACTTCAAGGGCGGGGCCACCTTCGCGGGGATGGCCGACTTGCCCCACGTGTCGGCGATGATCTCGAACCTGGAATCCGAACTCACCCTGGTCGACCGCATGGAGGACGCGCTGCGGGGCGAGATGGTGCGACGCCAGACCCTGCTGCGGGAAGCCGGTAACTACGTCAACGTCATCGACTATGAGGCGGCCCGGCTCGCCGGAACCCACCAGCACCCGGTCCTGCCGGCGCTGTTCATCGTGCTGGACGAGTTCTCCGAACTGTTGAGCGCCAAACCTGAGTTCATCGACACCTTCGTCGCGATCGGACGCCTGGGCCGCTCTCTGGCCATCCACCTGCTGCTGTCGAGCCAGCGGCTGGAGGAGGGACGGCTGCGCGGCCTGGACTCCCACCTTTCCTACCGGATCGGCCTGCGGACCTTCTCGGGGCAGGAGTCCCGATCGGTGCTCGGGGTCCAGGACGCCTACGAACTGCCGCCGATCCCCGGTGTCGGCTACCTCAAAGTGTCCACGGATTCCATGACCCGCTTCCGCTCCTCCTATGTCGGTGGCCCGCCCGCGCGGCGGTCGGTGGCTGCCTCGGCCGCCCAGGCCAAGCTCGGCCAGGACGTGAAACTGCTGGAGTTCACCCTCGCCGCCCAGCAGATCGAGACAGCCCCAGACAGCGATAGCGCCTCCGACCTGCCCGAGGACGCGAAATGGGCGAAGATGACCGAGCTCGACATCGCGATCGCGAGGATGCGTGGCAAGGGCACACCGGCCCACCAGGTGTGGCTACCGCCGTTGGAGACCCCCGAGACCCTCGACTCGCTCATGCCCGACCTGGCCGAACACCCGGGCCTCGGCCTGGTCTCCCAGCGCTGGCGCGCGGCCGGGCCGCTGACGGTGCCGCTCGGCATCACCGACCTGCCGCTGGAGCAGCGTCGCGAGACGCTGACCGTGGACTTGTCAGGTTCGGGCGGACACTTCTCGGTGATCGGCGGTCCATTGTCGGGCAAGTCGACGATGCTGCGGACGCTGGTCATGTCGCTGTCTTTGACCCGCACCCCGGCCGAGGTGCAGTTCTACATTCTCGACTTCGGTGGCGGAACCTTCGCCGCCTTCGCCGGGGGAGCCCACATCGCCGGGGTGGCGACACGGGATGAACCGGACGTGGTGTTTCGCATGATCTCCGAGATCGAGGCGATCATGGCCGACCGGGAACGCTATTTCCGGGCCAACCGGGTCGACTCAATAACCACCTACCGGCGTGCCCGTGCCGAGGGCAAACTGGACGATGGCTATGGCGACGTCTTCCTCGTGATCGACGGTTGGGCAGCGCTGCGCAGCGACTTCGAAGACATCGAGCAACGGCTCATCGCGCTCGCCGCGCGGGCGCTGACCTTCGGCGTCCACCTCATCGTCGCCTCGGCCCGGTGGACCGATATCCGGTTGCAGATCCGAGACCTCATCGCGTCCCGGCTGGAACTGCGGCTCGGTGACCCGAGCGATTCCGAGATCGACCGCAAGATCGCCCAGCAGGTGCCTCAGAAAAGGCCAGGGCGGGGCCTGGAACCCCGCGGCCGTCACATGCTGGTGGGTCTGCCGCTGGCCGATGGCAATCCGGACACGACCTCCCTGGCCGATGGAGTCGCGGCGACGCTGGAAAGGATCAGGTCGGCCTGGACCGGGCAGCCCGGTCCGAAGCTGCGCCTGCTGCCAGCCCAGGTCAGTCTCGACCAGGTGCGCGCCCTGGCTCCCGAGCCCGGCCAGCTGGCGCTTGGGGTGGAGGAGTCGCGACTCGGCCCGCTGCTGTTCGACCCCCGCACCGACAGCCATCTTTTCCTCTTTGGCGACGCCAAATCCGGCAAGTCGACCTTCCTGCGGGCGCTGGCCCACGAGGTCATGCGCACCCACACCCCCGACCAGGCGAAGTTCATCGTGGTCGACTACCGGCGGGCGCTGCTCGGCGACATCCCGGCGGAGTATTCGGCTGGCTATCTCTCGACCCGGGAACAGGCGACGAGCGACCTGGCCGAACTGGGCGAGTTCCTGCGGACCCGGCTGCCGAACGATTCGGTCAGCCCAGAGCAGCTACGCTCCCGGTCCTGGTGGCAGGGCGCCGAAATCTGGGTGCTGGTCGACGATTACGACCTGGTCGCGACGGCCTCGGGCAACCCGGTCGCGGCCCTGCAGCCGCTCATGTCCCAGGCCCAGGACATCGGCTTGCACATCGTCGTGACCCGGCGCAGCGGCGGAGCCTCCCGAGCGATGTACGAGCCGGTGCTCCAGACGATGACCGAACTCGGCTGCACCGGCATCCTGCTGTCCGGCAACCCCGACGAGGGGGCACTGATCGGCAGGATCAGGCCGCGCAAGACCCCGGCCGGGCGGGCCCAGGTGGTGAGCCGGGACGCCGGATGCGTGGTCGCTCAGCTGGCGTGGGTGCCACCCGCCCACTGAGGAGCACTGTGCCCGGGCCGAGCCCGGGCACAGTGCCAGCGGGCCGCTGCACAGGACTCCCGGAGCGCTTCAGCGGCTGACGATCAGCCGTTTCAGTGCCTCGGCGTCGTTGGGCAGTGCGGTGACGTGCCGGGGCAGGTCTTCCAACCCGGCGAAGCGTTCGGGGCGTGGCGGTTCGGCGCCGAGGGCCTCGACGATCGTGGCGGAGAACTTCACCGGCAGCGCGGTCTCGATGACGATGACATCCGGCGCCCCGACCTCGCGGGCCACCTTCACCCCGTCGGCGGTGTGGGGGTCGATGACCACGCCGTCGGCGGCGTAGACCTCGCGGATGGTCGCGATCCGGTCGGCGTGGGTGCTGGAACCAGACCGGAAACCGTAGCGGCGGCTGACATCGGCGAAGACCGGGTCGGCGGACAGGTCGAAGAATCCGTGCTGGGGGATCTCGGCGCCGAACAGCCTGGCAGTGCGGGCCCCGTCGCGTCCGAGCAGGTCGAAGACGAAGCGCTCGAAATTGCTGGCCTTGGAGATGTCCATGGACGGCGAGCTGGTCTCGTGGGTGTCGGCGGCCCCACGCACCCGGTAGACGCCGGTGCGGACGAACTCGTCCAGCACATCGTTCTCGTTGGTGGCCAGCACCAGCGTGGCGACCGGCAGGCCCATGCAGCGGGCGATGTGGGCGGCGCAAATATTGCCGAAGTTGCCGCTCGGCACCGCGAAGGAGACCTGCTCGTCGGGGGAGGCGGTGGCCTGGATCCACGCCGCCACGTAGTACACCACCTGGGCCAGCAGCCGCGCCCAGTTGATCGAGTTGACCGCCCCGATCCGGTGGGCGGCCTTGAAACCGGCGTCGGCGTTGACCTCCTTGACGAGGTCCTGGCAGTCGTCGAAGACCCCGTCGACCGCGATGTTGACGATGCCCGGGTCGTCCAGGCTGAACATCTGGGCCTGCTGGAAGGGGGTCATGCGCCCTGCCGGGGTCAGCATGAACACGCGGACGCGGGACTTACCCAGCAGCGCATATTCGGCGGCCGAGCCGGTATCGCCGCTGGTCGCACCGAGGATGGTGAGGGTCTGGTCGCGGCGGGTCAAGACGTAGTCGAACAGCTCGCCGAGGAGTTGCATGGCCATGTCTTTGAAGGCCGCGGTCGGGCCGAGGGAGGTGTGGGCGAGCCAGGTGCCATCGCTCAGCCGGGTCAGGGGCACGATCTTCTCGTCGGAGAACTTCGGATAGGAATAGGCCCGCTCGCAGATGTCCCGCAGGTCGTCCTCATCGATGTCGTCGATGAACAGGCGCAGCACCTCGAAGGCCAGCCCGGCATATCCCAGCTCGGGATAGTCGCGATGCCAGCGCGGCAGTAGGCCCCTGAGATCGGGATAGCGCTCCGGTAGGTAGAGCCCGCCGTCGGGGGCCAGTCCCTCAAGCAGGATGTCGCAGAACCGCTGCGGGGTGCCCCCGCCCCTGGTCGAGATGTAGCGCATGGGCGAAAGTGTAGTTGCCAGCCGTGGCCGTCCGGATCGCGTCCGCCCCGCCCACCCCGGTCCGTGGTGCCCCGGGCGAGCGTGTGGCGGTGAGATCCGTCGTAAGCTAATCCGTGGCTGTGGGGGAGGTATGGCGATGGCGGATGAGAGCCCTAGTGGGCTGAAGGACTATCTGGCCGGTATTGGCGCGTTCGTGGCGTTGATTCTTAATCTTCGTCGTGATGGGCACCGGCGCACTGGTCGGCGGTGTGACCGTCGCCTCTTGGGTCGTCCCATCCTTCAGGTTCACAAACGGCCGGGGGACGCTGAGTCTCTCGGTTGCGGTGCTCGTGACGGTTGCGGTCTATGTGTGTTCGAGCCTGGTGCTTCGCTGGGTTATCGGAGAGACACGGCAGTGGTGGAGGCTGGTACGGGACATCGTGAGCATGGTGGCTTTAGTGCTGGCCGTGAGCCACATCGTCCAGCCGTTCTCGGGAGTCACCATCACCGTGCTCGTCGCGATCCTGGTGCTGGATGCGCTCAGGTCCCGGCACCACCGAGCCAGTGCGCGATAGG
>JAUMYR010000003.1:57253-62714 GCA_030528545.1 Propionibacteriaceae bacterium
CGATGAGGTCGCGCTGGGCGTCGATGACCTCGTTGATGTCCTTGTAGGCCGCGGGGATCTCGTCGACCACACCGGCGTCCTTGCGGCACTCGATGCCCGCGGTCTGGGACGCCAGGTCCGCGGCGCTGAACCGGCGCCTGGCCTCGCCGCGCGACATCCGGCGCCCGGCCCCGTGCGAGGCCGACTGGTAGGACGCCTCATTGCCCAGCCCGCGCACGATATAGGAGCCGGTCCCCATTGAGCCCGGGATGATGCCCAGGTCGTCCAGCCCGGCGCGGATCGCTCCCTTGCGGGTGACGATCAGCTCCACCCCGTCATAGGTCTCGACCGCGACGTAGTTGTGGTGGCAGCGGATCGGGGTTTCGAAACCGATCCCCGGGATCGCCGCGGACAGCACGTCGCAGACCGCCGCCAGCATGACGTCCCGGTTGAGCAGGGCGTATGCCTGGGCCCACCACAGGTCGTGGAGGTAGGCCTCCATCTGCGGGGTACCGGCCAGGAATACCGCCAGGTCCCGGTCGACGAGGCCCTGGTTGTGGGACAGCTTCTGGGCGGCGCTCATGTGCACCTGGGCCAGCTGATTGCCGGTGCCCCGGGAACCCGAGTGCAGCGTCACCCACACCCGGCCATCGTCGCCGCCGCAGAGCTCAATGAAGTGATTGCCCCCGCCCAGGGTCCCGACCTGGTGGGACGCCTTGCGGGCGGCCTTACCGGTGCGGGCGGCCTTGGTGAGAGATGCTGCGTGGAGTTCATCGAAGCCGCCCATGATCGTGCGGTAGCGCTTGGCCAGGTCGCGGTGCCGGTTCAGGGTCTTCGGCTCACCTGGGTGCTCACCGAAGCCGACCGGGACCGCCCGCTCGATCCGGTGCCGCAGCCAGCCCAGGTCCTCGGGCAGCTGATCGGGACGAAGGTTCGTCCGAACCGCGGTCATCCCGCAGCCGATATCGACACCCACCGCGGCCGGGGCGACGGCCTGGCGCATAGCGATGACCGAGCCCACGGTCGCTCCCAGGCCGTAGTGCACATCGGGCATGACCCGGACCCCGTGGGTCCAGGGCAGGCGGGCGACGTTGCGCAACTGCTCCTGTGCGGCGTGCTCGATGGCGGCCTCGTCGGCCCACATCAAGGTGTTGCCTGTGCCCGATAAGGGCATGGGGAAGTGCTTCATGGTATCTCCAGGGGTAGCTGAGTATTCGGGCGTCACGGCCCGAGGGGCCTGATTCAGAGCCGGGGCAGCGCGCAGCGGACGCCCTCGGCGCGTCTCGGCTGACGGTGCATGGCTGAGTCCCCATTCCTTCTCATCGCTGTGGAGATACCAGGTTGCCAAGCTCTTCGGGGATCTGGCAATCGATTTTCCGGGCTGCGGTGGCGAGCGGGCCGGTGGCATGGGAATAAAGCCGGGACGGTCAGGGTTGAGTCAGCTGGACGCAACTTTGACGATCGCTACTTGAGTCTGTGGGGCTCAAGGTGTAAGTTGAGTCGCGTCCGCTCAATCGTGAACGACACTACTGGGCCGCGGGCCCACTGATAACTCTGGAGGAACCACATGGCACGTGCAGTCGGCATCGACCTCGGCACCACCAACTCGGTCGTCGCTGTCCTGGAAGGCGGCGAACCCACTGTCATCCCCAACGCCGAAGGCTCGCGCACGACGCCGTCGGTGGTTGCCTTTGCTCCCAGCGGCGAGGTTCTCGTCGGTGAGGTGGCCAAGCGTCAGGCGGTCACCAACGTCGACCGCACCATCCGTTCGGTCAAGCGTCACATGGGCACGGATTGGAAGATCGCGATCGATGGCAAGGACTACCGTCCGCAGCAGATCAGCGCCTTCGTGCTGCAGAAGCTGAAGCGCGACGCCGAGTCCTACCTCGGCGAGCCGGTGACCAACGCGGTCATCACCGTCCCGGCCTACTTCAGCGACGCCGAGCGGCAGGCCACCAAGGAGGCTGGCGAGATCGCTGGCCTGGTCGTCGACCGGATCATCAACGAGCCGACGGCGGCCGCGCTGGCCTACGGCATGGACAAGGCCGACAAGGGTGAACACACCATCCTCGTCTTCGATCTGGGCGGCGGCACCTTCGATGTCAGCCTGCTGGAGATCGCCGACGGCGTCTTCGAGGTCAAGGCCACCAACGGCGACAACCGTCTCGGCGGGGACGACTGGGACGCTCGGGTGGTGGACTGGCTGGTCACGCAGTTCAAGAACAAGCACGGTGTCGACCTGAGCAAGGACAAGATGGCCCGGCAGCGCCTGCAGGAGGCCGCCGAGCGGGCCAAGATCGAGCTGTCCAGCACCGCCGACACCTCCATCAACCTGCCCTACATCACCGCCTCGGCCGAGGGCCCGCTGCACCTGGACGAGAAGCTGACCCGCGCCGAGTTCCAGCGCATGACCCAGGACTTGCTGGACCGCTGCCGCAAGCCCTTCGCCAACGTCATGAAGGACGCCGGGGTGTCCATCGGCGACATCGAGCACGTGCTGCTCGTCGGCGGCTCCACCCGGATGCCCGCCGTGGTCGACCTGGTCAAGGAACTGACCGGCGGCAAGGAGCCCAACAAGGGCGTCAACCCGGACGAGGTGGTCGCGCTCGGCGCCTCCCTCCAGGCCGGTGTGCTCAAGGGTGAGGTCAAGGACGTGCTGCTGCTCGACGTGACCCCGCTGAGCCTCGGCATCGAGACCAAGGGCGGCGTCATGACCAAGATCATCGAGCGCAACTCGACGATCCCGACCAAGCGCTCCGAGGTGTTCACCACCGCCGAGGACAACCAGCCCGCGGTCATGATCCAGGTCTACCAGGGTGAGCGCGAGTTCGCCCGCGACAACAAGAGCCTGGGCAACTTCGAGCTGACCGGCCTGCTGCCCGCCCCGCGCAACGTGCCCCAGATCGAGGTCACCTTCGACATCGACGCCAACGGCATCGTGCATGTCCACGCCAAGGATCTGGCCACCGGCAAGGAGCAGTCCATGACCGTCACCGGCGGCTCTGCCCTGGCCAAGGAGGACATCGACCGGATGATCAAGGAGGCCGAGAGCCACGCCGAGGAGGACCGGAAGCGCCGCGAGGCCGTCGAGATGCGCAACGAGGCCGATGCCCTGGTGTTCCGCACCGAGAAGCTGCTCGCCGAGAACGGCGACAAGATCGGTGAGGACGTCAAGGCCCCCGTCACCAGCGCGGTCGAAGCCCTCAAGGAAGCGCTCAAGGGCGAGGACAACGATGCGGTCAAGGCCGCGATGGACGACCTGAACGCCAAGGCTTCGGCGATGGGTCAGGCCATGTATGCCGCCGCGCAGGCCGAGGCCGCGGCCGCCCAGCAGAGCGAGACCGCGACCGAGGAGGGCGCCGCCCCGGCCGAGGACGAGGGCATCGTCGAGGCAGAGATCGTCGAGGAAGACAAGGACAACAAGTGACCAGCGAACCGGACAACCAGTTCGTGCCCGAGGACGAGGCGACGGGCGAGGGTGCGCAGCCAGCGCCCTCGCCCGAGGGCGAAGTCGTCGAGGAGGCCGAGATCGTGGTGCTGCAGGCCCTCGTGGCCGAGCGCACCGAGGACCTGCAGCGCCTCCAGGCTGAGTATGCGAACTACAAGAAGCGAGTGGACCGGGACCGGGCGCTGTCGCGTCAGGCCGGTATCGAGGCCGTGGTGTCCGATCTCATGCCCGTGCTGGACGCCGTGGCGCTCGCCCGCAGCCACTCCGACCTGGAGGGCGGCTTCAAGCTGGTCGCCGACGAGTTGGAGAAGCTGGGCAACAAATACGGGCTGGTCACGTTCGGGGAGATCGGTGAGGCCTTCGACCCGACGCTGCACGACGCCCTCATGCAGGCCCCGCTGCCGGAACCGGTCGAGGTGACCACGATCTCCCAGGTCGTGCAGCCCGGCTACAGGCTCGGCGAAAGGGTCATTCGTCCGGCGCGGGTTGCCGTTGCGCAGCCCACTGAGTGAGAGAAAGGAGGCGCCGTGAGCACCAAGGACTGGGTCGAAAAGGACTATTACAAGATTCTCGGCGTCTCCAAGGACGCCTCGGCGGAAGAGATCAAGAAGGCCTTCCGCAAGATCGCCCGGGATAATCACCCGGACCAGAATCCTGACAACAAGAAGGCCGAGGCGCGGTTTAAGGAGGCCTCCGAGGCCAACGCCGTGCTGAGCGATCCGGCCAAGCGCAAGGAATACGACGAGGCACGCAGCCTATTCGGCGGTGGCTTCCGCTTCCCCCGTGGCGGAGGAGGCGGGGCCACCCCGAACATGGACGACCTGTTCTCCGGCGGCGGCGCGGGCGGCTTCGGCGACCTGTTCGGGAATCTCTTCGGACAGGCGACGCAGCAGGCACGGCGTCCGTCCTCGGGCCGGGGACCGCGTCGCGGTGCCGATGTCGAGGGCGAGGCCACGATCGATTTCGCCGAAGCGGTGGATGGCACGACGGTCTCGCTGCACATGACCTCGGACGCCGCCTGTGGTTCGTGCCGGGGAACCGGAGCCAGGTCTGGCACCGTTCCCCGGGTGTGCCCCACCTGCGAGGGATCGGGCATGCAGACGTCCACCTCGGGCGGTGTCTTCGCGGTCACTGAGCCGTGCACGGATTGCCGGGGCCGAGGCCTGGTGGTCGACGATCCCTGTCCGGCCTGCCAGGGCTCGGGCCGGGGACGCTCGTCCAAGACGATGCAGGTCCGCGTCCCAGCTGGCGTGACCGACGGCCAGAAGATCAGGATCAAGGGCAAGGGCGGCTCCGGTGAGAACGGTGGCGCACCGGGCGACCTGTATGTGGTCGTGCACGTGAGGCCGCACCGGATCTTCGGACGCAAGGGCGACAACCTGACCCTCACCGCGCCGGTGGCCTTCACCGAGGCCTCGCTGGGTGCCGAGATCCAGGTGCCAACCCTCGGCGGGCCGTCGGTGACGCTGAAGGTCCCGCCTGGCACCCCCAATGGGCGCACCTTCCGCGTCCGGGGCAAGGGCATTCCTCGCAAGGACGGCACCAGGGGAGACCTGCTGGTCACGGTGGACGTCCAGGTGCCGACCGACCTCAATGAGGACGCCCGCAAGGCGCTCAAGGATTTCTCGGCAGCCGTCGGCATGAGTAACCCGAGATCCAGGTTGTTCCATGGCTGATCTCCAGCCATTCGATGCCCAAGCCCCGGTCTTCACCGTCGCGGTGGCGGCTCGGCTCGCCGACCTGCACCCGCAAACGCTGCGAACCTATGACCGGCTGGGGCTGGTGGTTCCGCGGCGCGCGCGGGGGCGGGGCCGGCGGTATTCGTTGCACGACATCGCCAAGCTGAGGCATGTGCAGCAGCTGTCCCAGGGTGAGGGCATCAATCTGGAGGGCATCCGGCGCATCCTCGCGCTGGAGGCAGAGCTGGAGACGGCCAGGGAGCAGATCGCCCGCCTCACCGAGACGCTGCAGCGGCTCTATGACGAACCTCAGGCCTCCCGCCTGTTTACCGCGGATCCGGGCGGTGGGGTCTAC
>JAUMYR010000003.1:62814-65117 GCA_030528545.1 Propionibacteriaceae bacterium
CGGTGGACGCATCGTCGTGGCCTACGATGTCCGGGCCGATCACCTCGACCTGCCCGGGGAGTTCGACATCGTGGTGAGGACCTCCGATGACCACGGCCGCTCCTGGGCGCCGCCCACGATCCTGCGCGGGCACGAGCCAGGGCACGGGTTCGGCGATGCCAGCCTCATCTACGACCCGGGGACGGGGCTGCTGTGGTGCTGGTATGCCGGTAGCACCGGCGGGTCCTTTTGGGACGACGGCGGCTTGGAGCTGTGGCTCGCGCGTTCGGCGGACCGCGGCCAGACCTGGACTCACCGTCTGATGAATCTGCCCTCCGAACGCATCGAGGGGGAGGCTCCGCTGGGGGCCATGTTCGCGTCCTCGGGTCATGGCATCGCCCATTCTTCCGGGCGGCTGATCCAGCCCATGGTGTTCCGGCCAGCCCAGAGCACCGATCGCCACGCGGTCATGGCCTTTTCCGACGACCATGGCGAGACCTGGCAGCTGGGCCACCCAGTCCGCCACTGCGACGAGAACAAGGTCGTCGAACTGCCCGATGGGCGCCTACTGTTGCACGGCCGGGCGAACCCGTTGCGCAAGCAGGCTTTCTCCAGCGACCGGGGAGAGACCTTCACCGATCCGTTAGCTCACCCTGAGCTGAGCGACCCGTCGTGCAATGGCGGGCTCGCGCTGCTAGGTGATGGCAGGCTGATCTGCACCCTGCTGGACCCTCCCGACGAGCCTCTGGATGAGGGCCTAGACCCGACCCGTGGCCAGGGCTCTGGGCTGTCGTGGGGGAAGAGAGCCAACCTGGTGGCCAGGTTCAGCTCGGATAGCGGGCGACGCTGGGGCGCGCCGGTGACGATCTGGCCGGGCGAGGCGGCCTATTCGGTGGCCCTGCAGATCGCCGAGGGGGAGGTCGGCGTGGTTTACGAGCGGGGCATTTACGACGAGATCGCCTTCGCGGTGCTGCCGTTGCGCTGAACGCCAGTTCGCCGCATGGACAAGGCTCCCGGCGGATCCCTCGGCCTCTAAGGTGGCGGTGTGAATGCTGTACTCATCGCGGTCGTCGTCATGCTCGCGCTCGCACTCCTGCGGCTCCACGTCGTTGTCGCGCTGCTCATTGGCGCGCTCGTCGGTGGCCTTCTCGGCGGTCTTGGGCTGGCGGGCACCCTCAAGTCCTTTGAAACCGGAATCCAGGGCGGGGCGAACATCGCGCTGTCCTATGCGCTGCTCGGCGCCTTCGCCGTCGCGATCGCGCATTCTGGTTTGCCGCAGGCGCTGGCGTCCGCATTGACGGGTCGCGCGGCCTCCAGCCAGGGCCGCAAGGCGGTGTCATGGCTGCTGATCGGGGGCCTGCTCCTCATGGCGATTCTGAGCCAGAATCTCATTCCGATTCACATCGCTTTCATCCCGCTGGTGGTTCCCCCGTTGCTACTGGTGGCCAACCGGCTGAGGCTCGACCGCCGCCTGATCTCATGCGTCTTGACCTTCGGGCTGGTCACCACCTATATGTACCTGCCCTATGGATTCGGTGAGATCTTTCTCAAGAAGATCCTGCTGGGCAATATCGACAAGGCGGGCCTAGACGTCGGGGAGATCAACGTGATGTCAGCCATGGGCATCCCCGCACTCGGCATGGTCGCCGGTTTGGTGGTCGCCGTTTTCGTCAGCTACCGCAAACCGCGAGACTATGAGGACCGCCAGGTCGAAGATGATCCGGCCGGGCAGCAGGTGAGCGGTTACCGCCTGGTGGTCGGGTTGCTGGCCCTGGCACTGTCTTTCATCGT
The DNA here is from genome assembly GCA_030528545.1 of Propionibacteriaceae bacterium. The sequence goes on from JAUMYR010000003.1 coordinate 64,585, forward strand.
CCAGCTATGGGCCGGGTCGCTATTGATCGGGGCGCTGGTGGGTTTCTCCTTCTTCGTGCTGACGGGTGTGGTCCGCTGGGCAGAGGCCGATTCCCTGTTCAACAAGGGCATCCAGCTCATGGCGATGATCGGCTTCATCATGATCGCGGCGCAGGGCTTTGCCCAGGTGATGAAGGACACGGGGCATGTCGACCTGCTGGTATCGGCCAGCCTCGACGTGTTGGGAGGAAGCAAAGCCCTGGCGGCGGGCGCCATGCTGATCGTCGGGCTGGTGGTGACGATGGGCATCGGCTCGTCTTTCTCGACGCTGCCGATCATCGCGACGGTCTACGTCCCGCTGTGTGTTTCGCTCGGTTTCTCGCCGCTGGCCACGGTCAGCATCGTCGGGACCGCAGGGGCCCTGGGCGACGCAGGCTCTCCGGCCTCGGATTCCACCCTAGGCCCGACCTCGGGCCTGAACGCCGACGGACAGCACGATCACATGCGCGATTCGGTGATCCCTACTTTCCTGCACTACAACCTGCCGCTGCTGG
>JAUMYR010000003.1:65217-80043 GCA_030528545.1 Propionibacteriaceae bacterium
GCCGTGGACCGGGTGGTGATCTATACCTGGACGATGTCCGAGCAGCTCATCTCCTGGGCCAAGGGGATGGGGGTCGCCGGTTGCCTGTCCAAGGAGATGCCGGCGCGTGACCTGGTGGCCGCGTTGAGGCGTATCCACAAGGGGGAAAGGGTGTTCTCCCGGTTGCCGACGACCAATGCCCCGGTGGCCGGGGACTGGCCGGGACGGGAAGAGGGGCTCAGCTATCGGGAGGCCGAGATGCTCTCCCTGCTGGTCCAGGGGTTGTCCAACGCGGAGATCGCGGCCTCGCTCTATCTGAGCCCGAACTCGGTGAAGACCTATATCCGGTCGGCCTATCGCAAAATCGGAGTGACTAGGCGCTCCCAGGCTGTGGTGTGGGCTATGTCTCGGGGATTCGGAATCGAGAAAGTAAGAAGAGATCCCCCCGCGAACTGAGCGCGAGGGGATCTCTTACTGGGGGATGCGGTAGCGAATCAGGATTTGCTACCAGTCAGCCGGCCATAGCCGACGATAAGGAGGGCCGCTACCACAGCGCTGATTGCCAGTCCGATCCACGGAATGCCACCATTGGCGTTGTTATAGCCAAAGGCGAATCCGAGAAGCCAGGTCGTCAAGACGGAGGCGATCACGCCAATCAGGATCGTGGCGAGGATGCTGAAGTCACGTTTACCGGGGGCGAGCCAACGACCAAGGGCGCCGACGATCAGTCCGATGATCAGTGATCCGATCAGTCCAGCGAGGTTCATGTTCGTCCTTTCTTCATTGGCGCACGGTGCACCAACTGTGTCAAGTAAAGCATCCTCAAGGGTCTTCCCGCTTCCCCTAAAAGGGTGAAGTTTCTCGCCTCTTTGGGCGGAACCTGAGTCAGTGCGGCACCGATGAGTGTGAGGCGGAAGCGGGGCTGAGGTGGCGTTACGCTTAGGGGCGTGAGGGAAGGGCTGCTTGACCTGGTTCGTGTGCCATGGGACGCGCTGCGCCTATTTTGTGGACACTGGCCGACGCTGCTCGCGGTGTGCGCTCTCGGGCTCGCGGCGCGCCAGGGGCTGCTATGGGCGGCGGTGTCCTCGACCCACCTGCACCCGACGGCGGGAGCGCTGATCCTGCCCTTGGCCCCCATCGCGATGATGGTCGCCATCGTGGTGATGTTGCATGCCTTACGGCCATCTTTGGGTGGGCTCGGCGTCATCGGTCAGGAGGAGGAACCTACTCATCGCCGGGTGATCATGGTGCTGTTACCCTTCCTCGCGGTCTATGCCTCGCAGGGATTCCTCACCGAGGACCGTCGGGCCTTCTTCTATGAGATCGCCTATAACGAGCTGCTGGCCGGAGAGGCCTTCAAACCAAACCTGGAGCGGCTGAGTGTTGCGACCGGCTGGGTCGCGGTCGCGGTGGTGGCGGTGGCGCTCGTGGTCCGAAAACTCCTCGTCGGATTCGAACTCACCGGGAAGAACGCCTTCTGGGGTTCGCTCGCGGTCTATGTCGAGGTGCTGTGGATGATGCTCGCGGCGGGCCTCCTCACCGGGCTGGTGGCCGATGCCACCGCCTGGGTAGAGTCCCGGCGGGCGTGGACCTGGTGGACTCAGGCCCGGGATCTTGCCCACTCCTATACCGGGCCGGTTGGCGATGCCGTGCAGGCGCTCGCTCAAGCGGTCGGCAAGGTCTTCTCCTCTGCCGGTTCTCTCATCGTGGTGCCGGTGGCCTGGCTGTCCATCGGGGCGCTGGTCTATGGCACGAAACTGGCCGAGGACGCTCGTCCGCGACGCGCGCTGGAGCCGGAGCCCGCCTCGCTGAGCGCGCGCGAGAAGGTCATCAACCAGGCCCGTCAGCGGGCGAAGGCGGCTGCGATGAATGTGGTGTCGCCGGTTACCGACCCGGTGAAAAGCGCGTGGCGGGCCTTCCGGAAGATCGCGGTGGCGGGGGTCGGCCCCATGGTGATGTTCTGCCTAGTGTTCGCGCTAGCCCAGCAGCTGACCGTCGGCATCGCCTGGGTGGCGCACTGGATCATTGGCCCTCGCCGCGACATCCTCATGATCGCGCTGGAACCTTATGCCCTGGCCGTCGCGCGGCTCGGCTATATGACCGCGATGACGGTGCTGCTGGCCGCGGCGGTCAACCGGGTAGCCATTTCACTTCAGCGGCAACCGGATGTAATCGGGCGGAGCCCAGCCCAAGCGTAGCCACTGAGGCTCGGCGTCGGTGGGGAGCACGAACAGCCAGGTCTTGCGCCAGGTGGTGTCGGTGCGTTTCCAGTCGATGGGGGCATTCTTTGGGGCGGATTGCTCGCAGTGGGGCTTTTTGTCGGGCGCCGTGATCCCGACGACGGCGGGAGTGCTGTCGTACTCCCGGCCCTGCTGATCGAACACTCGCAGGGTGCAGGCCGCGATGGAGACATCGGTCGGGGCCTGGAGTTCCGCGCTGACCAGCCAGACACGGCTTCCCGGTGGGAGTCTGACCCCCGGGGCCTCGTCGTGCTGTTCGAGGCCGATGAGCTTGATGCTGTCGAGGCGGTAGTGGGTCTTCTCCCCGGGGCTGAAGGGATCGGAGATGGTCTTGTCGAAACCATGGGGCGGATGCTCCACCGTGAACATGATCGGCAGATAGGTCGAGACCAGGCGTTGGGAGTTCGTGAGACTCAGCAGGGCCAGCGCGGGGAGCAGCAGCATCAGCCCCCACCGGTTCCGGTGAAACCACTTCATCTCAACTCGTCCTCCGTCGCGGCGCGGGATTCCTCGACCTCGACGCTGTCCTCCTCGGTCATCCGGTCTGTGTCATAGACGGCGAGATCGTCACCGGGTGCTTGCAGGTGGGCTGGGATCTCAAGGGTGATGCCGGTGGCATCGGCGGCCACCTCAACGCTGAGGGAGCACAGTGATGTGATCCCGGGGAGGGTATAGGCGCAGCCATTGGTCGATGGGCTGCCCTCGAACCTGCGCCCCTTGCTATCCCGGGCGATGAGAGTGCTCGGTGGGGTGGACTCCCGATGAGGGCGGAATAGGTATTCCACGATGATGAAGGCGCCCTTGGTGCTCATCTTCTGCTGGAACTTCACCATGTGCTGGGTCTTGGTGATGGACCTGACCGTGAGCGTCCCCGTGCGCAGATCGATGGGAGACCCGACCGTCGCGACCCGCCTGAAGGGTTCGCGGAGGATGTCTTCTGGGGCCGGGAATAACTGGACGACATAGGATCCGAGCAGCAACGCGGTGGTCACCAGGCCGCCGACGAGTATCGATTCGCGGGTGAATCTCATGGCCGCTCCTCCAACGTGACGCGGATCTCGGCGGCGAGTTCGGGATCGGCCCAGTGCATGCCTCCCTGTATGGAGTCCCGGCGCCAGGTCTGGCTATGGGCGAGCAGAGTGATCTCGCGGGGGATCGGCTCGCCCGAGGGCAGGCGCCACCAGGCGAGAAGCTCGGTGGGGAGACCGGGCTGTAGGCGATGAGGATTGCCACCGAGGACCCGGAAGAACTGAGGGCTGACCTCCGTCGCGGGCCGGTTCTGGACGTAGCCGAAAGCGTTGGCGCCGCTCATGCGCAAAGAGGACTCCAGCGTGGACCAGGAGGGGGCCTCGCTGGAGGTATTGGTGAAGGTGACCGGGACCACGATGAAACGTTCGGTCTTCGATGGGTGAGTGGTCCCTGGCATGATGCGGGTCACCCACCCGGGGCCGACCTCTAGGGCGTAAGGCGTGGCCTCGGCCCTTGCCGGGGCGGATACCCGCTGGGTGGGCACGGGTGGTGCGGCGTCCATGCCGCCAAAGGCGGCGGTGAGGAGTGCGGCCACGATTCCGAAGAGCAGCCAGCCGTATTTGGGCGTGGCGAACTCCTTGAACATAGCCAGCACCTTGAACAGGCGTGGCCGCGCATCGCTCTGGCTCACCCGCAACAGTGTAGTGATCCAGGCGAGTCCGCTTGATGCCTGGCGGCCCGGGAATAGCCGCTGCCGCAAGAGAGTTGAGTGTAGTAGACTCAACTTGGCTTTGGTGCCCGAGCTTGAGTGACCATCTTTCACTCGTGAGGAGAATGCATAGCGACCATGGATACCGAGAAACTCACCACCAGGAGCCGCGATGCGCTGACCAACGCATTGCGACAGGCCTTGACGAAAGGAAACCCGCAGGCCGAACCCGTGCACCTGCTGCACGGGCTGCTGATGGTGCCCGGCAATACCGTCGGGCCGCTGCTGTCGGCGGTGGGTGCGGACCCGAAGGCGGTGGACGACGCGGCCGTCGCGGCGATCGCCAAACTGCCAGCGACTCAGGGCTCATCGGTCTCGCAGCCTAGTATCAGTGGGCCGCTGGCCAGGGTGCTTGCCGATGCTGAGACCCGGGCCGCCGAATTGGGCGACTCCTTCGTCGCCACCGAGCATCTGCTAATCGGTTGTGCGTCGGTTGCCTCCGATGCGCAGCGGATCCTGCGCGACCACGGGGTGGGCGTCGACGCCTTGCTCAACGCCTTCGCCGAGGCCAGGGGCGCCAAGCGGGTGACCTCGGCGGAAAGCGAGGGAGGGGAATCGGCCCTCGATAAGTATTCGATCGATATGACCGAGCGTGCCCGGGCTGGCAAACTCGATCCGGTCATCGGCCGGGACGCCGAAATCCGCCGGGTGGTGCAGGTGCTGGCCCGGCGCACCAAGAACAACCCGGTGCTGATCGGCGAGCCAGGCGTCGGCAAGACCGCCGTGGTCGAGGGGCTCGCGCAGCGCCTCGTCGCCGGCGACGTGCCCGATTCGCTGAGGGGGCGCCGCCTGGTCTCGCTCGACCTGTCGGCCATGGTCGCCGGGGCGAAGTATCGCGGCGAGTTCGAGGAACGCCTCAAGGCGGTGCTGACCGAGATCCGGGACGCCGAGGGGCAGGTCATCACCTTCATCGACGAGTTGCACACCGTCATCGGTGCGGGCGCCGGCGGTGAGGGAGCGATGGATGCGGGCAACATGCTCAAGCCGATGCTCGCCCGCGGGGAACTGCGGATGATCGGCGCGACCACGCTGGACGAGTACCGCGAACACATCGAGAAGGACCCGGCTTTCGAGCGCCGCTTCCAGCAGGTCTATGTCGGCGAACCCAGCGTCGAGGACACCATCGCGATCTTGCGCGGTCTGCGGGAACGCTATGAGGCCCATCACAAGGTGCGGATCACCGACTCCGCGCTGGTCGCGGCCGCGGTGTTGTCCAATCGCTACATCACCGCCCGCCAGCTGCCGGATAAGGCCATCGACCTGATCGATGAGGCTGCCTCCCGGTTGCGGATGGAGATCGATTCCTCTCCCGAGGAGATCGACATGCTGCGCCGCGAGGTGGACAAGATGACCATGCAGGTCTTCGCCCTGGAGAAGGAGGACGACGCGTCCTCGGTCGACAGGCTCAACCACCTGCGTTCCGAGCTCGCCGATAAGCAAGAGGAACTGCGTGGCCTGGAGGCCCGCTGGGAGGCCGAGAAGTCTGGCCTCAACCGGGTCGGGGACCTCAAGGAGCAGATCGACCAGCTGCGCGTCGAGGCCGACAAGGCCCAGCGTGAGGGCGACCTGACCAAGGCGTCCCAACTGCTCTATGCCGAGATCCCGGCGCTGGAGAAGCAGCTGGATCAGGCCGCCGCCGCGGACGAAGAGCGGCCCAGCATGGTCAGCGAGGAGGTCAGCCAGGGTGATATCGCCGAGGTGGTCTCGGCCTGGACCGGAATCCCGGTCGGCAAGATGCTGCAGGGCGAGTCGGAGAAGCTCCTCGAAATGGAGGAGCGGCTGGGCAGCAGGCTGATCGGCCAGGCCACCGCGGTCAAGGCGGTCTCGGACGCCGTGCGACGCTCCCGGGCGGGCATCTCGGACCCGAACCGCCCCACGGGCTCCTTCCTCTTCCTCGGCCCGACCGGCGTCGGCAAGACGGAGCTGGCGAAGTCCCTGGCCGAGTTCTTGTTCGACGACGAGACCGCGATGGTGCGCATCGACATGAGCGAGTATTCCGAGAAACACTCGGTATCTCGCCTGGTGGGCGCCCCTCCCGGCTATGTCGGTTATGAGGAGGGCGGCCAGCTCACCGAGGCCGTGCGGCGGCGTCCTTACTCGGTGGTGCTCCTGGACGAGGTGGAGAAGGCGCACCCCGACCTGTTCAACATCCTGTTGCAGGTGCTCGACGACGGACGGCTCACCGACGGTCAGGGACGCACGGTCGACTTCCGCAACGTCATCTTGATCCTGACCAGCAACCTCGGGTCTCAGTACCTGTCCGACCCGACGCTGGACGCTCAGGCGAAGAGGAACGCAGTCATGGGCGTAGTGCGGCAGGCATTCCGCCCGGAGTTCCTCAACCGCCTAGATGAGATCGTCATGTTCGATCAGCTGACCCCCGAGGACCTCGCCAAGATCGTTGATATCAGCCTTGAGCGGCTCAACCGGCGGCTTTCCGACCGGCGGATCACGCTCCAGGTCACCCCGCAGGCCAAGGGGTGGCTGGCCAGCAACGGCTTCGATCCGGTCTACGGGGCGCGTCCGTTGCGGCGGCTGATTCAGTCGAGCATCGAGGATCTGCTGGCCCGTCAGCTGCTCGCTGGGCAGATCGAGGATGGGACCGGCGTCACGGTCGACCTGGCCGGAGACGGGACCGGGCTGTACCTGGCCTAAGCCCTCCGTCTGGTTGGGCCGCCTGCTTCTAGGGGCCCAACCAGACGGCTGTCTGGGAAACTAGCCTCCGCGATACCGGCCCCGGTCCGGAGGGGCACGCTGCCCGTGAAGCCGCTCGTCATGACAGTTTCTCTGAGCCACCGGCCTGGGTCGGGGAGGGCTCGAGGAATGCCACGGTGGCCTGAGCGAACTCCCGCCACGCCGCCGCCGAGGTCTCAAGTGTGCACTGGCCCTCGCCGGTGATGCGGTAGTACTTCCGGCCGGGCCCGCCCGCGCCTGCTCGCCATTCGACCTCGACCAGCCCGGAGCCCTCCAGCCGGCTCAGCAGGGGGTAGAGGGTGCCGCCTTTGATGGTGCCGAATCCCGACTGGGCGAGTTCCTCGGCTATGGCGTATCCATAGGTTGGGCCACAGGCGATGACTCGCAAGACGCAGACCTCAAGCACGCCGCGAAGCCACTCGCTGGGAAAGCTGCTCACCGTCACCGCTAGATAGTAAGGCTATCTATCAAGGGGGTCAATCTAGTATGGCTCCGGCCTTGGGGCGGGCGTATCCTCGCGGGGTGAGCGATCGCGTCGTGCCGGACCCATCCCACCCCGGGGCCTTCAGGGTGCAGCTGGGTGACACGGCGCAGTCCTGGGTGGACCCGCGGCGGCCGGATCACCTGGTGTTCGAATATGTCCAGCACATCGCCGCGGTGCTGGAGAGCACGCTGCTTCTCCGCCCCGAACGGGAGCGGGTGCGCATCGTGCATGTCGGAGGCGGCGGCCTGACGCTGCCCCGGTGGGTGGAATGGCGGCGTCCGCACACCGCCCAGATCGTGCTGGAGCCGGACCGCGATCTGGTGGCCGAGGTGCGCAGAAAACTGCCTCTCGCGCGCCGCTCGGGGATCAAGATTCGGGAGGCCGACGGGGTGAGCGGACTGACGGCGATGCCAGGGGGATATGCCGACTGTGTCATCGTGGACGCTTTCGACGGCGGCAGGGTGCCAGCGGAACTGGCCACCGAGGAGTGGTTCGCCGAGACCTTCCGGGTGCTGCGCCCCGGTGGGCTGGTCATCATGAACCTCATCGACCTGGCCCCCTTCGCCTGGTCGCGCCGGTGCCTGGCGGGTATGGCGGCGCATTTCCGCCACTTGCTTCTCGGGGCCGAGCCCGCGGTCTTCAAGGGGCGTCGCTTCGGGAATCTGGTGGTCACCGGTTCCTGCTCGCCGATTCCGGTCCAGGCGATCGAGCGGCGCTGTGCGGCCTCGGCCTTTCCTTACCGGATGCTTGGGCGCAAGGAACTGGCGGGCTGGTGGGGCGGGGCGCTGCCATTTCGGGAAGGGGACGCGCAACAATCTCCGGCGCTCACCGGTAAACATTTCTGGTTTGGTTAATTTTGTCCAGTCTTTTATAGTAAGAACCAAGCTTCTGAGCGGTAAATGCCCCGACGGGTATGGTTATTTGTGCGCACAAAAACTACTGTTGGGTCATGGCTCCAACTCTTCCAAGCACCATGAAAGCTGCCGTCCTGTCTCGGCCAGGTGGTGGGTTGTCAGTTGAACTCATCCCCGTGCCGCGCCCCAAGACCGGAGAGGTCCTGATCCGCACCACGGCCTGCGGCCTGTGCCACTCGGACCTCCACGTCATCAACGGCGCCATCGCATTCCCGACCCCGGCCGTGCTCGGGCACGAGGTATCGGGGGAGATCGTCGAGATCGGCCCGGGTAACGAGTCTTACACCTTCAAAGTGGGCGATCGGGTCGCGGGCGCCTTCCTCATGCCCTGTGGATCTTGCCCCGACTGTGCCGCTGGGCGCGACGACCTGTGTGGCCCCTTCTTCTCGCTGAACCGGCTGAAAGGGCAGTTGTTCGACGGCACCAGCAGGCTCACCTCTCTCGACGGTGAGGTGATCGCCCAGTATTCCATGGCCGGGCTGGCCGAATACTGTGTCATCCCCTCGACAGCGGTCGCGGTACTGCCCCCGGCGATAGACCCGGTCGCCGGATCGATCCTCGGCTGTGCCGCCATGACCGCCTACGGCGCGGTCCGGCGGGCAGCCGACCTGCGCCACGGGGAGTCCGTCGCGGTCATCGGCGTCGGCGGCGTTGGCCAGAACATCATCCAGATCGCCAGGGAGTTCGGCGCCGATCCGCTCATCGCCGTTGACATCCAGGACGAGAAGCTGGAGACCGCCCTCGCGCTGGGGGCTTCCCACGCGGTCAACTCGGCGAAACAAGACGCCCAGGCGGTGATCGCCGACATCACCGGTGGCCGCATGGTCAATGTCGCCATCGAGGCGCTCGGACTGCCTCGCACCTTCACCCAGGCGCTCACCTTCGTGGGCGACGGTGGCCGCATGGTGCAGGTCGGCCTAGCGGCGGGCGCCCAGAGCGCCGAGGTCCCGATCAACCAGACGGTTCGCAGGTCGATTCGCATCATCGGCTCCTACGGCGCGCATACCCGCAGCGATCTGCCTCAGGTGATCGCGATGGCGGCCAAGGGAGTGATCCGCTATTCCGATGTGGTGACGCTGCGCGTCCCATTGGAGCAGGCGGGACAAGCCTATGAGGCGCTGGAACGCGGCGAGGTGGGCGGCCGGGCCGTCGTCGACTTTTCGCTGTGAGCCTGTGGCCAGGCCGGTGGCGTCTGGTATGAATTGAGCCATGCCGACGCCCCGACCCACCCGCCGCCTTGTGGCCCGGGCGCTGGTCTGTGGGCTGGCCGTCCTCGCCGCCTGGCTGGGATATCACTACGGGCTGAGCAATGTGATAGCAACCTACCGGGCCGACCGCACGGTCGATGCGCTGCGCCGGGATTGGGCCGAACGGGGGGTCTCGGCCGATGCCGGGGCCCCGCGTCTGATCGAGGACGGCGAGGCCTTCGCGGTCGTCCGCATCCCCGCGATCAGTGCCTCCTATGCCTGGCCTGTCGCCGCTGGTATGGGGGCACTGGACCGCGGGTTCGCCTGGTATCCGGGGACGGCCCAGCCGGGGCAGACCGGAAACTTCGCGGTGGCCTGCCACCGGATCACTCACGGTGCCCCCTGCGGCCGTCTCGCAACGCTCAAGACCGGGGACAAGGTCGTCGTCGAGACCCGGGATGTGGATTACACCTATTCCATCGTGGTCGCTGCCTCGGAGCTGACAGTGCCCGCCGACGCGGGATGGGTGCTCGACCCGGTCCCGGGCAGAAGCGAGAGCGTCGCCTGGGAGCCGGTCCTCACCATCACGACAGCCCAGGACCTGGTATTGTCGCCCGACCGCTCGGTCGCATTCGGCGTCTTGACCTCTAAGGAAGTGAAGCAATGACAGATGACCGCTCGGCCCTCATCGAGCAGATCCGCGCCCTCGCCATCGTGCACGGACGGGTGCGCCTAGCCTCGGGGAAAGAAGCCGATTACTACGTTGATATGCGCCGCGTCACCCTCGATGGGGTGGCCTCTCCGCTGGTCGGGCGAGTCATGCGGGACCTGGTCGCGGACTGGGACTTCGACGCGGTCGGCGGACTGACCCTCGGCGCGGACCCCGTGGCGACCGCGATGTTGCATGCCGCCGCTGCCGCCGGACAGCGATTGGACGCCTTCGTGGTTCGCAAGGAATCCAAGTCCCATGGTTTGCAGCGCCGCATCGAGGGGACTGACGTGGCCGGACGCCGGGTCTTAGTGGTGGAGGACACCTCGACGACTGGGGGATCGGCGCTGACCGCGGTCGAGGCGCTCCGGGAAGCTGGAGCCCAGGTGGTGGGGGTAGCGGTGATCGTGGACCGTGCGACCGGAGCCCAGGAGGCGGTCGAGGCCGCCGAGCTGCCTTATAGGTACGCGGTGGGGCTCGCCGATCTTGGGCTCTGAGTGACCAGCTGACTACTGGAAGGGTAGTCTTGGTTCTCGGACTGACTGATAAGGAGAACTCATGAGTGGTGTGCTGCTCGTCGTTTTGGTGCCGCTGATCCTGATCGTGGTGCTCGGCGTGGTTGGCATCGGCATGTACAACGGCTTGGTCCGTGGACGTAACCTGATTCAGGAGTCCTGGCGCCAGGTCGATGTCGAACTGAACCGCCGCTACGAACTGATCCCTAACCTGGTGGAGACCGTGCGCGGCTATGCCGCCCACGAGCGCAACACCCTGGAAGAGGTCACCCGGCTGCGCAACCAGGCGGCCTCCCTCGCCGGACAGATGCACGGTGAGGCCTCCGAACAGCGCGCCGCCATTGAGCAGCAACTCTCGGGGGCCGTGCGCAACCTCATCGTTGCGGTCGAGGCCTATCCCGACCTGAAATCGAATACGAACTTCCTGGAGTTGCAGCGTGAGCTGACCGAGACCGAGGATCGCATCGCCGCCGCCCGCCGGTTCTATAACGCTAATGTGCGCGAGTACAACACCAAGATCGAATCGGTGCCGACCAACATCATCGCTGGCTTGGCGAAGTTCGAGAAAGCCACCTACTTCGAGGTCAATGACGCCGCGGTGCGCCAGGCCCCGTCGGTGAACTTTGGGGAGATCAGCCAGCGCCCTGCCACGGCACCGTCGGCTCAGGGCCAGTTGCCCGACCCGAACGCTTACCGTGCCCAGGCCCCGGTGCAGGCGCCGGGCTACGGCCAGCAGCCTCAGTATCAGCAGCCCCAGCCGCAATATCAGCAACCCCAGGCCCCCAGCGGCTACCAGCCGCCGCAGGCCGCCCCCGGCGGTTACCAGCCGCCGAACCCTGACGGGTGGCCCCAAGCTGGTCCCCAGCAGTGACCTCCAGCGCCGATTCGGTAACCTCCGGATCGGCGCTGTTGCATCCTCCCAAGTAACGCGGCACAGGCCCGGCATGCCATGAGAGGCTGAAGGGCCAACCCAAGGGCTTGCGCGACGGCTCGCTTGGTTATGGTGGCCGGGTGCGTTCCATAGTGCAGATTCTCAGTTCTGCCCGCCAGCTCACCCCGCTCTACATCGCGGTGGTGGTGGGGGCCGTCCTCACCTCAGCGACGACGCTGGCGGGGCCGTTTATCATCAGTGCCGCCACGGATGAGGTGATCGCGGTCACGACCGGTAGCGGCGGGACGCTGGCGCGGGTCATGTGGCTCGCGGTCGCATTGCTGGCGGTCGAGGTGTCCAACACCGTCATCAGCAACCTGGCGGGATATTACGGCGATGTCGTCAGCGCTCGCCTGCGGGCGGTGCTGTCCAACCGCTATTTCGCGAAGCTGCTGCGGTTGCCGCAGCGCTACTACGACGACCAGCTGACCGGCACCATCATCGGCCGTCTCAACCGCTCGATCGCCGTGGTCACCGATTTCCTCAATATGTTCGCCAATAGCTTCTTTCCGCTGTTGCTGACCCTGGTCGCGGTCCTGGCGATCACTGGATGGTATTCCCCCTGGCTGAGTCTGCTGCTGGTCGTCATCTATCCCACCTTCGTCTGGCTGACCGCCCTCACCTCGAAACGCTGGCAGGAGTGGGAACAGGACAAGAACCAGGAACTGGACGCGGCGGCCGGGCGTTTCTCCGAGGCGATCGCGCAGATCCGGGTGGTGAAGAGTTTCGTCGCCGAGCGCCGCGAACTCGCTGGTTTCTCCGAGCGATATAGGTCCACGATCGCCATCACGAAGGCCCAGTCCCGGTTCTGGCATCGCATGGATATCTTCCGCCGGGCCGCCCTTGATCTGGTGTTCTTCGCGATCTTCGCGATCATCTTCGTTTCGGCGGCCACCAGCGCTTTCAGCATCGGTGTCATGGTGCTGCTCATCCAGCTGGTGAACATGGCCCGGGCGCCGGTCACCTCCATGAGCTACTTCGTTGATACCACCCAGCGCGCCATCGCGGGCAGCAAGGACTATTTCGCGGTGATGGCCGAGCTGGACGAGCCGGACGCCGTGCTCTCGGAAACCGAGACCGGCGAGGAACCCAGCTCCGAACGGCCTTTGGCGATGCCGCTGGTGCCCGTGGAGGGGGAGCCGCTGATCGAGTTCGATCGGGTTACTTTCGGCTATGGGGACGCCGATGTGGTGACCGGGGTGTGTCTAGCCGTCAAGCCCGGAGAAAAGGTGGCCTTCGTGGGCGAATCGGGAGGCGGGAAGACCACGCTGGTGAATCTGTTGCTGAGGCTCTACCCGCTGGGATCGGGCGCGATCCGGCTCGGCGGACACGACATCGCCGAGATGTCCCTAGCCAGCCTGCGCCGCCAGATCGGCGTGGTATTTCAAGACCCCTCCCTGTTCTCGGGCACGGTGGGCGAGAACATCGCCTATGGGCGCCCGGAGGCCACCCAGGAGGAGGTGATGGAGGCGGCCAGGCGGGCGAACGCCCATTCCTTCATCTCCTCCCTGCCGGGCGGCTACGACGCCGAGATCGGCGAACGGGGGATCAAGTTGTCCGGCGGGCAGAAGCAGCGGATCGCGGTGGCCCGGGCGATGCTGGCGGACGCGCCGATCCTGGTGCTCGACGAAGCCACCTCGGCCCTGGATTCGAAATCGGAGCGGGCCGTGCAGGCGGGATTGGAGGAACTCATGGCGAACCGGACCACGCTCATCATTGCCCACCGGCTCTCCACGATCTCCAGCGTGGATCGCATCGTGACCCTGCGCGATGGGCGCGTCGACGAGATCGGCACCCCGGAGGAGCTGGCCCGTTCCGGAGGTGTCTATGCCGAACTGCTTGCCTTGCAAGCCGCCGATTCCAAGGCCGCGAGGGCGAAACTCAGGGCCTGGGACATCCTCAGGTGATACTCACTCGGCGGCCACGGCCTCGGCGCGCTTGCGGCGCTTAGCCAGCACCATCTCGACGATGATCGGGATGATCGAGACGAAGACGATCAGCAGGATCGCGACTTCGATGTTGTCGTGGACGAACGGGATCTGGCCAAGGAAGTACCCCAGCACCGTGACGCCGGTCGCCCACAGCACACCGCCGATCGCGGTGAAGATGATGAAATTGCGGAAGCTCATCTTGGCCACCCCCGCCACTAGGGTGACGAAGGTGCGCACCATGGGAACGAAACGGGCGATGATGAGGGCGCGGGAACCGTATTTCTCGAAGAAGTCATGGGTCATGTCGACATATTTCTGGTCGAAGACCTTGCCCCAGAAGCCCTGGCGTGGTTTGAATAGGGGCGGCCCGATTAGGCGTCCCAGGTAGTAGCCAACGATGTTGCCGAGGACTGCCGCGACGGTCAGGATCACGCAGGTCCAGACCAGTGTCACCACCGGAGAGGAGGCCAGGGTGACCGTTCCCAGGGCAACGAACATGCCGATCGTGAAGAGCAGCGAATCGCCGGGTAGCAGCGAGAACAGGCCGCACTCGGCGAAGACGATGAGGGCGCATCCCCACAATGCCCAGTTTCCCATGGCGTGGATGAGATACTCGGGATCCATCCATTGGGGCAACAGCATGGGCACGAGCAACGGCAGCATCAAGACAGACTTCACGCCCCAAGCCTAACCTGCGACCGCCAAATGCCCTATGAGAACTCTGAGAGGACGCCGTGACCTGCGACGATGCCGATGACCCGACCGCGCCGAGGGTCGGGGTTGGCCCGCACCCGCTGCCGTGGCCGACCGACGAGCGGCTCGACCCGGAGCTGCTGGCCTCGGGGGACCGGCGCAACGTCGTGGACGCCTACCGTTACTGGAGCATCGAGGCGATCCGGGCCGACCTGGCGTCCAGGCGCGCGGGGCTGCACATCGCGATCCAGAACTGGGAACACGATTTCAACATCGGCTCGATCGTGCGCACCGCCAACGCCTTCAACGTGGCGGCCGTGCACATCCTCGGGCGGCGGCGCTGGAACCGGCGCGGAGCGATGGTGACCGACCGCTACCTGGAGGTGATCCACCACGAGCGGGTCGCCGATTTCATCGCCCACCTCCGCGGGCTGGGCGTCGTCCCGATCGGGGTCGATAACCTCCCGGGTTCGGTCCCGCTGGAATCCAGCGATTTGCCCGCGTCCTGCTGTCTGATTTTCGGGTCGGAGGGGCCGGGGCTGACCGATGAGGTCGTCGCCAGCTGCGAGCGCCTAGTCGCGATCACCCAGTATGGCTCGACCCGGTCGATCAACGCGGGTGCCGCCGCCGCGATCGCGATGTACCACTGGAGCCTGCAACACCGGCAACGCTGAGGCCTCCCGCTGGCCGGCTTAGTGCCCGGGTGCTAGCGGGGGAGGATGGTGGCGGGGTAGTGGTGGGAGCCCCATTGGTCGGTGGGGCCGAGGGTGATGTCGCTGATCTTGGTGAAGTCACTGAGGCGGTAGGCCGC
>JAUMYR010000304.1 GCA_030528545.1 Propionibacteriaceae bacterium
GCGGGACATTCGGTCCCGCGCCCGCTTCTTGCTGCAAGTGATGCGCCACACGCGCCCCGGGCGTGCATAACGGTCCGGTTTCAGTCATTATTGGACGCGATAGAAAGACGAAAATGTGGGCTCGACCGGGCCCGCGGCGTGTGCCCACCGACGCCTCGGTGGGGCCGCCACGAGGGTGGCGAATGTCGCGCGGATGCACGCCGTTGAAGAGAAGGGGGACCCGTGGAGGGTTCTGAGATCAAATTCGTTGAGGCCGTCATCGACAATGGCCGCTTCGGCAAGCGCACCATCCGTTTCGAGACCGGCCAGCTGGCTCGCCAGGCCGCCGGCAGCGCGGTGGTCACGCTCGATGACGAGACGACGCTGCTGAGCGCCACAACCGTCGGCAAGCACCCGAAGGACCAGTTCGACTTCTTCCCGCTGACCGTCGATGTCGAAGAGCGGCAGTACGCCGCGGGCAAGATTCCCGGCTCGTTCTTCCGCCGCGAGGGCCGCCCGGGCACCGAGGCCATTTTGGCCGCCCGCCTCATTGACCGCCCGCTGCGCCCGTCCTTCGTTAAGGGCCTGCGCAACGAGGTGCAGGTGGTGGAGACCGTGCTGTCCATCCACCCCGACGACGCCTACGACGTGGTGGCCATCAACGCCGCCTCCATGTCGACCCAGCTGGCGGGCTTGCCGTTCTCCGGCCCCGTCGGGGGCACCCGCATCGCCCTGATCGACGGCCAGTGGGTGGCCTTCCCGCGCTACTCGGAGCTGCACCGCGCCGTGTTCTCCATGGTGGTGGCCGGGCGCGTCGTGGAGAACGCCGAAGGTGCGGACGTGGCCATCATGATGGTCGAGGCCGAGGCCACTGCGACCGGCTGGGAGCTGATCAGGGCCGGGGCCCCGGCCCCGACCGAGGAGGTCGTGGCGCAGGGCTTGGAGGCCGCCAAGCCGTTCATTCGGGCCCTCGTTGAGGCGCAGGTGGAGCTGGCCGAGGTGGCCGCCAAGCTGGTGCGGGAGTTCCCGCTGTTCCTGGACTACACCGACGAGCAGTACGCCCGCGTGGCCGAGGCCACCGGCGACAAGCTCGACGCCGCCCTGGTCATCGTGGAGAAGGCCGAGCGCGAGGAAGCCATCGACGCGGTGCGCGACGAGGTTCTGGCCACCTTGGGCGAGCTGACCGAGGAAGAGGAAAAGGACTACAAGGCGGCCTTCCGTTCGCTGACCAAGAACGCTGTGCGCACCAAGGTGCTGACCGACGGCGTGCGCATGGACGGGCGCACCACCACCCAGATCCGCCGCCTGGCCGCCGAGGTGGAGGTGCTGCCGCGCGTGCACGGCTCGGCCCTCTTCGAGCGGGGCGAGACCCAGATCCTCGGGGTGACCACCCTGAACATGCTGCGCATGGAGCAGCAGCTGGACGCCCTCAGCCCGGTCACCCGCAAGCGCTACATGCACAACTACAACTTCCCGCCCTTCTCCACCGGCGAGACCGGGCGCGTGGGCTCGCCCAAGCGGCGCGAGATCGGCCACGGCGCCCTGGCCGAGCGGGCCCTGGTGCCGGTGCTGCCGAGCCGGGAGGAGTTCCCCTACGCCATCCGCCAGGTCTCGGAGGCGCTGGGCTCCAACGGCTCGACGTCGATGGGTTCGGTGTGCGCCTCGACCCTGTCGCTGCTGAACGCGGGCGTGCCGCTGCGCGCCCCGGTGGCGGGCATCGCCATGGGGCTGATGAGCGACGAGGTGGACGGGGAGACCCGCTACGCTGCCCTGACCGACATCCTGGGCGCCGAGGACGCCCTCGGTGACATGGACTTCAAGGTGGCTGGTACCCGCGAGTTCGTCACCGCC
>JAUMYR010000305.1 GCA_030528545.1 Propionibacteriaceae bacterium
GGGTGCCCCAGCGCGCGGCCGTCGCCGCCACGGTCAACCTTGCCCGCAGCACCGTGGGGGAGCGCGTGACCGGGCTCGTCAACGCGGTCCTGCGGCGGGTGGCTGCCCACTCCCTGGAGACCTGGACCGACAGGCTCGCCGCCACCCGCCCCGCTGAGCGCCTCGGCATCCTCACCCACCACCCGCAGTGGATCGCCGACAGCTACCGCGATCTCTTAGCCGGGGAGGCGCCCGAGGCCCTGCTAGCCAACAACATCGCGCCCCAGCCTTGCCTCGTGGTGCGTCCCGGCCTCGCCGAGGTAGCGGAATTGGGCGGCGAACCGACCCCCTTCTCTCCCTTCGGCGCTGTGACCAGCGGTAATCCAGGCGACATCGCGGCCGTCCGGCAGGGGAGGGCAGGGGTCCAGGACGAGGGCAGCCAGCTGGTGGCCTGGGCCCTGAGCCGGGTGGCGGCTCCCCCCGGCCCCTGGCTGGACCTTTGCGCCGGGCCCGGGGGCAAGTCCGCCCTTCTCGCCGGATTAGCCCGAGCCGCGGGGGAATGGCTGTTGGCCAGCGAGATACAGCCTCACCGGGCCGAACTCGTAAGCAAGGCGCTGGCCCCCTACCCGGCGCGGCAGGATTCCTCTCCCGTGGTGATCGCGGCCGATGGGACCCGCCCGGCCTGGGTTCCTGGCTCCTTCTCCCGCGTCCTGGCCGATGTCCCATGCACCGGCCTGGGCGCGTTGCGGCGCCGGCCCGAGTCCCGGTGGCGGCGCAGCCCAGACGACGTCGAGCAGTTGCATCCGCTCCAGGTCGGCTTGCTACGCACCGCACTGGCATCCGCCATGTCCGGCGGGGTCGTGGCCTATGTCACCTGTTCCCCACACCGGCGCGAGACCGCCGACGTGGTGGACGAAGTCGTGGCCTCAACCCCGGGAGTGAGGCTGCTGAACGCCGGGGATTACCTGCCCGAGGTTCCCGACTGCCGTGTGGGAGAGGCGGTCCAGCTCTGGCCGCACCGCCATTCCACCGATGCCATGTACCTGGCCCTGCTGAGGGTGGACTGCCCTCCAGACCAGCCTGAAGGCACGCAGGCCGAACCTGGTCAGGGCGCTAATCTAGGCACGTGACTATGCGGATTACCCCTAGCATCCTCAACGCCAACCTCGCCGATCTCGCCGCCGAGATCGCCAGGGTACCCAGCGCTGATGCCATGCATATCGACGTCATGGACAACCACTTCGTCCCAAACCTGACGATCGGGCTGCCGGTCGTCGAGTGCCTGCGGGCGGCGACCGACAAGATGCTCGATATCCACTTGATGATCGCCGACGCCGACCGGTGGGCGCCACAATATGCCGAGGCCGGTGCCGAGTCGGTGACCTTCCATGTGGAGGCCGCTCAGGCCCCGATCCGGTTGGCGCGGGAGCTGCGAAGCCTTGGTGCTCGCGCGTCCATGGCCCTCAAACCGGCGACGCCGATCGAGCCCTATGCCGACATGCTGGACGAGCTCGACATGGTCTTGCTGATGACGGTGGAGCCGGGATTCGGGGGCCAGCCGTTCCTGGATCTGGTCCTGCCGAAGATCAGGCGCACCCGCCAGCTCATCGGCTCCCGCCCCATCTGGCTACAGGTCGACGGCGGGGTGTCTCTTGAGACCATCGACAGATGTGCCCAGGCCGGTGCCGACACCTTCGTCGCGGGCTCGGCGGTGTACCGGGCTGAGGACGCCGACGCGATGGTCACCGCGCTGCGGGACAAGGCCATCGCTTCCTGCCAGCACTGATAGCCCGCACCAGTTCCAGGCCCG
>JAUMYR010000048.1 GCA_030528545.1 Propionibacteriaceae bacterium
AGTCGTAGACGTGGAGGAGGGCGTAGGGGGTGTGCTCGTAGGGGTCCCGGTAGGCCAGCCAGGGGATGTGGGCTTGGGGTGCGGGGTCGTGTACCCAGGTGCCGTCCAGGTAGTTCTGGGCGCCGTAGTAGGTGGCTACGGAGGCGCGTAGCCCGCCGGGGATGGTGGGGAATGGCGGGTAGGTGTGGATGCGCCACCCGAAGCCGTAGGCGGGTAGTCCCATGCTGATCTTGTGGGGTGGGATGACGCTGGTGGCGTACCGGTAGGTGCCTTCGAGCCAGTCTCGTGGGGAGACGGGGCCGGGTGCGCTGCCAGCCCAGGCCATGCCGTAGCTCATGATGCAGACGTGGTCCAGGATGGCCCCGAGCTGGGCGTAGCGGCACCAGTTCTCGTCGCCGACGGACTGGCCCAGGCCGGTCATGGCGGGCAGGTCGGCGTTGACTTTCTTGCCGCGGGCGTGGCAGAGGTCGCGGATGCGGCTGAACAGGGCTTCGGAGGCTGCGGCGTTGCTGAGCGGCCCGCCGCGCTCCAGGTCGATGTCGATGCCGTAGGCCCAGGGGTGGGCATCGAGGAGGGTGCCGAGCTGGGTGAGGAGGGTGGTTTGTGCGGCGGGGTTGGTGCGTAGGGCGGTGAAGATGGCGGGGTCTCCGTGGTTGACGAAGGTCAGCCACCAGCGGATGTGGGGCCACTTCGCCCGGTAGGGGTCGAGCAGTGCCGGGTCGAAGAATCGGGTGAGCTGGCCGTTGGTGTCGGTCTGCCATCCGAAGATGCCGACGTCGGTGATGCGGTCGCCGTAGAGGTCGAGGGCTGTGCGGACCCGCGCGGTCCACAGGTGGCCAACCCACACCCAGGCGTTTCCGGTCACAGGGGTCTCCTTCTAGGGGGTGGGTGGGGTGCCGTCTCCTGGGTCGTCGGGGGTGGGTTCGAGGGGCACGGCGGGTTCGGTGCCGACATCGGGGAGGGGTTCTGCTGGTAGTGATGGGAGCGCGATGGTGGCGTCGGGTACGGGGTGGAGGCCACGGAACCAGATCAGTGCCCGTGTCCGTGATGCTGCGGGTTGGGTGATGGGCAGGTCGATGTCGGCTCGGGCGGTGATGTGGGGTGGTGTCCCTGCCCCGGTGGTTGCGGTGGCGGCTAGCCCGTCGGTGCGGGCTGGGCCGGTCACGTCCCCGAAGTGGTAGTCGCCGACGCTGATGGGTGTGGCCCCGGTGAGGGGTTCGACGTCGACTCGTGTGGGGGAGGCCTGGGCGGTGTCGGCGGCCACGACGACGGTCTGGTCGCCCCGGAAGATGCCGTTACGGAGGGTCCATCCTGGGTTCGCGGCCAGCCCGTAGGCGTCCGGCCCGGGCACCCATCCGGTGATGAGGTGACCTGGCTGGATCTGGGTGTCGGTGATGCGGACTACCGCGCCGGGTGGGTTGGTGGTGTGGATGCGGAGCCGGATCTGTTCGATGCGCCGGGTGGCGGTGCCGAGGAGGTGGATGCGGCCGAAGAGGCGTACCCAGTCAGCCACCGCGCACCCCTACCACCCAGGGCATCTCGGTCACGTGGGGGACCCAGCCGGTTGCGGTGCTGCCCGCCTGGACCTGGGTGTCGGTGATGCGGACCACCCCTGCCGGGTGCTGGTGGGTGGTGTGGATGCGGATACGGATGGTGCGGACCGGTTTGTGGGCTTGGGGGCGCAGCAGGGTCACGTGCTTGTCCATCCTGCGCCCCCCCTTTAGGTGACTTTTTGGGTGATGGTTTCGCTGGTGCCGTCGCTGTAGATCACCTCGGCGAGTACTTCGACGGTGGGTCCGCTGCCCGCGGGGAAGCCGCTGGTGGATAGCTGGAAGCTGACGGTGTAGACCTCTCTGGTGTCGGGCACGATGGTCTGCTCGATCCAGCGGTGGCCCGCCCCGGCTAGTTCCACGGCTTTCGTGCCAGTGACCCCACCCTCGACCACGCTCGCCCCGGCGGCCGCCCAGTGGGCTAGGCCGTTGTCGAAGCGGGAGTTCTGGAGCAGGTTGAACGGGACGAGGTCGCGGGTGTCGATGTCGGTGCCGGTAGCGAGTGTGGCTGCGTCAGATCCTCCACCTGAGCCGAGCTCGCGGAGCTTCTCGCTGAGGGTGATGCGCGTATTCCAGGGTCGTACCAGGTCGTATTCCAGGCGGATGATACGGGAGGTGACCGTGATACCCAGTTCGGCGTCGGAGATGGTGACGACATCACCCACATCGAACTGGTCGAGGTGTTGGCCCGACCATGCCGAGAGGTCGATGACGTCGACCTCGTAGGAGTAGGCGGGGCGTGAGCGTTTCCCTAGTGCGGCGGTGGCCATGGCCAGCATGGTGTGCGGGTTGGTGCCTGCTGCGAAGTCATAGACGGCGGTCTTGACCTCGGTGGTCCAGGTGAAGTCTTCAACCCAGGCCACGCCCCCGTTGACGCCTTCGATGCCGAGGCCGTCGGCGTTACGCGGGACGATGCGGGTGACCAGGGTGCGGGTGTCTTCGACGCGTTTGGTGCCGCGGGCGCCCCGCCCGTAGAAGAATGTTAGCCCGTTTCGTTTGCCTGACTGGGTGAGGAGGCTGACGGTTTGGGCGGTGTTGTCGAAGACGAGGTCTCCACCGTGGATGTCGGCGACTTGGCGCAGGCATGCGAGGGGGGAGCCTTCGCTCATACTCCATGTGCGTCGTGTGGCGACGTTGACTCGGCCGATCGTCCACCCGGTTCCTTCGAGGATGCGGCTGATGGCCACACCGGGTTGGATACCGGCCCACTCCGTAGCTGCGATCTGACCGGCGGCGCCGAGGTCGTAGAATCGCGCCTCGGCATAGACCTCGATCATGGGCACAGCACCGTCTCGGTAGCTGGTGATTCGCCGGATGCGGTACGTTTCCCCGGCAACACGGACCGGTTTTTCTACCTCGGCGAGGTGGCGCCGGGGGTGGGCGACCGGCAGGGTGAACTCGAGGTAGTGTTCCCCGTTGACCTCGGTCACGATCTTTGCCGTGACTGGGTCGGCGATCAGCTCACCGGGTTCGTTGTTGTCGCCGAAGAACTGGAGTGGGGCTTGTGCGTAGACAGGGTTGGGTGGTGCGTCGGCGGGTGCTTCGGCGACGGTGATCCTGATCTGCTGGGGATCGCTGGTGAGTCCGGTGGCGTCTCGCACCGCCACGGCCACACTGTGTTCCCCAAGGACCCACCCTGCGTACAGCGTGAGGGTGGTGCCGGTGATGCTCGCCTCAATGCCCGGCCCGGGTGTGGCTGTGAAGACTGGGGTCCCTCGCCACACTCCCGTCAGCGTTCGGGTGATGGCACTGTTCTGGGTGATGCTGAGCGGCGGGATGGGGTCGAGCACTGGGCCCGGTTCGGTCTCAATGAGCTGGATCTGCTCCAGCCGGTCCCCCGTGGACATCGGGACATACCAGCGCAGTAAACCCGAGAACGCTGCGGGGAGGTCCGCTGCCTTGGTGGGGCTGGACCATGATTGGCCACCATCGGTGGAGGTGAGAGCGAGCGGTTCGCTGGCGAGCGCCGGAGCAGCCTCTACTCGTGGGCGGCTCACCCAGGTCACCTCGCGGGCAGCGGTGTGGAGCGTTGTCGGGCCGAGGGCGCTCACTGTGTCGTCGGATACCGCGAGCGTGGCGGTGTGTGCCCCGTCCGCCCCATCCGCCCACAGGGAGTTCCGGACTTGGGCGACCAGATCGGGCATGTTCGCTTCGGCCGGACGAGAGTAGGCGATCTCGTCAACGTGGCCCCCGGCCCAGAAGGCGTGCCGGGGGGAGAGGGTGAGCCCGGCGAGGTCGGCCACGCAGGCCCGGTTGGGTTCGCCGGTGAAGGAGCGGACGGGTGCCACATAGGTGCGGCGGGTGTCGCGGTGCACGAGCCCCAGCTGGACGGTGTTGGCGTCGAGGTCGACCAGTAGCAGGTAGCACACCCATTCGCCGGGGGTGGGTGTCCAGGGCGGGGTTTCTGACCGGTCGATGAGGGCTTGCCCGGTCGAGGAGTACACGATGACGCGGGGGTTGCCGTTGTTGAGGGTCGCTAGGTACACCAGGGGGTGCCGGGATGCGTCGTTGCGGGTGCTGAGGATCGGGCTGTGATCCATGGAGAAGGTCAGCGCCGCCCAGACGGTGAACAGCATTTTGCCTGAGGCGGGCCACAGGCCGGGGAAGTGGGGGACCAGCAGGGAGGTTTGTTCGGTCGCCGGGGCGTTGAGGTTGCAGCGCAGGTGCTTGCCCCACCGTCCCGGCTGGAGGCTGGCCGACGCCGCGCCGTAGTTCCGGGCGGTCCAGGTCACACCGGGGGCGGCGGCCTCGGCCAGGGTCCGGTCCGGGCCGGTACCGGAGATGTGGTCGAACCGCTGGAGCAGCACGTTGCCTGAGGCGGGCTGTTCGCCCGTCCAGTCCATCCGCCCCGCCCATGCGGCGAGCACATCTCCGGCAGCCATGGTGCCTAGCCTTTCCTGGAGTTGGCCTCCACACTGACTGCGGTGACCGTTCCTTCTGTCGTTGTCGTGACGGGGGTGCTCCCGAGGGGGAGCGAGATACGGCGGAGCGTGCTCATCTTCTCGGCGACATGCCGGAGTTTGGTTCCGGTCTCGCTGTAGACAGCGAAGTCGAGCAGGTTGTAGTCGAGCACCAGCTTTTGGCCAGCTGCTACGGGGGTGCTGATGGTGATGGGTTGCCCCCCGACGGTGACCGTGACCCGCGTGAAGGTTCCCCGCACCTCGATCCGGGGGAAGCTGCCAAGGTTCCCCTTTGTTCTGGTGATGGTGGCTGAGGTCGCCCCGGAGGCTGTCTCGTCGGGGCGCGCCCACCCGACACCGTCGGGGGCGGTGAAGTGGGCGCCGCCGCGAAGCTGGCAGTTCGCCCCAGGCACCCAGAGCCCACGTTCGAAGGCTGTGATGTTGCTCAGGGTCGCCCACCAGAACCACCCTTCCCCAGAATCGGGGGTGAGGGCTTGGAGCCCGCCCTCGGGGTGGCATCCTGCGACGAACTGGTCCCGCAGTGTGTGCACGGCGCTAGGTGTGGCGGCCATCACCAGCACGTCGAAGGAGAATGTGATCGGGCCGATGCTGGTGCGGGCGTAGAACGCCCCGTCGGGTGTCTCGATCATCTCCGGTTTGAGTGCTGGTGACGGCCACGCGCTGAGGGTGGCGGTGCAGCCCGGCAGGCTGTCGGTGCGGAATGACCCGAACTCGAAGCCCATCTCACACCACCACCAATCCGGATGCCCCGCCTGCCCGGGATCGTCCGTCTATCGCGTCGCTGAGCTGCTGCGACATCCTGCGTGCCGTGTGTCCGACCAGCTCGCGCCCGTCAAGGTGGATCACCTGCCCGGCTTCGACGGCTGCGATGAGCCGTTGCAGGAGTGCTTCGATCCGGCTGTTGTCGGGGGGTGTGGGCATGTGCGCGCCCCCAGTTGTGGCTGCCGGTAGTGCGGCGGCGTCCATGAGGCCGGTGGCGGCCTTGTTGACCACTGGGGCCTGCTGGGCGATGGAGGCGGCGAAGTCCTGCCCGAGGGCCTCACCAGAGTAGGTGACGTAGCCTCTCCCGGAGAAGGGACCCCACTTGGCGGGGCTGAATGGCCACAGTCCGCGCAGTTTTTCCATGCCGCCACGGACCCACCCGACCAGTCCGTCCCAGGCCCGCTTGATGCCGTTGAGGAAGCCGTTCACGAGAGCTCGGCCCGCGCCGAGGAGCAGACTGCCCAGGTCGCCGAGGGCCGACAGGATGCGTCCAGGGATGCCTGTCACCCAGCTGACAACCTCGCCTAGTTTCTGGGTTGCGGAACTGAGGACGCCACCGAACCATCCGAGGGCTTTCGAGCCAAGCTGCCCGAGGGCCGCCAGGCCGCCGAAGATGCGCCCAGGGATGCCGGTGATGAACCCAAGGATGGATGACCAGATGGTTTTGAGGAAGTCGAAGACGCGAGACCATAGGCCCGACCAGAACCCGAAGTAGGCGCCGACGAAACTGGTGATGCCCGCGACGATGGCGTCCCAGATGCCGGCGAGCCACCCAACGATGGCACCCCAGACGTCGGTGAGCCACGCCACGACCGCGTCCCAGTTGGCGACCAGCAGGACGAGGCCAGCGATGAGGGCCATAATGCCCACCACCACCCAGGTCATGGGGTTGGCGAGCAGGGCCGCGGTTGAGGCCCAGACGGATGCGGTCCAGGCGACGAACGCTGCGACCAGTGTGGTCCCGATCACCGCCGCGACGGCGCCGAGAACCCAGGTGTTCTCGCCTAGCCAGGAGCCGAACGCTTGGAGGTGGGGCATGACCCCAGTCAGGGCGTCGCCGAGGGCGGTGAAGACCGCCGAGCCGATGGGTTCCATCGCCAGGAGGGCGTTGTTCTTGACGAGCTGCCACTTCTCGGCGAAGCTGGCGGTTTCTGCGCCGACACCCAAGATGGTGTCCCCCGTCGCCCCGATGGAGGACATGAGGTCATCGGTGTTCAGCTTCCCCTGCTTGACGGCGTCGACGAACTGGGCTGCCCCGCGTGTGCCGAAGACTTTGCTCGCTAGGTCGAGGGCGGCCGCTTCTTTGCCGGAGGAGAGGAGGCCCCCAATCTCACCGGTGATGCGTTTGAACGCGGCTGCGGGTTCCTCGCCCTGCTTGGCGAGGGTGACGATGCCTTTGCCGAGGGAGGCGGCCATCTGCTGGGAGTTGAGGCCAGCTTTGTCGAATGCGCCGATCATGGCGGCGCTGTCTGCGAAGGAGAAGCCGAGGGTCTTGAATGCTGGTGCGTTCTGTTGGACCTTCTGGGCGAGATCGTTCATCCCGACGCCCGTGGCCTGGCTGACCCGGAAGAGGGCGTCCATGGCGTGTTCGACCTCGCCGCCCTTGATCCCGAAGGTGGTGAATGCGGCGGAGGTTTTCTGGATGTCCACGTCTTGGCCGAGGATGCGCCCGGCCTCCAGGTACTGGGAGGCGACCCGTTCCAGGGCGTCGCCGGACAGCCCTAGCCGGGTGTTGAGGTCGGCGACGGTGGGGGCGATTCGGCCAAACTCGGCGGGGACGTTGCGGCCGACGTTCTTGGCGACGGTGGTGAGTCCTTCGAGAGCTGCTCCGCTGGCTCCGGTGCCGACCCGGATAGTGTCAGCGACTTCATCGAAGGTTTCACCAACCCGGTAGAGTCCGGCGAACCCGGCGACAACACCCGCCCCGATCCCGGCCGCGACTGCTTTTGCCCCGCCGAGCCGCCCTAGGCCGTCAGAGAACTTGTCCCCGAAGGACTTGGACGACTTCTCGGCTGCGCCCTCGACGGCGGGCAGGATCTGCTCGGTCAGCTTGCCCTGCCCGCCCGCCAGCGATGGGACGACCTGCATGTAGGCGACCGCCAGTTCGATCGCGTCGGCCATGACTCACCGCCTTTGGGTTAGTTGGAGTCCCACCAGGTGTTGAACTGGCTTACCGGGATGGGGTCTTTCCCGATGCGTTTCTCTTCCGCCTGCTGCCATGGCCGGGGTACCGGTTTAGGTCGGGTAGCGCCCTTCTTGCCTTGCCGTTGCCAGTTCGCTTCGGCGAGGCTGTCGGCCATGAGAGCGAGGAGGCATTCTGTGTCAGACCAGGGGTGGCCGCGGAGTGCGCGGACGATGGCTGAGTCAGGACCGGCGTGCCGGACGACAGCCCGCACATCGGTCCAGGTGGTCCGTCCGGTGCCGAGCCAGCGCAACCGGCACCCCACCCGCATCAGTTCGTACTCGATGGCCTCTGCGTGTTCCTCGATTAGAGCGCAGAGGCCTGCGATTCCCCCACGTCAATCCCGGAATGCTGGGCCCATGCTTGAAGGATTCGTCCAAGGTCCTTCTCGCTGGCTACGTCGAGCAGTCCGGGGCAGTAGCGGTCCAGGAGCGCGATCTGCGCGTTGCCGAGAGCGGCGAGCTGGTCCATGGTGGGCTTGGTGCCTGCCTGCTGCGCTTTCTGGATCGGTTCTATGGCGGCGCCGAGGGTGTGCTTGATGCCGATGGGTAGGTCGTTGAGGCTGGGGAGTTTCCAGACCTTTTTGTTGTCGCCGACGCGGAAGCGGAACTTGGGTCCCACCTCGGTGGGGATGTCAACGATCACGGTGGCCTCACTGTTCTGGCCTCGGGTGGGTGCGAGGCCGTGGACCCACCCGAGGGGCTTATTAGGCGGTTTTGATGCCGTCGTCGAGGAAGATGTAGATCGAGTTGCCGTGCGCGTCGGGCTGGCAGCCCAGCGTGACGCCCAGCTTGATGGCGTCCCCTCGGGAGAAGGTCGTGTCTTCCAGTTCGGTTGGTACGCCGTGGGGTACCAGGATGCGGACCTTCGCGGGGCCGTCTTTCATCTTGAAGACGTAACGCTTGGTTGGCAGGTCGTGCGCACCGATCTCCACCTTGTAGCGAGTGCCAGCGCTGCTCGTGGCGGGCGTGACGCTGACGTGGTCGTCACCAAAGGTGTCTTTGAGGGAGAACTCGCTGAGTTCCAGGTGGGTGTATTTGATGGTGCCGTCGAACTCGTTCAAGATCCGTTTCACGACGGCTCGCGACCAGTCCTTGATGAGCTCGTAGGATTTGGACAGACTCATGGTCAGCCCTTCTTCGGACACATACCCGGAGTCTTTGAATCCGGTGAACGTGTCTCCGTACATCTGGGTGTCGCTGGGCACTGATACTGACAGTGGGGCGGACAGGATTGCTCCGGTCACCAGCTGGTCTGGTGCACCCGCGAGCACCTTCGTGGCGTCAATGGCCATAGTTTCCTCCTAGCTATGCGGCGTGGATGGTGCCGCGCAGGTCAAGGGTGAGGGTGCAGCTGTAGCGTGCGCACCCGGTCACCGGGTCGGGGTCTGGGTAGGGGGTGGAGAGCACTTTGAGGTTGCGGCAGTAGGTGCCTGCCATAACGCCGGTGAGGTCGGCTATCCGCAGCCAGCTCAGCGCAAGGTTGGCGAACCGTTCGGTTTCGTCTTCATCCTGCGGGCTTAGCCCCCATGCGGTGATGGTGACCTGTGCCGTGTCGGTCGCAGGATCGGCGGGGCGGCCCCCGGTCTTTCGGACCTGGATTTGCCTGTGCCGTGGGTTCCCCGTGCGTCGCCCGACGATGTCGGCGCCGGGCATCTGGCTGGCCAGGTAGGCGATGACGAGGTTCTCCGCCTGGGCGGGTTCGATGCGCTGTCTAGCCATGTCCTGCACCGATCGCTGAGGTCAGCACCTTATCGGCCGCTTCGGCCCTGCGTGCCGCTGGGGTTGCGGCGATAACAGCGGCCCTTGCCCGGTTGCGTCCGATCGATGACTTCACCTCGAACCCTTCCCCGGCGGCAGCAGCGATCCGGTGGGCGATCGCTGTCACTGCGGTGAGAGTCTTGGGGTCTTTCAATGCGGCGGCGAACCCGGCTGAGTTGAACTCGATTTTGATGACCGCGGGCATCATGCCCACCTCGCGAGGGGGATCACATCATGGGACACCCTCCCCGTCGGTGACCTCAGGGGCAGCGGCTCGCCGTCGGTGAGATACCGGGTGCCGTCGAGTTCGACCGCCCAGTGGTGTCCGAGTCCGGAACCGTGCGGTGCGTAGAGGGTGCGCACGATGTGGGTGACGTCGCGGCCCGTGCCGATGACTTCGGGGGAGGGCCCAGGCTGCGAGTAGCACCCGGTCAGTGTGATCCGCTCGGCGGGGGTGTCGTAGTCGAGGATCACGTTCCCTCGCACGTCCCGAGTTCGTGCTGGGTTGATGGCGTGGATCACCTCGGTGGCGAATGAGACCGGCATCGTCCCTCCTCATGCGAACGGTGGGGTTTTGTAGGGGTCGAGGATCGCGCGGTGGTGTCCGGTGAGGGCGCCGGATGCGGCCCCGGCTGCCCACTCCACCGACGCCGACCCAACCTGCTCACGGTCCACACCGCCCGAGGCGGTAGATGCCCCGCGGCCGAGGGAGCGGGCTACGAGGACCACGTCTGCTGCTTCCTCGGCGGTGTAGCCCAGATGTCCGCCAGGACCACGCACAGTGGGGTTGGTTCGGGGTGGGATGACGTGCCACCCGCAATAGGACCGCACTGCTGCGACGGCGGCCTGGGCCTCGAACTCCGGCACACCCTGGGCCTGGACGGCAGCGACGAACGCATCCTGGCTCA
Source organism: Propionibacteriaceae bacterium (assembly GCA_030528545.1). The sequence continues at coordinate 10,084 of JAUMYR010000048.1, forward strand.
TGCCCGGGCCTTGTTCTTGGGCGGCTGGGCCCGCTTCGGCTTCGCCAGGTCTTCTGCCGCTTCGTCGTCGAGGGGGGTTGCCCCCAGCCGTTCGGCGTCGCTGTCGCTTAGGAGCAGGGTGTAGTCCACGCCGTCCTTGGTGAGTAGGTATTCACGCATAGCGCTTCTCCTTGGTGGCTGGGGCGGTGCGCTGGAGTCGTGCGCACCGCCCCAAAGGGGTTGGGCGGGTGGGTTTTCTTACTGCAGCGTCAGCTTGACGATCGCGGAGGGGCGACGGACTGCCAGTGCGAGCCTTTCCTCGATCCGGGTCGTCACCACGTTCGTGGTGAACTTGCCCTGGTCGGAGTTGGTGGACTCGACCCGGATGCCGCCCTTGCGGTACACGGTCGTGGCCAGCTTGAACGCTCCGACGATCGGGTTCTTCGGCTTCGCCGCAACCGACACCACGGTCGGCAGGCCCCACGGGCCGGGCTGCATGAGCACGTTGCCGTTGCCGTAGGGTCCGGTGAACGGGCCGCCCGCGTAGTACTGGCCGTTGCTGTCCTTGGCCAGGCGCAGCGCCTCATAGTCGACCGGGTTGATGATCAGGCCGTCGGCCTGGAGTCCGGTCGCGGTGGAGATCTTCATCATGGCCTTGAATAGGGCGTCGGCGACGGTGTCCCCGCCAGCCCCCTGGGCGTGCGTCTGGATGCCCGAGCGGTTGAGGACACCGTCAATGTTTGCCCCTGAGCCATTGCCGTTGAGAAGCTGGTCTTCTTCGGCGAGCATCAGTTTGTAGAGGCCTAGGTTGTTGATCTCGCTCACCATGAAGGGAGCGTCTTCGACCATTTCGTCCTGGACATCGAAGAACCCGGCGATCTTCTTGACGGTGTCGGTTTTCGCCGTGGGGTCGGTGATGTGGATCTGCGGCTTCTGGCCGCCCGGGGCGACGGCTTCGAAGTTGCCTTCCAATTCGCCTTCGACGAAGTACATGACAGCATTGCCCTCGATGCGTCCAGCGCCGAACATGTCGGCGACAGTCGGCCTGCGGTAGGCCCGGACAAAGGACCGGTCTACGTCGGTGAGCAGGTCTGCCAGCGATGCTGGAGTCGAATGGGTGTCGGTATTGGCTTTAGCGCCGAGATACTCGCTGGTGGCTACGGTGTAGCCTCCCTCGGTGCGCAGGCGCCGCAACTGGCCGCTGGCTTCTTTGACGAAGTGATCGCCCAGGCTCTTTGCCTGCGCACTACCGCCCTCGGCCCGGTCCTTCTGACCCAGCAGCGCGTTGAGGCGGTCGAATCGTTCTTCGGAGGCTTCGGCATTCGCGATCTTGGCCTTGAGCGCGTCGGCTTCGGCGAGCTTGGCGTCAAACGCCGCCACTTCCTCGTCGGTGAGCCCACGGCCTTCCGCCTTCGCCTTCTCGGCGATGTCTCGTGCCGCCTTGAGCGCGGCAGCGAGTTCTTCCTTGAGGTTCATTACATCCCTTCTTCCATGGTCGTGATGAGCGCCAGGTACGCATCGGCGGACGTGCGGCATGGGCTGTCAGGGCTGCTGGACTTGACCCCTATGGGCTCCTCATCCTTCCCTTCCTCCGGCTCCGGCGCGCTGGCCTTACCCTGGTCTTCTCGTTGTGCCTCGGCTGCGGCGATCACCGTGCCGATGGCTTCCTGCGCACCGCGCAAGGAGTCGATGTGCTTCTGAGCTAGGACTCGGCCCTCTTTGAGGCGGCATGCGGCGCAGACACCCTTGACGGCCTCAATTGAGGTGTCCCGATTCGCCCCAACGGGGACGAAGGAGAACTCATAGATCTCCAGCTCACGCAGCTCGTTGGCGGTGCGTCCGTCGTCGAGCTTGACCTTGCCCTCACTAAGGACGTCGTAGGCGAAACTCATCTCTGCGATACGCCCACCCTTGACGAGCCGGTAGAGCTGTCGGGCTTTGGGGTTGTCCAGATCGAACTCTCCGAGGATCAGCAGCCCATGGTCGTCTTCGGTGGCGTCGATAGCGCCCGCGACGAAGAAGTCTGGATCGTCCATGCGGTGCCCGTATAGCCCCGGTATGGTGCGCCCCGACTCCTTCCAGCGGGCGAGGGAGGCCGCGAAGGCCCCCTTCTTGACGATGTCGCCGTAGCTGTCCGGCTCCCTCGTCCACGTCGAGACATAGACGAGGAACTGCCCTTCGGTGAGGTTCTCGCCGAGGGTTTTGATCTTGGCCTTGCAGTACTTGGTCTTCACGGGCACCCCTTAGAGGTTGATGGTCATTTCGCAGCGGCAGTTGGCGACCTCGTCCGGGTCGCCACCATCGCCAGGCCACATGAGGCCGTTGGAGAACGCCGCGGACAGGGGGACGGTTTCACCGTCGAGAGCGGCGTGTGATGAGCGCGGGTTCCCTGAGGTGACGCGCCAGGTTTTTGTCGCGGCGCCAGACTGCCGCCCAGCCTCCCCTACACCCCAGGCTGAGATCCCGGTGGTGATGCCTGCCGCGAGCCGGTCGGCGCCGGAGTCTTCCGCCACATCGAAGACGTGACCCACTGCGTCCTCAGGGTCGTCATCCTCGGCGAGCTGGTCGAGGGTGTCCGCGATCATCGTGTAGGTGTGTGCGTTGATCCGTTTGGCGTCTGACTTTGAGCGTTTGGTCAGGTAGGCGATGGTGCGTAGCTCGTCGTAGCTGTCCGGGTCTGCCCCCGCGGCCGCTAGGGCGTCACGTGCCGCAGCTGAGGCCGTGAGCACACTGACGCGCAGGAGATCGCCCGCGAGGTTCCGGTCAAACGTTTGCTCATCCCACCACTGGCCGTCGAGGTGCTCCAGCACCCAGCCCCGCTGGTGTGCAAGATTCCGGCGGAGAATCTCAGCTACCTTCGGTTCGGTTTCCCGGCTCTTCGTCCGGGGGTAGGTAGCGCGTTGCGGTTCTGCTCCCCAGAGTCCCTGGGGGAGGCCTGCCCCCCAATGAGGACATTCAGGGGAACGACCAGGTCGCCCCCTCCTTCGAGTGCTGGGAGGTTGTGCCGTGCCCGGGCCTCGTTCCGGGTCATCCACGGCGCACCGGTGGACGAGCTCAGCACCGCGGCTTGTTCCTCGAAGCTGCCCCGGAGCTTTTCGCCGATATTGAACTCGACGTAGGTCTCGGGCGTGAGTCCAAGCCGGGGCAGCAGGAAGGCGTTCATGACCTGTTCGGCTTCGGCGAGGATCGGCCCCAAGGTTTCCCCGTAGAGCATCTTGCGGAACTCGCGCACGTTGGCGAAGTTGGCGTTGTCCAGCAGGCCAACCATGGTGGGGTTGACGTGGAACGCGGAGGCCACCTGCGCCAGGCTGAGTTTGAGGTTCTCCACCCACTGCTGTTCATGGGCGGAGAACCCGATCTGCCTGAGCGTCATCCCATCTTCCAGGATGGGTGTGCCTCCGGCGCGGGCTCCGTCGCCAGTGAACTTCGCATACCAGTCTTCCCGGAATGCGTCCCGTGCTGCATCGGACCAGTTCTTGGCATCCTTGGGGCGCTCAATGATGGCGCTCACCCGCCCACCCCGGGTCCACACCTGGCGGCGGTATTTCGACCCTTCGATCTGCTCCAGCAGTGTGTCCTTGAGGGACACCACCGCCGAGGAGCCCTTGGTGGTCGAGGCCGGGTCGTACCCGCCGAAGCAGACGATCTCTTCCGGATCGAACTCGATTGCTTCATCGCCCAGCCACACGTCGTAGCGTTTGATGCCCCAGGCGCCCTTGGGTACCGGGTCTACCCACGATGGGGGGAGGCGGTAAATGGCCCACCCCTGGGGGGACTCCCGCAGCAGCCAGTAGGCGGCGTCGTAGAGTGCCTTGTCGACGACGAGGGAGTACACCAGCTGATAGGCGGTCATGTGCGGGTTGGGCTGTAGTCCGAGCAACCGCGCAACCCCGCCATGCATCCTCTTGCGGTCGGTGTCTGAGACGCGTTCATACATGTGGATGCCCAGTTGGGCGACGTTGCGTCCCAGGAACGACGTCACCGTGCGAAGAGATGACTGCTCGCGGTACATTCTCGCTGGGCTCATCTGCCCGATCATGTCCGCGATCTCGCCCATGCCGAGGTAGCGCACACGTGGGCTGAACCATGCGACGGGGCGCCTCAAGAAGTCCCAGAAGCCCATCGGCTCCCCTCCTAGACCGTGTCCACCCCCCGCGTCTCGTACACCGAGGGGGTGTAATTACCGTTGATTAGCTCCGAAATGGCGTTCGTGAGGGCGGATACGCCGTCGATCTTGTCGCCGGAGTGTGCCTTGTCGGGCTTGACGTTCCCGGCGGCGTCCGTCGCGACAGCAAGGTTGTCGACCATCCAACGCATGATCGGGTTACCGCCGTGCCTGATGTGGGGGTGGCCTCGCTTCCCCTTGAGGATGAGACGCTGAACCTCTTTCAGGGCCGGGCTCAGCGTCTGGAAGCCTTGCTGCACCCTGACCACGGGCAGGCCTGCCGCGAGGAGGTTGTTGACGACCTGCTGAGCTCCCCACATGTCGGTACCGAGCGCCTGCACGCTGAACATGCCAGCGTCACGGAGGATCTGCTGCTCAACGAAGTCGTAATCGGTGACATTGCCAGGAGTGAGGCTGAGCCACCCCTGGGGGACCCACTCGCGGGAGGCCGCGGCGGCCGTGCGCCGGTCCAGGCTGTCAAGGTTCTCCTCCGGTGTCCAGAACCGCCATAGGGCGTCGTAGGTTTCGTGCCCCGTCGGGAACAGCCAGCACAGTGCTGTCAGGTCCGAGGTCGACCCCAGGTCGAGACCACCAACGCACATGCGCCCACCCAGGTCGGACTCTGTGATCTTGGCCCCGGCGTTCCGGTCCCAGGCTGCAAGATCCAGGAAGGCCGTCACCTGTCGGGTGCGCATCCCGGCGTGGAGGCGCTTGAAGCGTCCCAGCAGCGCCGGGGAGGACCGCGCCTTGGTGATTTCGGTTTCCAGGAAACTTCGGGTTGGGCTGATCGGATAGCCCGGGTTCGCGATCTCCAGATTCCGCAAACTCAGCGGGTCAGCATCGTCAGGGAGGCCGAACACCACACCGAAGGTGGATGGGTCCTTCAGCACACCCCGGGCCAGCTGTTCCACGGTGTGCCGTTTCTCGGCGTAGATCGTGTTCGGCCGGGATGCGTCCGCGGTGGTAATAAAGATCACCAGCGGCTGCTCGCGAGAACCCGTGCCGGATTCGATCGTGTCCACTAGGTCGCGCTTCTTGTGGACATGCAATTCGTCCACAACCGCGCCATGGATGTTGGCCCCATGCTGGGCGTCGGCGGCCGAAGAGATCACCTGGAACACCGAGCCGGAGCGGACATGCTCAATCTTGTCCGTCAGTGGGCGGAAGCGTCCCCGCAATTGCGGGGACTTCTCGACCAGGCGCTTCGCGGGCTGGAACACAAACCCAGCCTGCGATTTCGTGGATGCGGCGGCAATGACTTGCGCGCCAAACTCCCCATCCGCCCCGGTGAGGTAGAGGCCTAGTCCGCCGCTCAACGTCGACTTGCCGTTCTTGCGCGGCACCTCCATGAATGCGGTCCTCACCACCCGCACCATCGTGCCGAACTCGTTCTCGCGTACCCAGCCGAACACCGGCGCCAGGAAGTAAGCGACCTGCCACGAGTCAGGGACGAGCGGCTTACCCGCCAGGCGCCCCTGCGTGTGGCGCAGGGCGGCCATGCTCCGCAAGACCCGGTCCACCCGCTCGGGGTCGAACACGGATGCCTTGAGCGACCCACCCTCAGGGGTCTTGTGCAACGGCGGGTGCCGGGGTAGCTCATAGCCTCGCGTCCGCAGATACCACGCCACCTCAGGGCTCAGCTTGAGGCGGCGGAGCACCGATCGCGAGGGGATGCGCGCCTCAGAAGGGGTTGTCACCTCCATCCGTAGCCCCCTCGTTCGGCAGGTGCCGCTCAGCTGCTGGCGTCAGCCCGAACTCAGCCGCCCATGCCCGGAAGTCTTTGCTCGCACGCTCCTCGATTCCGACCCATGGTGCGGCCACCACGCCTTGCGAGTTCTTTCCCAGCAACCCGTTCTCGTGGCGGTGCCGGGCCGCCTCCCGCCACCTGGCCCAGGTCTCGCAGGCCACCTCTAGCGCTGCCGCGTCTACCGGTTTCAGCAGCCCTATGGTGGTCATCTGCTCAACCACCCGGTCCCACAGCCACGAGGCGTCACCGGACAACCCCTCCGGCTTGTCCGGCACACCCCGCCCGAAGTTAGGTGTTGGCTGGATAGGGCGCCCACCGGAATCTGTTGGCAGCCCATCCTTGCGCACCCCGCGACCGGTGAGAATCCGCAGGTGCGTGGGGCGGGGAGTGCGCCCAGCGCTCGCCGGGGACGCCATGCGCACCTCCTCTCGCTGAGGGGCCTTTGGGATGTGAGATATTTCGTGCGGGACTGCCCGCGCGGGCTGGGTGGTGCCACCATGAGGCGTGAACGCCCCCTCCCGCGCCCTGTGCGCCACGCTGAGCGCCTTTCAGGGCCTCGCCCTACCCCAGGTACCCCCGGGCATCTTTTCGGCGCTTAGCGTCGTTTCCTTGCCTGGCGGTCCGTTGCTGGTGGCAGCTCTGGCACAGGCTGCGGGTCATGTCGATGTTGAGCCAGCTGGTTCCTTGGCCGCTGTCGTCGGTGTAGTCGGTGCCGTCGAGGTGGTCGGCTTGGGTGGCTACGTCTCCGCAGAGCTGGCACCAGGGGTCGATGCGTAGCCGTTCGGTTCGGGTGCTGCGCCAGCGTGGGTCGCTGGTGCTGTTGCGCCGCCAGCTGGCGGGTTTGCGTACCCAGGCGGTGTCGCAGTGTGGGCAGCGTCCGGCTACGAGCTGGTGGCAGTGGGCGCAGCGGCGTGGCGGTGCGCTGGGCATGGGCACCTCCTGGGTAGCACGAAGCCCCCAGGCGGTGTGTGCCTTGGGGGCTTTCTTGCGGGCATGCTCCGCCCGCTTCAATTGTGCAGCCTAGTCACAAGCGTGTGGTTTTGCAAGCGGGTGGCGTTGCGGAGATGTTCGACGTCGCTGATGCGGACCGTGAGCCGTCCGTGGCCGTCGTGCGTGTGGGGGAGCCTGTTGCGGGTGATCCATGAGCGGATCGTCCAGTGGCTTAGGCCGAGGGTCTCTGCGGCGGTGGGGATGGTGACGGGGGCTTCTGGTGGTGTCGGGGGCTGGGTGGGGGCTGTGCGTCCTGAGTCCCAGGATGCTTCGCATTCGAGGCACACCATCCGGGTGTCGGCGTGGGTGTAGACCGCGGAGCGTGGGCTGGAGCAGGCTAGGCAGGTTCGGGCTGGGGGGATTCGGTCGCCGAGGGCGGTACGGAGGCTGTGTCGCAGGGTGGCGATGTCGCGCGCCATTTCGGTGACCCACTGCTGGGCGCAGGCGTAGTCGAGCATCGCGAGGAGCCATGCGCATTCGGTGGCGATGGTGGCGGGGTCGGTGAGGTCGGGGTAGTCCAGCCCTAGTTCCATCGCGTCTTCGTGGATCACTCTGGACCAGGATTCGAGCATCGCGAGTGGGGCGAGGTCGCTCACGTGGACGCTGCGGGGGTCGAGACCCCACCAGTCGCTCGGGCGGGTGGTGTCGAGGAGGTGCACGACGGTGAGGTTGAGGGGTGGGTGGGCTCCGGCGGTTGTGCCCGCTGTGGGGTGTGATGTGCGCAGGCTGGCGGGTCCGACGCTGCGTAGGAGCTCCCACTCGTCGGGGATGATCCGTAGCGCTTCGGCGAGGAATGCATAGCGGCTCATGTCTGGCACTCTCCTTAGGTTGTGTCTAGTCCGGGTTGACAACATTGTCTAGTGGCGCTAGACTGGTTCTATGAAGCGCAAGGCGGTCCTCGACAAGATCCGCAAAGCGGCGCGTGCTGCTGGGCTGGCATTCGAGATCACGGAACTGACCAGGCATACCGCGGTCCGGGTGGGTTCGACAACGCGGACGCTGGGTCGCCACACGGAGGTTGACGACATC
>JAUMYR010000306.1 GCA_030528545.1 Propionibacteriaceae bacterium
TCCTCAACCGGGGTCGCCCAGAAGGTAAGGAACTCACGATTGAGCAGGCCTACAAGCGCCTGCACAGCGTCACCGTCGACGGCCTGCGGATCAAGCCGTTGTACACCATTGACGATGCAGTCGACGGGCAAGGCTATCCAGGTTCCTCCCCCTACACCCGCGGAACAACCGTCCGCACTGGGGCAATGGAGGCCTGGGATGTCTGCCAGTTGCACGAGGATCCCGACGTTGCGGTGAGCCGCGCTGCGGTTCTAACCGACCTTGAGCGCGGTGGCACCTCAGTATGGGTACGCCTTGATCCAGATGCCGTCGCGCCGCAAGACCTGGGCGCGGTCCTAGCCGACGTTCTGCTGGATCTGGCGCCGGTGTCGGTGTCCTCACGCACCGACCAAATCGCGGCGGCCAAGGCTTTGCTGGGGGTCTTCGAGAGTTCCGGCAAGCAGGCTGAGGCCCTCGCCGGGAACCTTGGCGTCGACCCGATCGGTCTTGCTGCTATTCACGGAACCACGCCAGATCTGGCCACCGCAGTGACCGCCCACAAGTTGGCCGCGGCGTATCCCCGGGTGAGCGCCCTGGTGGCAGACTCGACCATCTATCACAACGCGGGCGCTGGCGATGTCCAGGAACTGGCTTACGCGATCGCGACCGGACTTGAGTACGTTCGTGCACTCGCGGACGCTGGAGTCGAGTTGGACGAGGCGTTCAGTTCGATGATCTTCCGGGTCTCGGCAACCACCGACCAGTTCACCACCATGGCCCGCCTGCGTGCGCTGCGCACCCTGTGGTCCCGCGTCGGTGAGGTTATCGGTGTGACCGAGGACAAGCGCGGCGCCCGGCAACACGCCGTGACCTCGCTGCGGCAGATCAGCCGGGACGACCCCTATGTGAACATGCTTCGGGCCACGATCCAGACCTTCGCGGCCGCGGCTGGCGGGGCCGAGACGATCACAGTCCTGCCCTTCGATACCGCCTGGGGTCTCCCGGATGCGTTCAGTCGCCGCATCGCGCGCAACACCCAGGTGGTGCTCGCCGAGGAGTCGAATATCGGCCGGGTCAACGATCCGGGCGGCGGCGGCTGGTACCTCGAGTCGCTCACCGCGCAGCTGGCCGAAGCCGCCTGGGAGCTCTTTGGCCAGGTGGACGCGGACGGCATGGCGGCGAACGTGGCGAATGGCACGATCGCGGCCCAGATCGCCGAGACCGTCGCCAACCGTGCCAAGCTGCTGGCCAACCGGTCGGTGCCACTCACCGGTGTGTCGATGTTCCCGAACATGTACGAGAAGCCGCTGGACACCAAACCCCGTCCCGAGGCCCCCGTCTACGGTGGGCTCAAGGTCGTGCGGGACGCCGAGGTGTTCGAGGGGCTGCGCGACCGCACCGCCGGGACCGGCGCGAAGGTCGTCCTCGCCTGTCTAGGCACCCGCCGCGACTTCGGCGCCCGGGAAGGGTTCACCTCGAACGTGTTCCAGGTGGCCGGCATCGCCACCCCGCTGATTGAGGGGGCCACCCCGGAGAACGTGGCCGAGCATCTCGATGGTGCCAAGGTGGCCGTGCTCTGTTCCAGCGCACGGGTCTACGCCGAGCAGGCTCTGCCCGTAGCCAAGGCCCTGAAGGAAGCCGGGGTCTCCAAGGTGCTGCTCGCTGGCAATATCAAGGAAGTCGGCGATGCCGACACCTCTGGTCTGATCGATGGCACGGTGTTCGCTGGCATGGATGTCGTGGAACTGCTGGAATCCACGCTCGACGAGTTGGGAGTCACGAAATGACCATTCCCCGTTTC
>JAUMYR010000049.1 GCA_030528545.1 Propionibacteriaceae bacterium
TCCGTGGGCAAGATCCACAACGATTGAGAGTACATGGCAAAGAAAGAGGGAGCCCTCGAACTAGAGGGGACCGTGGTCGAAGCGCTGCCCAACGCGATGTTCCGGGTTGAGCTGCCGAACGGCCATAAGGTTCTCGCGACGATTTCTGGGAAGATGCGTCAGCACTACATCCGCATCCTTCCCAGCGACCGGGTTGTCGTCGAGCTTTCTCCCTATGACCTGACTCGCGGACGCATCGTCTACCGCCACAAGTAACCAGTAGCTCATCACCACAGAAGTGGGCACCGCTGTGCCCTCCTCGCCGATTGAAAGGGTGCTCGAATGAAGGTTCAGCCGAGCGTCAAGAAGATCTGCGACAAGTGCAAGGTCATCCGCCGGCACGGTCGCGTGATGGTGATCTGCGACAACCCGCGCCACAAGCAGCGCCAGGGCTGACGCAGAGCATCGCGGAACGGGACGTCTCCCAAACCGCCAGACAACTGAAAACAACGTGCACGCAAGGTCGAGTTCACTCGATTCCGCCCTTGGACGAAGGCCAAGGCCCCGGGGACTCGCGGTCGATACCGCGGGCCACAAGGCACCGGGGACGCGTCACGCGCCAGACCTTCGCGGTCCTAGACGGATCTGTCACCAGATCGGGCCGGATTGAGAAAGGAACGCCATATGGCACGCCTCATTGGTGTCGACCTGCCGCGCGAAAAGCGCCTGGAGGTCGCCCTCACCTACATCTTCGGCGTCGGTAAGACCCGGGCCGCCGAAACCCTCGCCGCCACTGGCATCAGTGGCGACATCCGCGTCCACCAGCTCACAGACGAACAACTCGTCGCGTTGCGCGATCACATCGAGGCCAATTACGAGGTCGAGGGTGATCTTCGCCGCAGCGTCGCCGCCGACATCCGCCGCAAGGTCGAGATCGGTAACTACCAAGGTCGTCGTCACCGCAGTGGCCTGCCCGTTCGCGGTCAGCGCACGCGGACGAACGCTCGCACCCGCAAGGGCAAGAAGAAGGCCGTCGCTGGCAAGAAGAAGGCCCGCTAACCGCACGCGGTGAGCCAGGAATAGGACTCAGGAGAAACAAGACTTATGGCTACTGCAAGCCGCAAAGCGGCCGCCGCCAAGACCAAGGTGCGCCGCAAGGAGAAGAAGAACGTCGCAGCCGGACAGGCTCACATCAAGTCAACGTTCAACAACACCATCATCTCGATCACCGATCCCACCGGAGCCGTGATCTCGTGGGCTTCCGCGGGCACCGTCGGCTTCAAGGGGTCGCGCAAGTCCACGCCGTTCGCCGCGCAGATGGCGGCCGAGGCCGCTGGCCGTCGCGCCATGGAGCACGGCATGAAGCGGGTCGACGTGTTCGTCAAGGGTCCCGGCTCTGGCCGTGAGACCGCCATCCGTTCGCTGGGCGCCGTGGGCCTTGAGGTCGGCACGATCTCCGACGTCACCCCGGTGCCGCACAACGGTTGCCGCCCGCCGAAGCGTCGTCGCGTCTAACCCCGAGAAGTAAAGGACAACTACCAAAATGGCTCGTTACACCGGCCCTTTGACCAAGAAGTCCCGTCGTCTCGGGACCGACCTGGTCGGCAATGACAAGGCGTTCGAACGCCGCCCCTTCCCTCCCGGCATGCACGGCCGGGGCCGGACGAAGGACTCCGAGTATTCGCTGCAGCTCAAGGAGAAGCAGAAGGCACGCTTCGCCTACGGCGTCCTGGAGAAGCAGTTCCGCCGCTACTACGAAGAGGCCGACCGGGTGCCCGGTAAGACCGGCGACGCGCTGCTGCGCATCCTGGAGTCGCGCCTGGACAACGTGATCTACCGCGCCGGTTTCGCCGCGACCCGTCGCCAGGCCCGCCAGCTGGTCGTCCACGGGCACTTCCTCGTCAACGGCAAGCGGGTGAACATCCCCAGCTACCGGGTCAGCCAGTACGACGTTATCGACGTCGCGCCGAAGTCGCTGAACCTGCATCCGCTGGTCGTCGCCCGCGAGACCCACAGCGAGCGCACGGTTCCGGGCTGGCTTGAGGTTCGCCCCAACCGGATGCGGATCCTCGTGCACCAGCTGCCGACGCGCGAACAGATCGTGATCGACGTCCAAGAGCAGATGATCGTCGAGCTTTACTCGAAGTAATCGCGACCGTGGCGCCCAGATGGTCTGGGCGCCCTCATCGCACCTTCAAATAGCGGTTGGTGCGGGAAGGAACAACCAATGCTCATCACTCAGCGTCCGACTCTGTCGGAAACCTCGATCGACACCTACCGGTCACGCTTCGTCATCGAGCCGCTGGAGCCCGGTTTCGGTTACACGCTCGGCAACTCGCTGCGCCGCACGTTGCTGTCGTCGATCCCGGGAGCCGCGATCACCAGCATCAAGATCGAGGGCAACCAGCACGAGTTCTCGACCCTGCCCGGCGTGGTCGAGGACGTCACCGAGATCATCCTCAACCTGAAGGGCCTGGTGCTCTCCAGCGAGGAGGACGAGCCGGTCATCATGTACCTGCGCAAGTCGGGTGCCGGGGCGGTCACCGCCGGGGATATCGTCCCACCGGCTGGGGTGGAGATCCACAACCCCGAGATGCACATCGCGACCCTCAACGAGACCGGCAAGATCGACATGGAGATGGTGGTCGAACGGGGCCGCGGCTACGTGTCGAGCGTGCAGAACAAGAACCCGGACTCCGAGATCGGCCGCATCCCGGTGGACTCGATCTATTCCCCGGTGCTCAAGGTGACCTACAAGGTGGAGGCCACCCGCGTCGAGCAGCGCACCGACTTCGATCGCCTCATCATCGACGTCGAGACCAAGCCGGCGATCCGCCCTCGCGATGCCCTGGCTTCGGCTGGGCGCACGCTGGTCGAGCTGTTCGGCCTGGCCCGTGAGCTGAACTACGAGGCCGAGGGCATCGAGATCGGCCCCTCGCCGGTGGACGAGCAGCTCGCCGAGTCGCTGTCGCTGCCGGTGGAGGACCTCAACCTCACGGTGCGCTCCTACAACTGCCTCAAGCGCGAGGGCATCCATACCGTGGGTGAACTCGTGGCGCGTTCCGAGCAGGATCTGCTTGACATCCGCAACTTCGGCACGAAGTCGATCGTCGAGGTGAAGATGACCCTGCACAACCTGGGCCTGTCGCTGCGCGACTCCTCGCCCGGCTTCGACCCGCTGAGCGCGATCGAGCGTTACGACGATGAGAACGACGACGGCGATTTCGCCGAGACCGAGCAGTACTGATCTACCGAGCCCGCTCGGTTTATACCTGGAGAACTAAGAAATGCCTACACCTACCAAGGGCGCCCGTCTGGGAGGTAGCCCGACCCATCAGCGGATCATCCTGCGCAACCTGGCCGCGCAGCTGTTCAAGCATGGCCGCATCACCACGACCGAGACCAAGGCCAAGCGCCTGCGTCCGTTCGCGGAGAAGCTCATCACCAAGGCCAAGCGCGGCGATCTGCACAACCTGCGCCTGGTGATCGCCCAGATCGGCAGCAAGGACATCGCGCACACGCTGTTCCACGAGATCGCTCCGGCGCTGCAGGACCGCAGGGGTGGCTACACCCGGATCACCAAGGTTGGCCCCCGCCAGGGCGACAACGCCCCGATGGCCGTCATCGAGATCGTGACCGAGTCGGTCGAGGAGAGCCGCAAGAACCGCGAGAAGGTCACGGGCAAGAAGGCCGCGCCGAAGGCCGAGGCCAAGCCCGCAAAGAAGGAAGAGGCCAAGGCTGAGGAGGCCGTTGAGGCCGCCGAGGCGGTCGAGGACGAGGCAAAGCCCGCCGAATACGAGGGCGGCTATCGCGGCGAGAACCCGCCGGAGGGCTACGACATCAAGGGCAATGAGGACTCGATGAAGTTCCATACCCCGAGCTCCCCGTGGTACGACCGCACGGTCGCCGAGGTCTGGTTCAACTCGGTCGAGGCCGCCGAGAAGGCTGGCTTCGTCAACGCCAAGCCTGAGGGCGCTGAGGCCTGATCGCTGTAAGTTGTGCCCCGCCCCAGTGGCGGGGCACAACTGTTTTTGGGGACGCCGCGTCCCCGGGAAGGCCCACGCCCGGCCCGACGCGATGCCGGTCTGTCCCGCGCGGCCGCCAGCTGGTAGTAGCCATCAGGCCTACCAGGGCGGGAACCGGGTCAGTTCTGACAGAAGGCGGGAGGCTTCTTTGGGCCCGCCTCATGTGAAGAGAAACGGCGCCGGAGTGGCCGTGTCCGGTGGGCGGTCGCCGGGAGACTCTGCTGGAGGGTTCGGCTAGTTTGTGTACACGCACCTAAGAGGGAGAGTTTCATGAAGCGATTTGCATCCATCGTGGCTGTGGCTGCGGCCCTCGGGCTGGGGTTATCTGCCTGTGGCGGCGCGGCGACTGGCCCGGCCAGCTCCGGTGAGGCGTCCTCATCGGCCACGACCTACGAGATCGGCGCGGTCACGATCCTCTCGCATCCTGCACTGGACGCCATTTCGAAGGGCTTCGAGGACGGCCTGAAAGAGGCGGGGATCTCCTATAACTACGATTTCAAGAACCCTCAGGGGGATCAGGCGACGCTGGCGAGCATCGCCAACACCTTCGCGTCCTCCAAGAAGGACCTCTACCTCGCGATCGCGACACCGCCGGTGCAGGCGCTGGCGCAGTCGATCAAGGACACCCCGATCGTGTTCGCCGGGGTCACCGACCCCAAGGCCGCGGGCGTCGTCGAATCCTGGGAGAAGCCGGGCGGTAACGTCACCGGCATGTCCGATCTCAGTCCGGTGAAGGAGCAGCTCGCCCTGCTGAAGGAGATCAAGCCCGAGGCCAAGACGGTTGGCATCGTGTATAGCTCTAGTGAGGCGAACTCGCAGGTGCTGGTCGATCTGGCGCAGAAAGAGGCCCCCGCTCTCGGGCTGGAGATCAAGACCGCTACGGTCATCAACACCTCCGAGGTGGGGCAGGCGGCCGAGTCGCTGTCCGTCGACGCCTACTATGTGCCGACAGACAACACGGTGGTGACCGCTATAGAGTCGCTGGCCCAGGTGGCGGAGAAGAACAAGCGCCTAGTCATCGCTGCCGACACCGATTCGGCTATGCGCGGTGCGGCGGCGGCTCTGTCGCTGGACTATTACAAGCAGGGTAAGCAGGCTGCCGCGATGGCGGTGAAGATCCTCAAGGATGGGGCCAAACCCGCCGACATGCCCGTGGAGACCCAGAAGGACCTTGATTTGGTGCTCAACACGAAGGCGGCTTCGGAACAGGCAGTGGTCTTGCCGGAAGCGGTCTTGAAGCGGGCCACCAAGACGATCCCCAAGGGCTAGCTTCGAGTATGACTATCGCGCTTGAACTTGGCCTGCTCTATGCCGTGATGGCGGTTGGGGTCTACCTCACCTACCGGGTGCTGGACTTCCCCGATCTCACGGTCGATGGATCCTTCACCACCGGGGCGGCGGTCGCCGCAGTGGGCATCATCTCGGGGATCCCGCCGTGGCTGGCGACGCTGATGGCGCTGGCATCCGGTCTCTTAGCGGGGGTGGTGACCGGGCTACTCCACACCTGGGGCGGTATCAATCCGCTGTTGTCGGGCATTCTCACCCAGATCGCTTTGTACTCGATCAACCTACGGATCATGGGACGAAGCAACCTTCCGCTGTTGCGCGAGAAGACGCTGCTGTCGGTCCTGTTCGACAACGGGCTGCGGTCCAGCTGGGTTTCAGTGGCGATCTTTGGGGTATTCGCCGCCGTCGTCGGTGCGATGGTGTACTGGTTCCTTGGCACCAACTACGGCGTGGCGATGCGCTCGGTCGGGGACAACGCCGAGATGGCCGCGGCGCAGGGCATCAATGTGGGGGCGACCAAGATCGTGGGAGTGGCGCTGTCCAACGGCCTGGTGGCGCTGTGCGGCGCGGTGATCGCGCAGTACCAGGGATTCGCCGATATCTCGATGGGTATCGGCCTCATCGTGGCTGGCCTGGCATCGGTGATCGTCGGGCAGGCGATCTTCGGCATGACCGCGGTCTGGCAGGCGATCGTCGCGGCGATACTCGGCTCGGTGATCTATCGGGGGGTCATCCAGCTCGCGCTGTCTGCTGGTCTCAATCCCAACGATATGAAGCTGATCTCGGCCGTGCTGGTCGTGCTTGCTCTTCTGATCCCACGCTGGGCTCCGCTGCGGGCGTGGCGACAGCGGCGCCGGTTGCTGGCGGCTCGCGAGGCCCAGGAAGGGGCTCTGGTCTGATGCTTACCGTGGATCGGATCACGAAACGTTTCTTCCCTGGGACCATCAACGAACGTACTGCCCTGCGGGACTTGTCGCTGACCCTCAACGAGGGCGACTTCGTCACGGTGATCGGCTCCAACGGGGCCGGAAAATCGACTCTGCTCAACGTGATCTCGGGACGCTATCGGGCCGACCTGGGAGAGGTGCTGATCGACTCGGTCCCGGTGACCAAGACGCCGGAGCACCTCCGGGCCAGGCTGGTCTCGCGGGTCTTCCAGGATCCGATGCTCGGTACCGCGCCGCGGCTGACGATCGAGGAGAATCTGGCGATCGCTCTGACCCGGGGAAAGCGCCGCGGGCTGGGAATGGCCGTCAACTCTAAGCGGCGGGCCCAGTTCCGCTCCGAACTGGCGACCCTGGAGATGGGCTTGGAAGACCGGCTGACCATGCGCGTCGGTATGCTCTCCGGCGGGCAGCGCCAGGCGCTCAGCCTACTCATGGCGACCTTTGTCGAGCCGCGGATCCTATTGCTCGACGAGCACACCGCCGCACTCGATCCGTCTCGGGCAGAACTTATCTCGCGGCTGACCGCGGAGGCGGTCGCCAGGCACAAGTTGACCACCCTGATGGTCACCCACAACATGGATCAGGCCCTCCGGCTGGGGAACCGTCTCGTCATGATGCACGAGGGCCAGATCGTCCTCGATCTAGACGCGGCCCGTAAGGCTACGATGGGCGCCTCGGACCTGCTGACGGAGTTTGCCAAGGTCAAAGGCGCCACTCTGGCGGACAGAACTCTCCTTGGTTGAGGGAGAACCGGCCGTGTGTGCCCGCCAACGCCGCCTCCTCCTCCCCGGAGGGCCGCGGCGCGCTCGCCGCTGGTCCGCCCCTTGAAGTCCGCCTAGGATGGGGGACACCAAGCACGACGCTCGAAATGAGGAGACATGGCCGTTTATACCCTGCCCGACCTGGACTACGACTACGGAGCGCTCGCCCCACACATCGCGCCCGAGATCATGGAATTGCACCACAGCAAGCACCATGCCGCCTATGTCGCCGGGGCGAACACCGCGCTCGACCAGCTCGCTGAGGCCCGAGAGAGCGGCAACTTCGGCGCCATCAACAAGCTAGAGAAGGATCTCGCTTTCCACCTGGGCGGCCATATCAACCATTCGGTGTTCTGGAAGAACATGTCCCCTGATGGCGGCGGCGAGCCCACAGGTGACCTGGAGTGCGCCATCGAGGAGTTCTTCGGCGGTTTCGAGGCGTTCAAGAAGCAGTTCGCCGCCAACGCGAACGCTATCCAAGGCTCCGGCTGGTCGATGCTGGTGTGGGACACCCTCGGACAGCGCCTCAACATCATGCAGCTGTTCGATCAGCAGGGCAACCTGCCGGTGGGCCAGCTGCCGGTGCTGCAGCTGGACATGTGGGAGCACGCCTTCTACCTGCAATACAAGAACGTGAAGGCCGACTATGTCACGGCCTGGTGGAACGTCGTGAACTGGGCGGACGTGGCGGCCCGGTTCGAGCGCTCGCGTCAGGCGTCCCAGGGCCTGATCTGAGTTGACAACGGTGCGGTGTGGGGAGGACGGCTCTTGTCCCCACACCGCACCAGCCCCTCCGCCAATAGCTTCTCGGGCCGCTGAAGGAAGGACTGAGGGCGCCTAAACAGCCTCATATCTGTGCGCCAACCAGCCGTGGGCCGCTATCTCCTGCTGGGGCCGGAAAGGCTTCAGTGACCGCCGCTGGGGACTCAGCGCTGAGTCCTCTGATACCGGCACCGTCCCGGTTCGGTGTGCTCAAGCAAATGCCGAGTTTGGCCGGTGAGCGCCGACCGCCCTGGGTTGGAATACCAGGACCTAGCCCGAGCGTTACCGGACCGCAGCCCCTACCTGCCGTTGGGGCCTTGAAATCCTCCTGGCGGTCGCCGACGATAGCACACTGCCATCAACGGCTCCCTGGAGTCACTCGAAGCCATCCGGCCCAGCCATCCCCACGAGCGGGGTGGGCGGCCCCAGCGGGACGAACTTTGTCTAACTATAGGCGCCTGAACTCAAGGCACGATAGATTCTACTTTAGCCCAACGGGGGGCACATGAAAGGAGAGCGATGAGCCGGTCGGCAAGGCGTGTCAGGATGCTGGCGGGGGTTTTGATTCTCACTATCGCAACAAGCGGATGTCTCAACGATCCAAACCCGCGCGGCGCTGCCGGCGCAGGCGGAGAGTGGTTTGCTGATGGTGGAACAATGGATGGCGACCGGAAGGTCACAATTTTCGGCGCCTTCGGCGGAGACGAAAAAGCGGCATTTGAAGCCTCTTTGGTCGAGTTCCAAAAGAAGTCTGGAATCACGGTCGAGTACTCCAACAGCGACAATTTTACTACCCTGATCAAGACGAAGCTGCGTTCGGGGGACACTCCCGATATCGCGCTATACCCACAACCTGGTGGGTTGCTGGAGGCTGCTGCTGAAAAGAAGGTTCAGCCAATCGACACCTATCTCGATTTCGATTCGATCAATTCTACCCTCGTTCCCGGTTTCCTGGACGCGGCACGCTATAACGGCCGGGTCTACGGTGCTCCGATGCGGATGGCGGTAAAATCGATCGTCTGGTACCCGGAGTCGTATAAGAAACTGGGACTTCCGACCTCGGCCGAATCGATTCAGGGGCTCACTCAGATCACGGATCAGATCAAGGCAACGGGAGTGACCCCATGGTGCATCGGCATGGGGTCCGGAACAGCCACGGGCTGGGTCGGGACGGACTGGATCGAAGAACTGGTCCTGCGGATGTACGGCCCGGACGTGTACGACCAGTGGACCAAGCACCAGATTCCATTCAACGATGAGCGCATCGTGAAGGCCTTCGAGGAGTTCGGCAAGATCGCGCTCGCCGAGGGCAACACCTTCGGTGGCGCTCAGGGCGTGATTAGCACCGAGTTCGGCACCACCATGAATCCGGCCTTCGAGGCCCCGCCGAAGTGTTACTTCATGCGCCAGGGCAACTTCATCGCTTCCATGTTCCCAGAGGAAGTGAAGTCTAATCTGGATCAGGCCGTCGGGACCTTTGCCTTCCCCACCTATGAGGGCGGGTATGCCGGTCAGCCAATGCTGGGCGGCGGCGATATCGCGGCGTTGTTCAACGGTAACGACCCAGACGCCATTGAGGTGATGAAGTTCTTGACCAGCGACAAGTTCGGCGAGGAGTGGGCGAAGAAGGGCGGATGGCTGTCCCCGCACAAGACCTTCGACGAGAGCAACTATCCCGACGACACGACGCGGCGTATCGCGAAGATGGCGACCAGCGCGAGCGTGTTCCGCTATGACGGATCCGATTTGATGCCGAACGCTGTCGGCGGTGGTTCTTTCTGGAGCGGCATGGTGTCCTTCGTGCAAGGCGTCAAGACTGCCGAGCAGGTTACTGCTGAAATTGAAGAATCTTGGCCGAAATGATGAAACCAGGTAACGATAAGGTGGCGGCTGACGCGCACGATTTGTCGGCCGCGAAAGCGATCCAAAGGGCTAATGTGCCGCAGGCGCTGATGGGCTTGGCGGGCATGCTGCTCATCGGCTGGTTCGTGGGGAACGCCTTCCTGGCGATCGCCTACTATCCGCAGTGGTTCTCGGTTGGCGTGCTGGTGCTGGATAAGATTATTCAAGCTCTGCTGGCGATGCTTTTCGGGATCGGTGGAGCGCTCGCGTTCTTTGCCAGCATGAATTTGTTCATCAACGGCCTGCCCGGGCGGCTCTCGCAGTTTCTCATGCCCTACGCCTATGTTTTCCCGGGCTACTTCACCATTGGTCTGATTCTGCTCTACCCAACGATCCAGACGATCAACTATTCCTTCGCTAACGAAAAATCGACGGCCTATGTGGCACCGTTCCAGAACTTCATCGATGTGCTGACCGCCGATGAGTTTTTGCGGACTATCTGGAACAACGTGCTGTGGTTGCTGATCGTCCCGGCCTCGACCCTCGTGTTCGGCCTGATAGTGGCAGTGATGGCCGACCGGCTGTCACCCAAGGGAGAGAAGATATCCAAGGCGCTGATCTTCCTACCGATGGCGATCTCATTCGTCGGTGCGGCGACGATCTGGCGGTTTATCTATCATTTCCAGTCCGGCGAAAAACAGATCGGTCTGCTGAATGCCATCGTGGCGGCTTTCGGTGGAGAACCGCAGGCCTGGATCACCGTGGAAACGGGGGCTCTCAACAGCTTGCTGCTCATGGTGATCGTGGTCTGGCTCCAGGTCGGCTATGCCATGGTGCTGCTGTCGACCGCGATCAAGAACGTCCCTGAGGACACACTGGAAGCGGCCCGGATCGACGGGGCCTCGGAAGCCAAGATCTTCTTCCAGGTGATCGTGCCGCAGATGAAGGGCACCATGATTACGGTCTTCGTGACGGTCTTCATCATGGTCATGAAGATCTTCGACATCGTCTATGTGATGACGAACGGCAACTTCAAGACCAACGTGATCGCGAACATGTTCTTCCAGGAACTGTTCGTCAATCAGAACGCCGGCCGGGCTTCGGCCATCGTGGTGTTGCTGCTCATCGCAGTCATCCCGGTGCTGATCTACCAGGTTCGCCACTTCAAGCGTGAGGAGCAGGAGCGATGAAAGCTGTCGAGTCTGGGCATAAGCGGAGCTGGGTCGCGATCATCGTCACGATTCTGCTGTGCATCTTGTGGCTCATCCCGACCATCGGGCTGCTGGTGACCAGCTTCCGGCACGTCGACGCCATCAACACGTCTGGTTGGTGGGAGACGTTGTTCCGGCCAGCCTTTACCCTGCAGAACTATCTCGGGGTCTTCGAAAAAACCGACATGGGGATGTCGTTCATCAACTCCATCGCCGTCGCGATCCCGGCGACGATCATTCCCATCATGTTCGCAGCCTTCGCCGCATACGCGTTCGCCTTCCTCGACTTCCGGGGTAAGGACGTGCTGTTCGTTTCGATCGTCGCGGTCATGGTCGTCCCATTGCAGGTGTCGCTGCAGCCGATGCTGGACCTCCTCGGCCCACGCGGCCTCAACATCGCGGGCCAGTATGTCGCGGTTTGGCTGCTGCACACCGGCTTCGGCATGCCGCTGGCGATCTACACGCTGCGCAACTATATGTCCACTCTGCCGAAATCGATCATTGAGTCGGCGAAGATGGACGGGGCAACCCACTACCAGACCTTCTGGCGGCTGGTGTTCCCGATGTCGATGCCGGCGATCGCGGGCTTTGCGATCCTTCAGTTCCTCTGGGTCTGGAACGACCTGCTCATCGCCTTGTTGTTCCTCAACGCGCGAAACCAGACGGTCATCGTCTCGCTAGCAGGCATTATGGGGACCCAGGGACAGGGCTGGGAGCTCCTCACCGCTGGGGCTTTCATCTCGATGGCGCTGCCGATGCTGGTGTTCTTCGCCATGCAACGGTTCTTCGTCCGGGGCATGACTGCCGGGGCGGTCAAGGGCTGAGGCCCTCCCGACGGTTTCACCGCATCGTGGGCAAGAGTCACATGAGATGGACTTTTGCCCACGATGTTGTCGGCCGCTGGGCGGTGCCCGGTCGATGTTTGGCTAGTGTGGAGTGGTGATGACCCAGTCGCTACCTCCAACGGCTCCGGCGCTAGCGGTGCTGAACCTGTGCAAGAGTTTCGGCGCCAAACGAGCGGTGGACAATTTGTCGCTGACGGTCCCCGGCGGATCCATGTTCGGCATCGTCGGCCCCAATGGGGCTGGCAAGACCACCACCTTGTCGATGGCGACCGGTCTGCTGCGTCCCGACTACGGCACGGCGCTGGTGCTCGGCCACGACGTCTGGTCTGATCCGGCTCGGGCCAAGGGACTCATGGGCGTCCTGCCCGATGGCATGAGGATGTTCGACCGGCTGACCGGGCGGGAGATGCTGCGGATGGCGGGCCAGCTACGCCGACTGGACGCAGACACCATCGAAGCCCGCTCAGACAGCCTGCTGACGGTACTTGGCCTGAAGCCAGACGCCGACACGCTGGTCTGCGATTACTCGGCTGGCATGACTAAGAAGATCGGGCTGGCATGTGCCCTGCTGCACGCCCCGAAGCTGTTGGTCCTCGATGAACCTTTCGAGGCGGTGGACCCGGTATCCGGTCAGGCCATCCGGGCGATCCTGCGTGACTTCGTCTCCGGTGGCGGAACCGTCGTGATGTCGAGCCATGTCATGGAACTGGTCGAGTCACTGTGCGATGCGCTGGCGATCATCGCCCACGGCCGGATACTCGCGGTGGGCACGCTGGACGAGGTCCGTTCCGGGCGCTCGCTTCAGGACCGGTTCGTCGAACTGGTCGGCGGCGCCACCTCCACCGAGGGCCTGTCGTGGTTGCGCTCCTGACCCGGCTACAGATCAAGCTGACCCTGCGCAGCTACCGCGGCGATACGAGCAGGATCATCGCGCTCGCCGTGGTGAGTTTCTTCGGGGCTGGGGTGCTGATGTCATTTCTCGGTGCAGCGATCCTGTTGCGTGGGAGCGATGTGGGCCAGATCGGGTCGGTCATGACCTGTCTGTTCAGTTTCGTGACCCTGATGTGGCCGGTGGCGCTGGTGCTGCTGGGCAGCAATGATCCGCTTGCCCCCACCCGTTTCGTGCTGTTCCCAGTCCGCGCCCGAGAGCTCCAACCGGGACTGCTGGTGGCGACCCTCTTCACCATCGGCGGGGTGGCCACCTCGATCCTCACCGTCGGCTATATCGTGGCCTGGTCGGCGCGCCTCCTGACCCTGATCCTCGGGATCGGCTGCGGGCTGGCAGGCCTGGCTTTCGCTGTGCTCCTCGCCCGGACGCTCACCGCGGCGATATCGGCGACACTGGCGTCCAGGCGCTTCCGGGAGGCCTCTTTCATCGTCGTCGGGGTGTTGGCCTTCCTGCCGGCACTTGGGAGTCAGTTCGCTGGCCGCTGGTTCAGCGCTAGACCCGGCACCGGAAGCCCGGTGCAAATCCTAGACAGCCTGGCGGTGGTCCTGGGCTGGAGTCCGTTTGGCTGGGCCTGGTCCTTGCCGGGAGAGGTCTGGTCCGGGGCGTGGACGGTGGTGGCCGCGAAGGGCGGGTTGTTCGCCGTCACGTCCTGGACGCTGTGGAGACTGTGGGGGAGGTTCCTCGATCGGGCGCTGAGCTCTCCGCTGCAGTCCGGGGGCAGCGCCCAGAAGACGAAGGGTGCGGCCCGGCTGGAGAAGATCTTTCCGGCGACTCCGGCTGGCGCGGTCGCGGCACGCACGGTGCGTTACTGGCGCCGTGACCCCCGCCGCAAGATGCAGGCGGTCCCGCTGATACTCCTCCCGTTCCTCTTCACGGCGATGGCGGGCATGGGTTCCGGTTCCGAGATGGCGGTGATCGCACCGCCGATCCTGATGGCGATGGCGGGGCTGGGAATCGCGATGGGTGAGATCTGTTACGACGGCTCGGCCGCGGCCACACAGATACTCACCGGGGTGAGCGGACGAGAAGACCGCTGGGGCCGCCTGCTGGGCGTCTGGTTCTTTCTAGTCCCAGGCGCGTTGGTCTTGTGCCTGCTCGCCCTGGCCTGGAGCGGACGCTGGGATTTGGCCGGGGTCGAGATCGGTGCGGCCTTGGGCGGCCTCGGGGTGGCGTCCGGGGTGGGCTCCTGGGCGGGGGCGGTCTGGCACTATCCGATGCCGCCGATCGAATCGAACCTGAATACCCGCGGGAACATGTCCGCGGCGGTTGGTTTCCTGGTGGCCATGGCGTTGGCGGGTCTCCTCCTGACCCCGGTCTGGGCGCTGGCCGTGGCGGCGGGGTTCCTGCCAGTCCTGAGCTGGATCAGCCCGGTGGTGAGCTTGCTGGCCGGCGGCGCGGCGGTCTGGGCCGGTGTCCTGCTCGGCGGCCGAAAGCTCGATCAGGCCTGGCCGGAGGTGCTGAGAGCCATCACCTGGGAGCGTCCGTCCTGAACATAGGGCAGCTCAGCGGCGTCCCGGACACGCCATGATGAGGGCCGTCGCGGCTGCCCTGCGGACCCCGGGAGATCGGTCTGCGAGCGCGGCCACCAGCTGTGGCACCGCTTCGCCAGCTCCGATCCAACCGATAGCCTCCGCGGCGGCGGCGCGCACCTGATCCTCCTTGTCGCCGAGGCAAGCGATCAGTGCCTCTGCCGCGCTCAGGTCACCGAGCTCGCCCAGGGCCAGCACGGCCGCCCGGCGCAGTCTCTCGTTGGGGGTGCGTGCCACTTCGACCAGCGGATCGGTAGCTCTGAGGTCGCCGATCCTACCGAGCACTTCGGCGGCCCGGACGCGCAGATCATCGTGCCCGGCGCGCAATGCCCCGATCAGGGGAGGCACTGCGACCTCACTCATGGTCTCTAACGCATCGCTGACCGCCTGCCGGACGGCCGGGCCCCGGTCGGTCAATGCGCTGATGAGGGGCTCTAGAGCCCTCGGGTTTGCCAACGCACCAAGCGCGTCCGCGGCGGCGGCACGAACGGCGGGATCCTCGTCGGAAAGCGCGGTGAGCAGCGGCCGGAACACCTCCTCGGCGGTGCCCTGGTCGTCGGCTCCCGCCTGGCCGAGCGCGGCTGCGGCGGCCCGGCGAACGTCGGGGCTTGGGTCGGCCAAAGCGGCCACCAATCCCGCCACCGATTCGGCACCCCCGAGGACGCCCAGTGCCTCAGCGGCCGCACGCCGGGTCCAGGAGCTACGGCTGTTGAGAGCCGACACCAATGGTGCTATCGCGGATGGATCGCCGATGGCTCCCATAGCCTGCGCGGCGGTTTGCGGGACCCCCCACGCCAGGCTGTTCAGGCTGTCAGACAGTGTAGGCAACGCCGCAGGGTCTCCGATCCGGCCGAGCGCGGCGACGGCGCTGCGCTGAAGCTCAGGCTCCGCCGACCTCGCGCAGCCGAGGAGCGGCTTGACAGCCCGGGGGTCCCTGATATTGCCCAGCAGTTCGCAGATCAGGCAGCCCAGCTCCACCCTGGTGCAATCATTCAGCGCGGTGATGAGGGCGCAGATCGCGGCGCTACCCATCTCGAGCAGCGCTTCCGCGGCGGCCTGGCGGGCATCGGCGTCCGGTTCGGCCAGCATGGTCAGCAGCGGATCAACGGCTTTCTCACCCAGAGCCGCCAGCGCATGGGTCGCCAGTTCGCGAGGCTCGTCCTGGTCGAGGCTTAGCGCCTCGATCAGCGCCGGGACGGCTGCTTCGCCGATATCGGCGGCCCGTTGCCACTCGCCGCGCGACAGCCAGTAGGCCGCGCCCAGTGCATCAGCCCCCGGCTGCCAGCCCAGCGTCTCCAGCAGAGTGGCGACGGCGCAACGCAGGTCCCAGTGGGGTGCCTTTCGCAGTTCCCAGCTGAGCGATTCGGCGGCCTCCGGGCCGATGGCCTGGACGACGTCGCGGGCGCCGTCGCGGATGCTTGGATCGGCGTGGGCGAGCGCGGTGATGAGCTGGTGGGGCGGCGGTGCACCGAACTGGGTGAGACTTGCGGCCGCAGTCGCCCTGACCGGGGGTTCTGGGTCACCCAGACAGGTCACCAGCCGAGAGGCAAGGCTCCGCTCCCCAAGGACTCCCGCGGCCTCGGCGGCCGCCCGGCGGACTCCAGCATCTGGGTCTGACAAGGCATTCACGACCGGTTGAAGGACGACCATGCTGATCTGTTCGGAAGCCGACGGGTCGTCACCGACCGCCGCGCGAAGCGGGTCCAGCACTCCAGAGACAATCTGACCGAGGGCTCCGATCGCGGCGGAGCGGACGGCAGGGTCCCGGTCGCGGCTTGCGGCGGCGAGAGTTGGTATCGCGCGCGGGTCGTTGCTGCGGCCGAGAGCCTGGACGGCCTTGAGCCTGGTTCCGCGGGCCTGCCGCACGGCGCGGGCCAATCGTGCCACGTTGCCGTCGGCGCTCTTCTGGGGGAGGGTCACTTCTTCGGGACAGTCCATGATCGCTCTTTCGTCACTGGTGATGGGAGGTGGGGACGTCTGAACCGGTGGTTTGGCTGGTGTCGGGGAAGGCGGTCGCATCGTCGCCGCAGTGCTCAAGCAGCAACTGGAGGTGTTGCCGCGCGGTGGTGTGGACGTCCCTTCCCTCAGACAACGCGCTTACCGCAGCACCGTCGACGACGCTGATGATGAGTTCTGGCGGGCAGTTGAACCCAGCGACCCGCAGCACGCGACCGACCGCGAGGTTGAGACGCCCTCGTCCGGTGCTGTAAGCCCTGGTGACCGGGACCGATGCGCCAGCAGCGATGAGCTGGGAATAGTGGCCGAGCAAGGGGGAATCTTTCGGTAGGGTCGCGCTCAGCACCAAACTGATGGCGGCGTTGAGACTGGTCGGCGGGGCCCCCAACTCGGCCTGTTCGGCAACTCTCTCGGCTCGCTCGGCCCATTTGGCGATGTTGAGTCGGCCGGCCTCTTCCAACAACTCGTCGGCTCCATTGAAGTAGTAGGTCATAGCAGATAGCGAGGCTCCGACCCGTCGCGCAACGTTGCGCATCGATACGTTGGATGGCCCGCTCTCCCTCAGCATCTCCGCCGCCGCCTCGATGAGTGCGCGACGGCGGCGTTGTCCTTTGGCAGTAAACGTTTCCGTCATAGTGTGTTGCTCAATCCTGCTCATTTCACCAGTCCACTGGACAGATGTCTCATGATGGCAGACGGTGGGGAGGGTCCAGAAGTCAGGTTGGGCATGGTCACACCACCTCGGGGCAGACGTCGTCGGGGAGCACCATGGTCCCCATGTCTTCGGTGGTGAACACTTCGACCAGCATCGAGTGGTGCAGTTTTCCGTTGATCATGTGGGCCTGGGGGACGCCGCCCCGGATGGCGCGGATACAGGCTTCCAGCTTGGGTGCCATCCCGGAACTCACCCCCGGCATGAGCTCCTCGGCCGCGCTGACGCCAATGCGGCGAATCCGGGTGCTCTCGTCAGGCCACTTCGCCAGCAGACCCTCGACATCGGTCAGGATCAGCAGCTTGCTGGCGCCGAGGGCGACCGCGAGGGCGGAGGCGGCGGAGTCGGCGTTAACGTTGAGGACTTCGCCGGGCTCGTCGATATCCACGGCCACTGTCGACACGACGGGGATGCGGCCCGCGTCTAGCAGATCGATGACCGCCTGCGGGTCGACCTGCACCACATCGCCCACGCGCCCGATATCGATAGGTTCGCCCTGGACTGAGGTGCAGCGCCGTTTCGCGCGGAGAAGTCCGCCGTCTTCGCCCGAGATCCCGACGGAACAGGCGTCCTCGGCGTTGATGAGGCTGACCAATTCGCGCTGGACCTGGCCGGTGAGGACCATGCGGACCACATCCATGGCCGCGGGTGTGGTGACCCGCAACCCCCCGACAAACTCAGGCTCGATGGCGAGCCTCTCCAGCATGGCACTGATCTGGGGCCCTCCACCGTGGACGATGACCGGCCTGAGCCCAACCTGGTGCAGGAAATGCACGTCTTCCACGAAAGCCTGCCTGAGATCGTCACTGAGCATGGCGTGCCCGCCATACTTGATGACGACGATGGAGCCAGCGAAACGGCGCAGCCAAGGGAGCGCCTGGATCAGTACCTGGGCCTTGTCATCGGGCCCGAGAGTGTCGAGTTGACTGCTTGTCATGATGCTACTTGCTCTCTTTCAGGGACTTGAATGCGGTTTCTCTCGACACCAGCATCGCACCCAGCGCGGCCAAGGCCTTGGCCGCGAGACGGAAGACCGGTGCCATCGGTGGTGGACAGCAGGATCGCGAAAGCGATCCCGACGAGCACGATCGCTGTGAGGCTCGTCGTGTTCAGCAAGGCGAAGAGCGGGACGG
>JAUMYR010000307.1 GCA_030528545.1 Propionibacteriaceae bacterium
CACCAGATCGCATGTCGCACCCAGTCACTCGTCATACGGCCAGCCTAACCGGCCAGGCCCGTCGCCTACTGGCTCTTCGTCAAGAACTCATCGGCGCTATATCTGATCGTGCTCAGCCGGGGAAACATCCATGGGGCAGCGAACCTGCCCGAGCGGAGGTTTCAGGCGCGCTAGTCCGAAGGCTTGTCTTCCTGATCGCTGTGAGGAATGATGTTTACATGTCTACAAGCGTGGTGAGCTTCCGTCTGCCCGACGACATCAAGGGGCGTCTTGATGCGTTGAGCAAGTCCACGGGTCGTCCTGCCGCGTTCTACGTGCGTGAGGCCGTCTTGGAGCACCTCGACGAGTTGGAGTGGGTCTACGCGGTGGCTACACGTGCCGAGGCCATCCGCCGAGGCGCCGGGGAAACCAGGCTTATCGACGATGTCGCGCGAGACCTGGGCTTCGAACCCGACGAACTGCGTGCCGAAGCTCGTGACGACGTCTGATGGTGTGGTCAGTGCGGCTTAGCAGCGATTTTGAACGCTCGCTAAGCAAGCTCGACAAACAGGCCGCACGGCGCATCCTGGTGAAGCTGTACGGCCTGAGTGATCTCGACGAGCCGCAGGTCCGGTGCAAGGCGCTCACCGGCCCCCTGGGTGGTCTATGGAGACTCCGAGTCGGCGACTACCGCGTATTGCTCGACATCCACAAGGGCGAACTGGTGATCATTGCTCTGGATGTAGGCCACCGCAGCTCGGTCTACGACAACTAATAATCATGGAGATGGTAACCCGTGAGGTATCGACTCGTGAGCTGCGTAGCCAACTCCCGGATGTGCTCGGGCGTGCGATGTATGCCGGGGAGCGCATCGGCATCACGCGCAACGGGAAGCTCGCTGCCGTCGTGATTGGCGTCGCCGATCTAGAGGCTCTTGAAGAGTTCGAGATGGCTGGTGATATCGCGGCCTATCGGGACGCCATCGCCTCCGACGATGGGCAGCGCGTGGGTCTTGACCAGCTCCGGTCTGAGCTGGGTTCGTGAGCTACGAAGTCAGCTTCACCACCGCGGCCGCGCGGCAGATCAAGAAACTAGTAGGCGAGCAGACTGCTTGGCGCATCCGCGTGGGTGACGATCGCGTTATATATGACATCCCGGACGCTGGAGCGGCCGTGGGTCGTTCCGGTAGTGGTCGAGGGTGTCGTAGCCGTGGCTGCTGGACGCGAAGACCGGGCCCAGCAGCAACCCGTTGCAGCCCAGCTCGACCAGGTAGTCCAGCCAGCCGGTCAGCGATCGCAGCGTCCGCACCGGGGGATGGGGCGCGCGCTCCCGGATCGGCGCTCCCACGAACGCCTACTGGTCTTTCGTCAAGAACTCATCGGCGATACGCGACGCACCATCCGGGTCAAGCGGTATCAAGACATCCCAGCCTGAGTAGATCGACTGGCATTTGTACCAGAGCTGCCCAAGGGCAGTGGTTGCTTCTGATTTCCGGTCGAGTTTCAGCAGTATGCGGGCCTTGAGCAGCATTACCTCTTTGTAACCAGCAGCGTACCGTCGCCGGTCAGGAGGCTTACTCAGTACCAACTCGACGACATCAAGAGCGCGGTCGGGGTCGCCGAGAGTGGCGGTGGTGGCGATCTGAGTGATGGTTGCTATGCGGTCCTGGTCGTCGGGGATGTTTTCGGCGATGGTGAGGGCTTTGTCGGGGTTGCCGAGGGTGGCGGTGGTGGTGGCGATGTGGGTGAGGGCTGGTGGGTCTTCCTAGTAGTTGCGGGTGTGTTGGGGGAG
>JAUMYR010000050.1:0-12496 GCA_030528545.1 Propionibacteriaceae bacterium
TTCGCGGGTTGAGCGCGCGGCATGGACGCGGCGCCGTAGGCTGGTTGCATGATTTTCATTGTCGTGAAGTTCCCAGTGAAACCCGAACGGGCTGACGAGTTCATGGCGGCGGTGCGCCCATTCACCGAGGCCACCCGCGGTGAGCCTGGCAACCTGTGGTTTGAGTGGTCACGCAGCATTGAGCACCCCAGCGAGTTCGTTTTGGTTGAGGCGTTCGCTGACGGCGCGGCCGAGGCTCACGTCACGGCGCCGCACTTCAAGGAGGGGTTGGAGGCGATGCGTCCGTTCTTGGCCGCTACGCCGAAGATCGTGTCCCGCCAGGTGGAGGGCAGTGGCTGGGACGAGATGGGCGAGCTCAAGATCGGCTGAGCCCCAGAAGCCAGTCTCAGCTCCTAGCCCACGGCGGCGGGTTCGCCGCCAGCAGGTTTGGGTCGAAGCTGCGGGACACGAGACGTTCGCGTGCCGCGCCTAACTCGTCTTCGCTGAACAGTGCCGCGAACCAGGGTAGCAATGCCGTGGCTTCGATCGAGTCCCCGAGCTGTTCTGCCAGGGCGAGGACATCCAGTTCATCGGCACTGGCCGGGTCAGCCAGGTGCCGCTTGGCTGCCGCGACCGCACCCTCGGTCACGAGATCCCGCATGAACCGGGCGGGACGGTAACCCGGCTTCCGGGCCTCCCGCAACGCCGAGGTGACCGCGTCCCGGAACCGTTCGGCGAGGCCATCCCGGGCCGATGCCGTCCGCTCCATCTCGGCGGCGAGCAGCCGGTGGCGGTCGTAGGGGTGCTGTCGCAATTCGCTAACTAGGTTCTGCACGACATCCAGGGGTTTGTTCTGGCTCAGCTTGCGGATCATGGTGAATGACCGCACCCGTAGCCGAAGACCCAGCGACCCGCGCGCCGCGCGCCATGCCTCATCACCATAATTCTCCAGTGGCCGAGCGGGTTGGGCCCCCTCGCACCTGCGGACCAACTCGCACAGGGCGGCGAAATTATCCTCTGGGCTCAGCACCTCGACCGAGCAAGTGAGGTGGGCCGTGACATGATTCCAGGTCGGCACGAACTCGCCTTCGGGTAGCCACCGAGATGGGATGTAGCCATGGGGCCCCTGCACGATCACCAGCAGGTCTCCGCCGCCCAGCTCTAGGACACGTTGGTCCTGTTTGCCGACGTGAGTGAGCAGATCCTCACCGTCGCGGATCACCGGGTAGTGGCTGGCCCGCAAACCAGCCGCGGTGGACGCGACCAGAGTCGCCCACGGGTTCTCGTCGATCAGCCGGTACAACTCCTCGGTGTCCGTGCATGTGAAATACGGGTTCGTCAGCACGTCACCATCGTCGCATAGGAAGCTGGCGGCACTCAGCGGTCGGCACCGCTGCGGTAGGCGTTCAGCCGGTCCTCGGCGAGATTAAGGTCAGCCCGGTGGAACAGCGAGCGGAAACGCGGCTGGGTCATGATGTGTTCCACCGTGAGGTCGAGACGGCCGCGCTCGGCCAGGGAAGTGAACGCGTGGCTGACTAGCGGCGAGCGAACCAGGCGGCGGGCGGCTTCGACGCAGCCATGCTTGTCGATCTCGTGGATGATGCGTACTGGGTCGTAATGCTCCTCCGACCAGGCTAGTGCGCAAGCCTTCCGAACCGCGCTGTCGAAATCTGCTTCCACATTGACCGGGCTTTCCGGCCGCACCCGTCGCAATGGCCCTGCTTGCTGGAAGGCTTCCCAGGTATCCCGGGTGAGGGTCTCTGCACCGATGGCCGCTAAAGCGAGCCTGCATACCGAAAGGTGATCAGAGCCGTCGTCGACGAGGTCGAGCAGGGCAGCTAGCTCCGCTGGCGGGATCTCAAGGACTCTGCGCGGACCCAGGCGCCGAGGCGTCGCTGGCTGGTGGCCGACTGTGTAAGTCTGCGCATTCAGGTTTGACTCCCCGAGAGGCGAATGAGCCGTGATCCGGTGGGTCAGGACAGCCGCGTGCAGCGCCCGGTTGAGTTCCCTGTCATGCTCTGCGCTGTCCTGAGGGAGCCCCGCGGCATCGAGAAAGGCGCGCTTGAGTCGTCTTCCAGTCACCGGGCCTTCAACTTTCACGATCGAACGCAGCGCCGCGATGGTCTGGGGATTGTCACGGCTGATCGCAGACGGGGCCCAACCCGAGAAACTCCGGTAGGCGGCCAGCTTCGGTGTTCCAGTTGTGCGCTTCGGGTATGACTCGCCGGCCCGTGAGCGTTTCGGGCTGGGCCTGCTGGCCGCCGGATGAGCGGGCTCAGCCGCCGACCGCTGGCTGGCGATGGGACGCTGCCCAGCTGCGGCTCGGCGCGGGGATAGCGCGCCACGGTCTCCCGGAACAGTTGCGTTGGCCCGGCGCTCGCCGAGATCGTGGTCGGTTTCTGCGGCGACGCTCGGCTGTGTGGGGGAGCATATCTGCCCGTTTCTGAGGGAAGCGGCCATTGAGGGGCTGCCGTCAGGTGAGAGCGGCTGTGACGATGCAGGTACCTGGTCCGGAATCGCCTGGGGTGGTGGAACCGGTGACGGTTCAACAGGCACGGGATCGATGCCCGGGTCCGGTGAATCCTCGGCACGCTCTGCCGCCGGGTTGTCGTCTCCCTTGAAGGGGAGGATGCCAAGCCGGTCGAGTTCGTCCCAGAGGGGTTTGAGGGTCTCCTCCGGCGCGAGGTAGAAGGACGATTCGCGGATTCGGAAGAATGTCCAGCCGCAGCGTTCCAGATCACGCTGGCGTCCCAGATCCTGCTGGAATTGCTCTGGCCCGTGCCAGCGGTCGCCATCGCACTCCACAGCCAGTCGCGCATGGCCGCCGACGACCACCAAATCGATTCGATAGCCGTTGGTCTCAACCTGGGGCTCCACCAGATATCCGCGTTCCAGGATGCGGTTGAATACCCGCTGCTCGAATAGCGAATCGAAGGGGACCTCCCGGTCGTGTTCCGACACCGGCTTGGGCAGCCCGGAGGTGGTGGTGCCGCCGCGCCGTAGGCAGTAGCTGAGCAGCTTGTGCCGCATGTCCTCCTCGTTGCGCAACTGGCTGAGGGTAACGGAGTGAAATAGCCAGACCTGATCCTTTGCGCGGGAGAAGGCGACATTGAAGCGCTGAATGTCTTCGGTGCGGGTGCGGGCGCTTCGCGCATACCCGCCGTCCTCCGGGCCAGTCACCATCGACAGGAAGATCACGTCCCGCTCGGAACCCTGGAAGGATGCGGAATCTCCGCAGCGCAAGTCCCGTTTCGCCCACTCATCGGGTGGCAGGACGTTGAGGAGCAGATTCTCGATATGCCGGGCCTGAGCGCTGCCGAGCAGCGAGATCACCCCGAAAGTCTTACCCGCATAGGCTGGGTCGGTGAAGCACGCCAGCAGCTGGGACACAATCCGTTCGGCCTCAGCCTTGTTGATCTTGCTGCTGGTGCTCCCGGACTCATACCCATCGGAGCAGTACACCGTCTGGATCGGGGTGAGCCGGTCCGAGCCATACTGGCGAACCGGGCGGAGGTGGATTCCCTCCGGTTCATAGATGACTTGGTTGCAGAATCCGATGATTTCGGGCACGCAGCGTCGGTGTTCCGGGAGAGTGAGCTGGCCACCGAACCGCGCCTTGGCTTCGTCGAACAGGCTGCGCTTCGGGTCTTGCCAGACGGTTTTCGCGGGATCAGCTGGGTCGAAGTACCGGCTCGCGAGCTGGCGGATGCTTTCCTCGTTGATACCGACCGCCGCCGGGGACACCTGCTTATCGTCGCCAATCACGACGATGCGCCTGGCCAGGTATTGCAGGAACATGGCCTCAATGCCCGCCTGGGAGGCCTCGTCGACCAGGACCACATCGAACATGTTCTCACTCACGTCGAGCTGCTCGGCGATGCGGTACAAGGGCATGATCCAGACCGGTACCAGCGGCCGGCAGCGGTCCATGACCTGGCGGATGTCCCGGCGTCTGGCGTCGGCGTATTTCCCGGTGCCCTTGCCTAACCTGGAGACGAGCTGGGCATATTGGACTAGGTACTGGCGTTTGCTCCCGCTCAGCCGGTCGGGCCCGACCGCATGCGCCCAGGCACGTTCGGCCGCGACCTCGGCGGCGATCTTCCTCAGCTGATCCTCCAGCGCCTGGATCTGCCTCTGGATACGGTTGGAATCGATCGGGTAGGCGGCCTCCGCCGAGAGCTCTCGCCGGACGCGGCACCATGCCCAGGCGCCTTGCAGATCGCCGAGCCGCTCGTCCCACACTTCATCCGACTTGGATTCCCGGACGGATTCCACTAAGCCGGGGACGTGTTCCCGCAAGGCCTTTTCGGTTGTGGCGAGGCGCTCCACCGTGCTTCGGAGATTGCTGAGATGCTGGATGCGGGAAAAGGCCGAAGTATATGCCTGCGCGTCGAGTTCCTTGACCGCCTGCCTGAGATTCTCTATCGCCTGTGATGAGGGGCCCAACCGGACGCTGGTCGCGAGGTAAGAATCCAGTTCGGCGAGCGGCCGGGTGGCGAGTTCGTAGGCCTCGGACGCTTCCGCACAGGCGACCACGTCCACTAGCTCCAGGGTCTTCGGCAGGTCGGCCCAATTGGGCTGAGGCAGGTGGTGCTGGGCAAACCAGGCGCTGAACTCGTCGAGGCTCTGACCAAAGTCGATGAGCTGATTGAGCTGATCCAGC
The DNA here is from genome assembly GCA_030528545.1 of Propionibacteriaceae bacterium. Next base: position 4,643 of record JAUMYR010000050.1, read on the forward strand.
TGAGAGCGGTGCCAGGTGATTCGCATTTGGAAGGAATCCAGCGAGGGGATTCCCGCCGAGGCGGGCCACAGCCTGTCGGTTTCGTCGAACAGGCGTCCGCAGTGGATATACCCGAGGAGTGCGCTCAGGGTGCCCACAGTCGTCGGTGCGCGGCCATTCACTCGCGCTTGCTGGAACAGCGGCTGAGCCTGTTTGACGGCAGCCGGAGTGAATAGGCCGATCTTGGGCTGCCCGTCCGCCGAGAGCTTCAGATCCCCGTGAGCTGCGATGTGCCTAGTTAGTGTTTCGGCTAGGTGCAGAAGCTGGTTGCTGTCGCCGGAGAACTCAATGCTGGTCCCGGGTGGAATATGTGCGAGGTGCTGCTCGATGATGCCGATCTGAGTATGGACCTGATTACGGCGTTCCACCCAGATTCGCCAGGCCCCCGCCCGGATATCGGCGAGGGCTTCCTGCGCCCAGCCCGCACGCAGCAACGCTAGACGCTCGGTCACGGAAGAGATGTATTCCAGCCGATGGCGAAGCTCAGTGCGGACATCGTGATTGAGCGCGGCAACGGTGCTGAAGGCGGGGTGCATCCGCTGCTGCTGGTAATAGTCAGCCTGCTGACCGGAGTGTTTCGCGCAATCCACGAGGCGGAGGAAGACAGCCGGTTCGGGAAGCTGGGCTATGCCTGGCGGCAGGTTGGTTTCTCGGGAGTCCTGGAGGAAGGTCTCGTCGCGGATAGAGCAGAGCCAGTCGAGCGCGTCCCGGCCGGTCACCGGGCAGGCATCACCCTTCGGCGTGAAGGACTCGAGCCAGGCGTACCGCAGCTGGTCGTCCATGGATTGCTGGGCGATCGCCGATAGCGTCCCTTCGTAACCGAAGAGGCTGCGTTCCTGGATCTCTCGTTCCCTTACCTCGAGGAGCTGGGTGCCAAGCTTCTTACGTTCGGTCCGCAGCTCGTCGACGGTGCGGAGCAGGCGATCGATCTTGGCCTGGGACGCGGACGCGTCGTGGTTCTCCTGACGCTCGGAAATCTTGGTCACGGCCTGCTTGAGGTCGGACAGCTCCGACCGGGAGGTGCCGACCACGGCGACCGCGAGAGAGCGGATCGACTCGGGCAGTTTGTTTCGGACCTCCTGCAATGCGCGGTCGGTCTGAGCCGTGACGAGCACACGCTGCCCCTGGGCGAGCAGGTGAGACAGCAAAGCGGCGGCGGTGTGGGTTTTCCCCGTGCCCGGCGGGCCCTGGACCAGAACCTGAGTTTTGGTGTTGACCCGCTCGAGGATGCGTTCCTGGACGCTGTTGAGCGGAAGAGGCGCGAAAATGCTATCTTCCAGCTGGATGAGCGCACCTGGGCGGGTAAGTGGCTCCGGCGTAGGGGCAGAATCAGGATCGACGATCGACACCAAGCCCGCGGGCACCTTGCCAGTTCGTTCAATCTGTTCGGCGATGGTTTTCAGAATATTCTCGATGCCCCGGGCAGTCCGTCGCCGCTGGATCAGCATCGGTGTGAACGAGATGACCGGATGCGCTCTGGGCGTTGGCACAGCGTACCCGGTCGTGTATTCCCCGTCGGGGCTGATCCGGTGGATCAGGCTTTTGGCGATTCCTGTTAGGGCTTCTTCGTCGAGCGGATAACCATCGAACTGCCGGAGCTGCTCGTGAAGCTCCTGTATCACGTGATGCGGGGGCCGCTGTTCAGGGTCGAGCATGTCGAGTTCTTCGCGTAAGCCGTTACCCGAGAGCACAAAATCGATCTTGCCCGACTTGGCATCGATCTGGGTCTCGACCGGTGTGGTGAAGACGTGCCGCGCGATGGTCTGGGTTCCGGTTGACCAGGTCAAGAGCCCGACGCCGAGCACCAGTTCAGACGAGTCGGATGCTTGCTCCATGGACGTGTGCAGGCGAAAGCAGCGCTGGTAGAGGGCCTGGGCTTCGTCGGTTTCGGCCTCGCTGGCTGCCCAGCCGTTCCACTCCTCGAGCCAGGCGCGCAAGCGTGCCTCAATGGCGCGGCGTTCATCCAGCACGTCTTGGTCTTCGGATGACACAGCGGTGAGCTCCGGGGAGATCTGCGGAGAATCCGAGGCAGACCTCCAGGCGCCCACGATCCATTCGGGTGCCGGTGGCCTCGGGGGCTCAGTTGGCGATGTGCGCCCCACCGATAGCAGCGGGAGGTTCTGATCCGCTTGCCCGAGCCCGGTGCCTACTGAAGAATGCCCGGGTAGATCGTTCAAGATGATGACCTCGCCGGGTTCTTGGTTGCGATAGGAAACATAGGAACGCACCGGGGGCGAATTGATCGACTGGACTTGCGCGAGGAACTCGAACAGGCGTCGGGCACGGCTCGCGAGCTCGTTTTTCGCTGCCCGTTGGCTTGATGCTTCGCCGTCGTGCATCATGAAACCCTCACTATGTCGGTATAGTCGCGCAACATTGTCGCATAGGCTACCGCCGGTGGTGCCTTTGTCGAGTTCTCCTCGTGGGATCAGCAAGATCAACTGACCGAGAAATCAGGGTGCCTCTGGTGAGGATACTGGGCGATTCGGAGCAGAGCTCTGGTTCCGGACAGGAGAGTGGGTGCCTCTTTCTCAGGGAGTGGGGTCGGCTGGCCGGTTTCTTACCCCGAAAGGAACATGTACGGCAGGTGCGCTGAGGCCATCTTGTGCCAAGTGGCGGAGCTGGTCGTCGAAGAATAGATGGGGAGACAGCTCATTGATGATGGGTGCCTTTTCCAGGCCGCCGAGGAAGAAGGCGTCGTCCACCCTGAGACCCCACTTGGCGAGGCTGTTGATAGCTCTCTCGTGTGCCGGAGCGCTGCGCGCCGTGACTAGCGAGACCCGTAACCGGGGTGAATAGTCCCCCGCCTCGGCGAGTTCGTCTTCGAGTTCCTGGATCTGGTTGAGGCTTTCCAGGAAAGGGGCCAGCGGTCCCGGCGGCAACGCTTCGCCTGCGTGCTGTCGTTCGTGGTCGGTATAGGTCTCCAGACCATGTTCGGCATAGACGGATTCGGAGGAGTCGTCGGCTAGGACGCCATCGAAATCGAAGGCGACACGCAATTCCTCACCGTCGTCCGCGCCGACCCCGCCGTGCAGCACCCTCCCGGCGGGGAGCCCGTCGGCGACCGCCTGTTTGACGTCTTCGGCATTGGCGCTCAGGAAAAGAGACATACCGAAGGCGGGCATGAAAGCGTAGGAACTGCGTCCCTCGCGAAAGACCGCGCGGGTGATCGGCAGCCGGTGGTGTGCGATCGAATGCATCACCCGCAGGCCGGTCTCGGGACTGTTCCGCGACATGACGATGACGTCGATATGCGCGCCTGGAATGCTGTTGAGGCTGAGCAGGCGCTGGACGAACGGGAACGCGATGCCCGGCGATAGCGGCTCGCGTAGCCGTTCCTGCTGGTAGCTGCGGTAGGCCTTCACACCCGCTGACTCGAATACCGCTTGGCCCTCGGTCAGATCGAACAGTGCGCTGCTGGCGACGCCCACGACCAGTTTCGCCTGCCTGTCGCCCATCGGGTCACTCCCATCGATCGTCGCGCATCCCCGCTGGGGACCAGCTCCCGGTGCAGGCCAGGTTATCAACCTGGGGCTTCCCAGCAGGCCTTCTGCCGGGTCGGCGCGCCTGCGGGTGTCAGGGGCGGTCGCTGACTGACTTGTCGCCGTGGCGGCGCTCCCAGCGGTCGTAGTGTACGACCTCGGACAGCGGGAGCCGTTCGTTCCAGCCGAACCGGATGAGGTCGGGCACTTCCTGCAGCTTGCTGACGCGCCCGACGCACAGCCACGCGACCGGGCGAATCTGGTCCGGTAGCCCCAGCAACCCGGAGAGGAAGTCCTCTTCATAGAACGACACCCAGCCCACACCGAGGCCACCGGCAGTCGCCATCAGCCACAGGTTCTGGATGGCGCACACGACCGAGAAGACCCCAGCGTCGCTGATGGTGTGACGACCCAGCACATTCGGGCCGAAACGGGTGTGATCGTAGGTCGCGACGATACCCAGCCCCGATTCGCGGATGCCCTCGATCTTGATCGGGCTGAACCGTTCCCGCCGCTCCCCAGACAACGTGTTGGCGTAGGCCAGACGGCAGCCCGCAACATGGTCGGCGAAAGTGTCCAGCACGGCCCGGTCCCGGACGACCACGAAGTCCCACGGCTGGCTGTTGCCGACGCTCGGAGCGGCGTGGGCGGCCGCTAGCAGCTCGGTGATCTCCTCGCCGGTGAGGGGATCACCGGTGAACTCGGCACGAACGTCGCGGCGGCGGGTGATGATATCGGCGAGGGCTTCCCTAGCGGCCTGATGCATGGCCGACAGCCTAACCACTGCCTCGTCCGAGCCGACCGTGAGGGTGCTGTATCGGGGCCCGCCAGGGGCGAGAGCGCGAACCCGCGTCCACCCGCCACCGGCGCAGGGTCAGACCAAACCGAGCCGCCGCAGCGCCAGCGGAGCGAGGAGCCAGACCGTGGCGAGCAACACCAAGGGAGCCGACGCCAGCGCCGTGCCAAGCCCGGAATACCAGCCGAGGATCCCTACCGCCGCCGCGAGCACGGTCGCCCCGACGGCATAACCCGTCCCCCTCGTGATCCCGAACCCGGCGATCAGGCGCTGGGCGACCAGGTCGTCTCCGGGCAGGGCCAACGCATCGAGGCGGTGCCACCACGACCCGGCGGGCGAGAGCGCGGCCCGCCCACTCGCGGTGGCGAGACGCCTCACCAGGGTCCACAACACGTCGACCCCGACGATCAGCACGGGGGCAAGCACCATCGGGACCGAGGCATTGCCCAGCCAGGCGTAGAACCCGCACGCCCAGGCCAGCGCCCCCAAGACTGGGCCCAGCACCCTGCCCGGGCCCACACGCAGGCTCGCCCGATCGAACAGCGGGACCATGGTCGCCGCTGCGAAGGCCACGAACATCAGCAGGCCCGGATTCGGAAGGCGCCAGGCCACCCAGCCCAGGTATCCAGCCCCGACCAGGAAAAGGATCGGGCAGGCGAGTTTCGTCTGGGAGCGTTCGGCCGCCCGGACCGCGAAATCCACCACGTTGACCATCAGGACGCCGCACAGCACCGCGACCGCTGCGGGTACGGCGTAGAGGTCGCCACGCCAGTAGAGGGCCCACAGCGCTGCCGTGAGCACGACGAACTGGGCGCCCAGCCGCCACACCAGATGCACCCGGGCGGCGAGCAAAGCCGCGGCGAGGAGGCCCACCACGGCAGCGATCACGGTCAGGATGCTAACCAGATTCATCGCTTGCCCGATGAGCATCGTGACCCCGACCGCCAGCAACACACCGGCGAGCACGCTCAAACCCGACGCTTCAGCACGCAACCACCGGGGCGAACCCTGGCGCGTCCCGAACAGCGTCACGGCCCCCGCCCCGAACAAGGCCGCGAGGATTCCGAGTAACAAGCCCATGAACACCCCTTATGAAACCCTGATGCCGAAGATCTTCTTGTCGTAGGACGCGACCACCAGCATGTCGTTGAACGCCGCTACCGAAGCCTCGATATTGCCGCCGAGATCAACCGTTGAGTAGTCTTTGCCGCTCGCCATGTCGAATAGGTGCAAGATACCGGCGGAGTCACCGTAGACGCCGTATTGCTGCCCATCGGCGCTGGTGATGCTCACCGGAGAGCTCCACGAGTACTTCGCCAAGTGCCGATTCCAGACGACTTTGCCCGTCTTCTTGTCGATAGCGATCAGATTGCCCTCGCTGGGCGCGGTCGTCTTCGCCACGTTGAAGACCACTAGGTCGGATGCGGACCCCTTGCCGAGCAGTGGAGACGAGACTAGGCCACCCTTGACATGCCAGTTGAAATAGGCCGGCACATCGAACTGCCACACGACCTCCCCAGTCAGCGCATTCACCTTGCGCAGATTCGTGACCATATTGGCTCGGTCATAGCCACGCCACCCGACCGAATTGCCGGTATAGAGGAAAGGACCCTCCGGCGTCTCCTCCAGCACCATGGTGCCATCGGCATTATCCGAATCGCCGTCCGCCCGCGCCCAGACAACGTTGAGGGTCGTGGCGTCCCAGCACACCAGGTTGCCGTCGTTGTCGGTGGCGAACATTAGGTTTCGCCACGCCACGGCAGAACTCTCGATGCCACGCTGGCGGCTGATCGGGGTCCCATAGACCATCTTGGTGACCGCCGGGCTGACGCCGACCGTCTTGGCCTTCGGGTCGAAAGACGAGTTGAGCTTCACTTTGTAGACGACGCCATTCTCACCGGGCTCCAGCAGGGTGTCGGTCGCCGCGTTGACAAGGGCAGAGGAATCGAAGGCACCCCAGTCGGCAGGGTCTTGCCGTTTGGCTACCGGATCGGCCCCCGGAATGTGGCTGATCTCGGTGTTGGAAATGAGATCGAAGATCCGGTAACGCCACGGACCGGTTTCGCCGTTGGCCTCATGCAGTCCCTGACCGGCGTACAGCAGGGGATAACCGCGGGGATCGATGGTCCCAGTGCCCTTGAAACCGAACACCGCATTGATCGGTTCCTTCGTCGGAGTCCCATCCGCGAGGCTGAGCCGGTAGACGTGTCCGTCGAAGACCGGGTAGAGCACTTCCACGAAGCGATCGTCGTTAACCTGGGCTTCGCTGAACCCCATCGCCTCTTTTGACTGTCTGGGCCACTGCACCAGCAACGGTTGTCCCGTCCACCCAGCGCCCGGAAAATAGCTTCCCTCAGCTTTCACCGCGCCAATGTCCTTGGTCCAGGCGATCTCCAGCTTCTTTTCCCGGATATTGGCTACACCGAAGGTGGGTGCGTTACGCGCGTGGTTCCCCCGGAAGGTCAACACCCCGGGAACGCTGGAATAGGTGGAGGAGGCCCCGAAAGCCACAGTTTCCCCGCTGTTGGGGTCGCTCACCGGGTGGTTCTCGCCGTCGAAGACCTGCCAGGTGACATCGCCTCCGACAGAACCCACCATGGGCCTGGAGAAACCCTCGGAGGTGGAGGCGGGCTTCTGGTAGCCGGGTAACTCGGTCAGCGACACCGCTAGTTTCGCCGGGTCCGTCTCCTTGGACTCTGGCGAGGCCACTGCGCTCGGCCGGTTCGGGCGCTCCCCGGCGACGATCTGGTCGGTACACGCCGTGAAACCGGCCAATAGGGCTATGGCCGTTAGCGTCGAAGACAGGCGCAGAACCCGAGTTTGCTTCATGGCTCTCCTTTCCACAGGGGAGTCTATGCCGAGGGCGAATCATATCCGCGCGCCTGGGCGCTACGGTTGGTCCGTGATGAGGTTATCCGGGGCCGAGTGGCGTGAGCGCAGAGACGCCTATCAGGAGCACGCCAACGTGGTCCTAGCCGGGGTGCTGCATCGACGCCGGAAGGGCCTTCGTCATCCCGTGGAGGATTTCCTGTTCAGCTATTACACAACCCGCCCGACACGCCTGCTGACCTGGACCCCGGGCCTCGGGGTCGCCTGCCAGGACGCCGAACCGCTGGCCTCGCGGCGCTGGCACCGCGCCGTGGCGGGTTGGGCCGAGCTGGACGCGGCTGCTTTCACTTCCGAGCGGGGACAGGTCTTGGCCCAGGCCCACGAGCTGCTCACCGCGGTCACGCAACGGCGGCCACGGTTTGGCTGTTTCGGCATGCATGAGTGGGCGATGGTCTACCGGCTCGCACCCGAGCAGACCCGCCATGGGTATCTTCCCTTGCGCTACCCGCCCGACAGGATCGCCGAGATCGTCGAGAGCGTGGGCCTGCGTTGCAGCCACTACGACGCTTTTCGTTTCTTCACTCCCGAAGCCATCCCGCTCAACGCCCAGGTCCTGACCCGGCAGTCCCAACCGGACTTCGATCAGGGCGGATGCCTTCACGTCAACATGGATCTCTACAAGTGGGCTGGCAAGCTGTGGCCCGCGGT
>JAUMYR010000050.1:12596-17801 GCA_030528545.1 Propionibacteriaceae bacterium
GGCGAAGGCGGCGGCTGAATCGCCGAGCCCGTAGACGGCGCTCACGATGGAGGAGACATCCACCTTGCCGTCCTCGACCAGCGCGATCGTGCGCGGGTACATCTCTTTCATCCGTCGCACGATGGTGATGGTGAGTCCCTTGCGGCGAACGGTGCTGGCGGGCAGGCCATAGCGGTCGTCGCCGGGAATCCCGAGGACGATGAGGCGTCCACCTGGCCGGCAGGCGAGCGCCGAGATCGCGAGGGCATCGTCGCTGCCAGCGATCTCGAAGGCGACATCGACACCGAAACCGGCCAGAGCGTCCCAGGCCTCGGGGGTGCGCGCCTGGTCCGGGGTGAGGGTTTCGGCACCGAAACGCTGAGCAGCGGCCCTGCGATGTGCCAGTGGTTCCACCGCGATGCCCCGGCTGGCTCCGGACGCCAGAGCGAGCTGGATCATGAGCAGGCCGATCGGGCCAGCCCCCACGACGGCAATGGTCGCGCCGACCCGAGGCCTCGCCAGGTCCCAGGCGTGCAATGCGACTCCGAGCGGTTCCAGCATGGCGCCCTCGGCCGGTGTCATGTCTCCGGGGAGGGGATGGAGCAGGTGGGTTGGCCAGCTGACGATCTCCTGGAGCCCACCGTCGGTTGTCGAGTGTCCGGCGAAGGCGATGCCCGGGCACAGGTTGGGGTGTCCCGCGGTGCACAGTTCACAGGTGCGACAGGGCAGGGCGGGATCGACAGCCACGACGCGAGCGGCATGGGGTCCATCGAGGGCGACTCCAGCGAATTCATGACCGGGGACGATCGGGCGATCCACGACCGCATCGCCGATGCCGCCTTCGGTGAACCAGTGCAGGTCAGATCCGCACAGGCCCACCGCGCGGACTTTCACCAGGGAATGACCGTCCGCCGGTGTGGGGGATGGTTCCTCGTGGAGGCGAAGATCTGCTGCGCTATGTAGACGAAGAACTCGCATACCTGCCAGGCTAGCGGCGGCACCGACCATCGCAGCGCAGATGGCGGGTGAAATACCACACACCGCTGGTGGCTGTCGCGGCACCAATCGCGGCCAGCATCGCCACCGGACCCTGGGAGGAGCTTGAGGTGAGCAAGAGCAGGCCCAGCAGGCAGATCGCCGCCGACACCGAGACGAATCCGACGAACGCGTCCAGGACCCAATTGCTGGGCGTAGCCGGTAACGCGAAACGCTCCTGGCGGACCGGAAGATGGGGATTGGGCAGCCGCGGCAGGTCAGCGGTGAGGGCCCCCAGATCAGCGAGGGTACGCGCATCCAGAGCGGCCGAGGTGCGCGCCTGTAGCTCCTCGGTGCTGAGCCGTCCGGCGGAGAAGTGAGCGCCAAGCAGATCACAGGTTGCGTCGCGTTCTGCGTCGCCCACCCGCTGGGACAAGGAACGGTAATGCGGTCTCACGGTCATGTGTCGATGATGCTCCAAGCCAGAGGGTCAGGTGAAGGACGAAGCTGTGACCGAAGACTGCTGCGGCAGTCCTGTCCTGCAACCCGCGACCCGAGTCTGACCCCAAGTCCGACGTCGGTCCCTCGTTTAGCCTCGCCCGACCGGTAGAGTCTGCTAGCGACCGGTATACCGCTGGTCGTCCTGGAAGGAGCCGACACTGGACCCGCTCGTCATTTTGGCCATTTGCCTACAGATCATTTCTTCGTTCAGTTTCGCGACGGGTGCCACCTTGCAGTCGCTGGGCGTGAAAAGCACCTTTGATCCGTCCGCGCGGGTCTCAAGCAACAAGCTGACCTTCGCCGGACTCCTGAGACTGTTCACGATCCCGAAGTGGCTGTTCGGACTGTTCTTTGTTTTCCTCGGAGCCGCGATCCATCTCTACGCTCTGACGATCGCGTCCGTGACCGTCGTGCAACCGGTCGGCATCCTCGCGGTGCCGTGGTCGGTGCTGATCGCCGCCAAGATCCATGGGCACAAGGTGACCTGGAGGATCTGGAAAGCGGTCGGCATCACGGTCGCGGGCGTCATCGGCTTCACCTATTTCTCGGCCACCAACGCGACCAAGGACGCGCACCTGGAGGCGATCGGGCCCATCGTGTGGTCCTTCGTGGTCGTGTGCGTCATCTGTGGGGCGCTCGCACTGGTCGCGACGAAAGTCGCGCCATGGGCGCGGGCGATGCTGTGGTCTTCGGTCGGTGCGGTGTTCTACGGCCTGGCATCGGGCATGATGAAGGCCGCGCTGGACGCGTTCTTCAAGGTGAAGCTTCCGGTGGCGGACCCATTGGTGTGGGGCACCGCACTCATGATGCTGGTGTGTTACGTCCTAGGCGTGTGGATGATTCAGCAGGGCTATGCCTCTGGGCCGGCAGAGATCACGGTGGGCACCATGACAACGGTGGATCCCTTCGTGGCCGTGCTGTTCGGGCTCATCGTGCTTCGTGAGGGTGCGGGCATGGGAGCGGGAGCAGGCATCGGGATGGCGATCGCGGGGAGCATCGCCGTTTATGGCGTGCTGCTCTTGTCTCGGGATCACCCGGACGCTGTCGCTGAGCGCGAGAAGCACGAGCAAGAACTCTCCGCCCAGGCAGAGGCCGCCCAAGTCACGGATTGATCCGCAGCGCCGAAATGGACTTGCGGCCACTCTCGTTCGCCAGGACGAGGGTGATTGGCTTGGGTGCGACATGGAAGATCAAGGTACGGGTCTCGCTTTTCCCAGCGCTGATGGAACTGGGGTAGGGCGCATCGCCGCTTGAGTCATGGTCGGGTTCAATGATCTGGGCGGTGCTGTTCTCGAAAGCGAAAAGCGTGTAGTCCAACACGCCTTCGTCGACGCTGATGGTGAAGGTGACACGCAGGGTGGAGCCCTCCCACCGGCTGGATTTCACCGACCAGCGGCCGGAGCCATTCGGGAACTCGATAGACAACCCTTCGGCATGGCTGGCTCCGGGGGAGAGGCTAGGGTTAGCGGTGCGGGTTTTCGCCGGGGTGGCTGAGGGCTGGGTGAGGTTTGCCCCCTGCGTCACCGCGAAGACCACGATTCCGACGAGCGCGATCGCGGCGATGACCACGCCGGTCAGGTTCCGGTTGGGGCTGGGCGCGAACTGTTCGGCGTTGACACGGGGCAGGTCTGGTTCGTTGAACGGACGATAGGGGTCGCGTCCCTCGGGCTGGTTCGACGTGGGCCCTTGCCCGGGTTGTTCCCAGCGTTGAGGCTGTGGAGCTCCGGGAGGCGCCCATTGCGGTGATGGTCCTGGCGGTGCCGGGTGGGGCATCGCCGGTGGTGCCTGGTGTGGCCAGGTACCACGGACCTGATCTGGGCGGGGCCAGCCTGCGGGGTTGTTCATGCCACCAGCTTAAGGTGCGCTCAGCGCCAGACAACATTGTCCACAGCCCAGATAGTTGTGCACAGGGGGACGTACCCCGGTTATCGCATCTGGCTGGCAGCCCACAGTGACGGCATGAGTACTTCGTCTCTTGAGAGCCAGTTCTCGCCGGTCCAGGGCATGCAGGACCTGCTGGCGGCGGTGCCCGCCATCCTTGGCTACCGCCCACGGGATTCGGTTGTCGTGGTGGTGTGCCTAGACCGGCGGGTTGAACTCACGCTCCGAATCGACATGGATTGGTTCCTGGTCGACTACGACGCGGTCGCCGACCAACTGGCCAACCTCCGGTCTCACTACCCCCAGGCCCGGATCTTCCTCTTGGGTTACAGCGGGGACCAGCCGGTGATCCAGGCGGCGCTGACCGAGACCGCCGAGACTCTCGGCGAGGTTGATGACATCGTCTACACCAACGATCAGCGCTGGTGGTCCCTGACCTGTGCCGATGACTGCTGTCCTCCGGAAGGCAGGCCTTTCGACTATGCGGAATGTCTAGTCACGGCAGAGGCAGTGCTAGCGGGGATTCAAGTCAGCCGTGACCGGGCCGAGCTGGTGGCTTTGGTCGCGGGTCCCTCGGCAGCCGACCTTGAGGCCGCGCGCAGGCAGGTCGTTATGGCGAGGAAGGTGCTGGCTGGGGAGAAGGACGCCGTGGGGCAGGCGCTCACCCTGCGCATGCGCGCGGTGACCGGCGGCGAGGTGAACATCGAGAATGTGGCCTGGTGGATCGTGGCGCTCGCGGACCCGGAGGTGCTGGGCGCGCTACTGGCGACCCTCAACCCAGACCTTGCCCCCGGGGACCGGGAGTGGCTGCTACGTGTCGTCGCTCAATGCCCGCCCGAGTGGGCCGAGGGGCCGGTGGCTCTGCTCGCCTTCGTGGCCTGGCTGAGTGGGGGAGGTCCGGTCATGAGCGCGGCCTTAGATCGGCTCCGCGGCCTCAACCCGAGGCACCCGGTGATATCGGTGCTCGAAGATCTGGTGCACCGCCTGATCTCTCCTGCCACTTGGTCCTCCTCTGGGTAGGTAGGCGTCATATGCTCATACCATGCGATTCGTGGTGTGCGGTGAGGCACTGATTGATTTGATGCCCGGCGGGCAACGGAGCGGATGGTCTGAGACCCCGTGGCGCGCGCTGTGCGGCGGCGGTCCCATGAACACAGCGGTTGCCCTGGCCCGTCTGGGTTGCCCGGTGGAGTTTCTCGGCAGGTTCGGCGCGGACTCTTTCGCGTCCCAGCTGCGCGGTCATATCGCCGGGAGCGGCGCCGGGCTCAGCCTGGCAGCGGCGACATCAGAGGCGACTTCGATCGCGGTGGTGAGCCTGGACGAACAGGGTAAGGCGAGTTACACCTTCCATTTCGACAAGACCGCTAACTTCGGCTGGCAAGATGAGGACTTCCCGGAACTGAGCAGGGACGACTGGTTGCACTTCGGGTCCATCGGGGCAGTCATCATGCCTGGTCATGAGGCATTGTTGCGGTTCCTTGAGCGCACCGAGGCGGGGATGTCTTACGACATCAACGTACGCCTCAGTGTGCTGCCGGATCGGCAGGAGTACTACCAGCGGGTTTCGGCGATGATGGCCGCGGTAGGACGACGCAACGGTGTGGTGAAAGCCAGCGATGAGGACCTTCAGCTGCTTCTCGGGGATCCGGGCACCGATGTCGTACAGGTCGCGAGCGGCTGGGTTCAGGAGTACGGCCTCGGGCTTTTCGTGGTCACGCTCGGCCCGGATGGTGCCGTCGCCGTGACGCCCGAGGGGGACCAGTTCCGGGTGCCAGGAAAGCCGATCTGTCTGGTCGACACGGTCGGAGCGGGCGACACTTTCATGGCCGGTTTCCTGTCACGTTATGCGAACGACCGTAGCCAGATCGC
>JAUMYR010000308.1:0-350 GCA_030528545.1 Propionibacteriaceae bacterium
GGGTGAGGGCCCTGGTTCGGGCGAGGGCGAAGGTGCGGCTAGGGTTAGCGGTGCCGACAAGCGCAAAGGACAACGGATGAACGTACTTGACGAGATAATCGCCGGCGTGCGGGAGGATCTCGCTGTCCGCGAGACGGCCAAGCCTCTCGAGCTGATCAAAGAAGAGGCCGCGAAGGTGCCCAGTGCCCGGGCGGTCATTCCCGCGCTGCGGTCGGGCGCGGGCCCCGTGACCGTCATCGCCGAGGTCAAGCGCTCCAGCCCATCTAAGGGCATGCTGGCCGACATCCCGGACCCGGCGACCCTGGCCCGCATGTACGAGGCTGGGGGCGCTTCCATGATCTCGGTGTTGA
>JAUMYR010000308.1:360-1767 GCA_030528545.1 Propionibacteriaceae bacterium
AGGGGTCGCTGGCGGACTTGGCGGCCGTGCGGGCGGCCGTCGACGTGCCGGTGCTGCGCAAGGACTTCGTCGTCTCCCCCTACCAGGTGCACGAGGCGCGCGCCTACGGCGCTGACGCCGTCCTGCTGATCGTGGCGGCCCTGGCCCAGCCCGCCCTGGAGTCGCTCATCGAACGGGTCCACTCGCTGGGCATGACGGCCCTGGTGGAGACCCACACGCGGCTGGAGGCCCGCCGCGCCGTCGACGCCGGGGCCCGCCTGGTGGGGGTCAACGCCCGCGACCTCACCACCTTGGAGGTCGATCGAGGTGTCTTTGCCCAAGTCGTCGACGTCCTGCCCTCCGACGTGACGGTCGTCGCCGAATCCGGCGTGCGGGGCCCGCACGACGTCGTCGAGTACTGCCGTGACGGGGCCCAGGCGGTGCTCGTCGGCGAGGCGCTGGTGAAGTCCGGCGACCCGCAGGGAGCGGTGGCGTCGTTCATCGCGGCCTGCTCGCACCCGATCCTCGGCCCGAATCCCGATCTCGGAGGGGAAGAAGCGTGAGTCTGTCGCAAGCACCCGGCCCCTACTTCGGCCAGTTCGGCGGCCGCTACGTACCGGAGGCCCTGCAAGCCACCCTCGACGAGTTATCGGCGGCCTGGCAGGAGCTGCGGGACGACCCGGCGTTTCGGGCGGAGCTGGCGCAGCTGCACCGCACCTATGTGGGCCGCCCCTCCATCATCACCGAAGTGCCAAAGTTCGCCGCCCACGCCGGTGACGTGCGGATCATCCTCAAACGGGAGGACCTGAACCACACCGGCAGCCACAAGATCAACAACGTGCTCGGGCAGGCGCTGCTGACCCGCAAGGTCGGCAAGCGCCGCATCATCGCGGAGACCGGGGCGGGCCAGCATGGGGTGGCCACCGCCACGGCCGCGGCCCTGCTCGGACTGGAGTGCGTGATCTACATGGGCCAGGAGGACATGCGGCGCCAGGCCCTGAACGTCGCCCGCATGCGGCTGCTCGGCACCGAGGTGCGCGGGGTGCAGGCCGGTTCGCGTACCCTGAAGGACGCCATCAACGAGGCATTTCGTGACTGGGTGGCCAACATCGAGACCACCAACTACATCTTCGGCACGGCGGCCGGGCCCGCTCCGTTCCCGGCCCTCGTGCGGGACCTGCAAAAGATCATCGGCGAGGAGGCCCGCGCCCAGGTGCAAGAGCTGACGGGGCGCCTACCGGACCTCGTGTGCGCCTGCATCGGGGGCGGCTCCAACGCCATCGGCATCTTCAACGCCTTCCTGGACGACGCCGACGTGCGGCTGCTCGGCCTGGAGGCGGCGGGCGACGGCGTGGACACCGGCAGGCATGCGGCGTCGATCAACCACGGCCAGGTCGGGGTGCTGCACGGCTCGAAGTCCTACCTGCT
>JAUMYR010000051.1:0-2193 GCA_030528545.1 Propionibacteriaceae bacterium
ATCGTCGGCTCCTTGTTCAACACCTACCCCCTCGTAGTCATGAAAACGTTTCCAGGAGAACGTTTCCATGATACGCCCTACCCTCCCCCGGGAGTCAATAGGGGTACCTTCCTCATTTCGGTGTGACCTCCGGGCGGGCCGGACCGGGCTCGGCTAACCGGACCCGACGATGCCACCGGCCCGGCCGGTCACCGCGGAATGGAGGGCTCGCCTCGGGCCTGGGGGCAGCCCGCCTGAAGACTCGATATCGCCCCGAGGCTCCGCCGGGTCCCTAGTGAACCAAGCGCGCGGTTAGCGGGGACGCCCTGACGCGGGACTGCCGCCGCATAACGTACCGGTCAGCTCCCCAGAGGAACGGGGCAGTCGATCGCCGCGGCAGCCCGCAGAACTACCGGGGCAGACCCGGCGCTCCATGCTGCGAGCGTGGCTGCCCCGGCCTTGAGGCCATCCGATGATGGGCCCAGGCAACCTCCTTTGCCGCGCCCCCGCCCGGGCCGCGGCGGCGCACCTGGCTCAGATGCTGAGCCGCTGCTTGACCAGCCCAGCGAGACGATCAGCGATATCGCGGGCCTGCTCGGACGAAGCGGCCTCAACCATCACCCGCACGACCGGTTCGGTGCCGGAGGGGCGCAACAGCACCCGTCCCTGGTCGCCGAGTTCCTGAGCGGCCTTCGACACCGCCGCCTGGACCTCGGTATCGATGCCCGCGCGCAGCTTATCGACACCGCGCACATTCACCACGACCTGCGGCAACACCGTCATGATCGAGGCCAGTTCCTTGAGCGTCTTACCGGTCGAGGCCATCCGCGCCGCGAGGTGCAGGCCGGTCAGAGCGCCATCCCCGGTGTTGGCGAACTCGTTGATGATGACGTGGCCAGACTGCTCCCCGCCCAGGGCGAAACCGTTGGCGTTCATCGACTCCAGCACATAGCGGTCGCCGACCTTGGTCTGGTCGACCTTAATTCCGTGTTCGCGCATGGCGTTGATCAGGCCCAGGTTGCTCATCACCGTCGCTACCAGCGTGTTTGAGTGGAGCTTGTGCTGCTCCTTGAGGGCGAGGGCGAGGATGGCCATGATCTGGTCTCCATCCACCAGGGTGCCCTCATGATCGACCGCGAGACAGCGATCCGCGTCACCGTCGAGGGCGATCCCGAGGTCGGCACCGACCTCAACGACCTTCGCCATGAGCGCATCCATATGGGTCGAACCGGCATCCTGGTTGATGTTGAGGCCATCCGGCTCACCGTGGATCACGATAACCTCGGCGCCCTGAGCGGCGAACGCTGCCGGGGCCGTCTGGTAGGCAGCTCCATAGGCACAATCGATGACGATCTTGAGGCCCTCCAGGCTGGCATCCGACCCCAGAGAGCTGACCAGATGCGCGACATATCCTTCCACCGCGCCCCCGTCATAGGTCACCCGGCCGACGTCCGCGCCGATCGGACGCTGCCAGTCCTCACCCATGCGCGCCTCGATGGCGTCCTCAATCACGTCATCCAGTTTCACCCCACCGCGGCTGAAGAACTTGATCCCATTGTCAGGCATGGGGTTGTGCGAGGCTGAGATCATGACGCCGAGGTCAGCGTTATAGGAGTTCACCAGGTAGGCCACCGCCGGGGTCGGCACCACGCCGAGCCGAATCACGTTGACACCGGCGGAGAGCAAGCCAGCGACGACTGCCGCCTGAAGGAACTCCCCGGAGGCGCGCGGGTCCCGCCCCACCAGGGCCAGGGGCCGCTCGGCGCCGAAGGCGCCAGCCTCCCCGAGGATATGGGCCGCCGCTACCGACAGATCCAGGGCGAGTTCAGCGGTCAAGTCGATGTTTGCCGTTCCGCGAACCCCATCAGTGCCAAAAAGTCGAGCCATAGCCAGTGAGTCTAGAACCCCGGCGGGCGAGGAGCGAGCTGAATCCCGGAACTCATGTCCGGGACAACGGATCTAGAACCCCAACGGGCGAGGAGCGAGCGAGCAGGCCCGGTTTCTCTCCCCTAAGGCACCCGCTGAGCCCCCGGCTAGGCCAGCAAACACAGGATGGCCCGCCCCGAAAGGGACGGGCCACCGGCTGACAGGGTCAGCGCTTGCTGTACTGAGGCGCCTTGCGGGCCTTCTTCAGGCCAGCCTTCTTGCGTTCCTTGACGCGGGCGTCACGGGTCAGCATGCCAGCCTTCTTGAGCGCCGGGCGGGAGGCCTCGG
>JAUMYR010000051.1:2293-13919 GCA_030528545.1 Propionibacteriaceae bacterium
CGGGCGTCACGGGTCAGCATGCCAGCCTTCTTGAGCGCCGGGCGGGAGGCCTCGGCGTCGGCGGCGTTCAGCGCGCGGGCGATACCCAAACGCAGCGCACCGGCCTGGCCGGTCACGCCGCCGCCGTGGATTCGGGCGATCACGTCGTAGGAACCGGTCACCCCGGCGGCCTCAAAGGGCTCACTGACGTGCTGCTGGTGCACCTTGTTCGGGAAATAATCGTCGAGGGTCCGGCCATTGATGGTCCAGGTGCCGGTGCCCGGGACGAGGCGAACTCGCGCCACGGCCTCCTTGCGGCGGCCGGTCGCGCCAGCCGGGGCGATGACAGCCGGACGCGAAGAGGTGGCAGTCGCGGCGGGGTTCGAGTCCGAGCGATAGGCGATCTCGCGATCGGCCTCGTCGGTGAAGGGCACAACCTCGGTCTCGAGGACGTCGAGTTCGTTGTCAGTCATGGTGCTCTCTTTGCTCACTGGGCGATCTGGGTGATCTCGTAGGCGACCGGACGCTGAGCCTGATGCGGATGCTCAGGACCGGAGTAGACCTTGAGCTTGCCCATCATCTGGCGGGCGAGCTTGTTCTTCGGCATCATGCCCCACACCGCAAGCTCAACGGCCTTACGCGGATCCTTGTCAAGCAGATCGCCGATGGAGGTGGCGGTCAGGCCACCCGGGCGCCCAGAGTGACGGTAGCGCATCGAGTCGCTGCGCTTGTTGCCGGTCAGGGCGATCTTCGAAGCGTTCACCACAATCACAAAATCGCCCTGGTCGACATGCGGGGCGAAAGTGGCCTTGTGCTTACCGCGCAGCAGGTTAGCGACGTTGACCGCCAGGCGTCCAAGAACGACATCGGTAGCATCGATCACATGCCAGTTCCTGGTCACTTCACCAGGCTTTGGGGTGTACGTAGACACGGTCGCGGACCATCTTCCAGTAGTTGTTGTCAGGCTTTAGGCTGCGGACGCGAGCGCCGGGCGGGCTCACCTGCACGCAACAGCGACCTACTTTACCCGCAGCGGGGCAGGCGGTCAACACGCGGCGCTCGCGTCCTGGGTTCACTCGCTGGCCTCGTCCGAGGTTTCGGGGTCGGCCTCGGTCACTTGCTCAGCGTCGGCCTCCTCCGCTGTGCCGGTGACCGCCTCTTCGGCGGGGGTCTCCAAGGCATCGCCGAGTTGCGCCATGGATGCGCCTCCGAGCGTTGCCAGCATCTGACGAACGTTCGCCAGCTGGCCGGTGATGGAGTCCCGGCGGGCGGTGAGCGCGGCCAGCTCACGCTCGGATTCCCGACGCACTCGCTCGGCATTCGCCCGGGCGCTCTCCAGCATGCCCTTGGCCTCCTGGCGGGCCGACTCCCGGAGCTGCTGGGCCTCGGCGTTTGCGTCCTCGATGAGTTTGGCGGCCTCCGCCTGGCAGGCGGCCAGCTTGTCTTCGGCCGCGGCGATGGAGGCCTCATGGGTGGCCATGAGGGACTGGAACTCGGCGGCCGCGTGATCGCGCCGGGCTGACAGTGTCT
Organism: Propionibacteriaceae bacterium; assembly: GCA_030528545.1. Next base: position 3,803 of record JAUMYR010000051.1, read on the forward strand.
TCTCGAAATCCGCGGCCGCGGCGGCCGCCTTCGCCCGCTGTGATTCGAACAGCGCCTCCGCCTCGCCGCGGCGGGCCGAGGCTTCCCGTTCGGCGTGATCGATGATGTCGTCGGACTCCCGCTTGGCGGACTCCACGATCCTGGCGACCTCAGAATCGGCCTGCGAACGGATCTCCTCAGCGTAGGAGTCCGCGGCTTCGCGGATCCCCACCGCCGAGCGTTCGGCGTCGTCGGCGAGGGTCGCGGCACGATCCTCGGCGACCATCACGAGTTCAGCTGCTTGCTCCTCAGCGAGCATCAGGATCTGCGAGATCCGGGGGCCGAGATCAGCGAAACTCGGTGGCGCGGCCTCGCGCACGGAGGCCTCCAGCTGCTCGACCCGGTCTCGCATCTCTGCGAGGTCACGGGCTAGAGAGTCGTTGGCCGACTGGAGTTTGGTGATCTCAACCGCCTTCTGTGCGGCCTCTTGCAGCGCAGACGCCTGTCCTGCCTTGAGCGAATGCATCGCGTGCTCGACGGCTGCCGGGTCGTAACCACGAAAGACCGTCGGGAATGCGGATGGTTCTGTCATGTCAGTCCTTCTCCGAGGTTGTTGGTGATGGGAGGCTCTGGGGTGGGGGCACGGCGAGCGCCTCGATGACGCCCTTGAGCTGGCCCAGTTCTTCGCGGATCTCGTCGCGCTGCCTGGAGAGCGAATCGACCTCGGCCCGCGCGTCCGCGAGGCGCTGCCTGGCATCGGCGCGGAGCCGGTCAGCCTCCGCCCTCGCCTCCGCGACCGCTCTGGCCGCCTCGTCGCGCCCGGCCTGGACCTGCTCGAAGTGCTCCCGTTGCAAGGAATTGAGGTCATCCAGCATCCGGTCGCGCATCGCTTCGGCCTCGTCGCGGGCCTGGGCCAGCAGCAAATCGGCTCGGGCGACTTTGGCATCGGCGTCGGAATCGGCCTGCTCGCGGGTCGATTCGGCGTAGCGATCCGCCCGTTCCCTCGTGGACTGAGCGTCAGCCTCGGCGGCGGTGAGCATCGCGGACACGCTCGCTTGGGCGTGCTCAAGCTCCCGGGCGGCCTCGGCGCGGTCACTGTCGGCCTGGTGCCTCACCTGAGCCTGCAGCGCCTCGAGCTCGGCGCGGACGCTCGCGGACTGTTCGGCGAGCTCGGCCTCGACCGCCTGTTTGCGCGCGGCCAGCTCGGCGTCCACCCCCTCACGGAGTTCGGCGACCGTCCGTTCGGTCCAGTCGAGCTGCTGTTTGGCCTCGGCCAGGATCCGGTGAGCCTCGATATTGGCGTCGGAGAGCAGCCTTTCGTGTTCGGCGAGGATCTGCTGAGCGTTGGCGGCCAGCGCCTCTTCGCTGGCGGTCCGGGCCTCCATGAGTTCCTCATGATGTTTGCGGGTACGCTCAGCGAGGTCGGCATCGACTTGTTCGCGCTGCTGCTGGGACGCGGCGAGCATCTCGGAGATTTCAGCTTGGGCCGCGGCCCGCTGCTCGGCCTCCTGCCTTTCCCATTCCGCCTTCCGTTCGGCGATCTCTGCCTCGTTGTGCGCCCGCGCGGCCTCGGCCGCGTCTCGTATCTCCTCGGCACGGCGACGAGCGTCGTCGACCAGTTCGTCGGCGTGTTGCCCGGCGGCCGCGATCAGTTCGTCGGCGCGCGCCTGAGCCGACTGCGCGAGTTCCGCGGCTGCCGCCTCGGCGTTGGCGATCACCTTGGCTGCCCGGGAACTGGCGGCGAGCATCGTGTCCCGGGCCTCGGCGTCGGCATCGGCGACCCGGCGCTGGGCCGATTCAAGCAGGCGCTTGGTCTCGGCCCGCACCGACTCGTTGGCCCGGAGTAATTCGTCCGACTCGGCTCGTAACTGGGCACGCTCGGCAGCCAGTGCGTCCACCTCGGCCTTTGCCTCGGCACGCAACCGGTCAGCGATGTCCTGGGCCCGCGTCAAAATCTCACTTGCCTGGGCTGAGACACCGATCAAGGGATCCGCGGCGCCTACCGTCATGGCGCCCATTCTCTCGAAGCTAGCCACCAGCGGCAAGCCCGTAGCCAGACAAGGTAACGAAGACCTTTAGGGTTTCCCTCTCCCCGCTTTTGGGCCCCCTGCAAGACGCTGGTCCCCTTGTGGGTCTAGTGTTGGTTCATGGCTTCAAGGATGAATGCGAATGTGACGGTATCCGCGCCGACGGACCTACGTAACGTGGTCTTGGTTGGCTCCAACGGATCGGGCAAGACCACGTTATTCGAACAGATCCTACGCGCCCGCATTGAGGGCTATCGCGGAGAGAAGGACGACCCCGAGCGCGCAGCCGCTTTGACGCTGGCCACGGTCAACTCCGACGATGTCGCGGTCAACCTTCTGGACGCACCAGGGCATCCGGACTATGTGGGCGAACTGCGCGCCGGGTTGCGGGCAGCCGACGCCGCGATCTTCGTGGTGAGCGCGGTCGACGGCATTGACCAGGCGACCCTCGCCCTGTGGCACGAATGCGATGCGGTGAACATGCCTCGTTTCATCGTCGTCACGAAGCTCGATCTCGGACGCTCCGATTTCGAAACCACCGTCGCTATGTGCCGCACGGCTTTCGGCGATGGTGTCATCCCGGCCTACATCCCACTGCTGGATGGAGAGAAGATCATCGGGAATATCTCGCTGGTGAACAAGCGGGTGCACGACTATTCCTCCGGCACCCGCGTCTCCCGCGACTGCAATGCCGACGAAGAGGTGCTCGTCGATGAGTATCAGGCCCCCTTCCTTGAAGGTGTCATCACCGAGGCCGATAACGAAGAACTGATGGAGCGCTACCTCGAGGGCGAGACGCTGGCCCGCGAGGAGGTCATGGCCAATGTATTGAAGGCCGTCTCCACCGGCCAGTTCTTCCCGGCCATGCCAGCCCACACCCTGAGCGACATCGGCATTGAGGATGTGCTGCGCCTGATTGAGCGTGGCTTCCCCGCCCCGACCGACGCCCACCCGCCGCTCATCACCACCCCGAATGGCGCGACCCTTCCCGGGATCACCTGCGACCCCGATGGCCCGCTGGTCGCTGAGGTCATTCGCACCACCTCGGACCCATTCGCCGGGCGGCTGTCGATGGTGCGGGTGTTCTCCGGCACACTGCGCTCGGACGACATCGTGCACGTCTCGGGACACCGCGAGCTATTCCAGGACCTCGAAGGCGATGGACACGACGAAGAGGAGCGCGTTGGCCTGCTCAGCGGGCCCTCTGGCGTCGAGATCAAGCCCCGCAAGGTAGCGATCGCGGGCGATATCGTCCTGGTGGCGAAGCTGAGCCGGGCCGAGACCGGCGACACGCTGAGCGACAAGGACCGTCCGGCCCTGATCGAGCCCTGGGTGCTGCCCACGCCGCTGCTGCCGCTCGCGATCAAGGCCGCGTCCCGCAACGACGAGGACAAGCTGGGCACCGCGCTGCAGCGGCTCGCCGTCGAGGACACCACCGTCCGGGTCGAACGCACCACTGAGACAGACCAGTTGCTGCTGTGGACGATGGGCCAGGCACACATGGACCTGCTGCTCAACCGGTTGCGCGACCGCTATGGGATCAAGGTGGAACAAGAGCCCGTGCGGGTGGCCTACCGGGAAACCTTCATCGCTCCCGCCAAGGGACTCGGCCGGCACGTCAAACAGTCCGGCGGGCACGGACAGTACGCGGTCTGCAACCTCGAGATCGAACCCAACGAACGCGGAGCCGGTTTCGAGTTCATCGACAAGGTGGTCGGCGGCGCGGTTCCCCGCCAGTTCATCGGCTCGGTCGAGAAGGGAGTCCGCGCCCAGCTTGAGAAGGGCACGCTGTGGGGCTACCCCATGGTCGACGTCAAGGTGACGCTGTACGACGGCAAAGCGCATTCGGTCGACTCCTCGGACATGGCTTTCCAGACCGCCGGATCGCTCGGGCTGCGCGAGGCCGCTTCGGAGAAGACCGTGGCTCTGCTGGAACCGATCGACCTGGTCACCGTCACCGTGGGCGAGGAATATCTCGGCCCGGTCATGACCGACCTGTCGGGGCGCCGCGGCCAGTTGCAGGGCACCGACACCGATGACCAGCACCACGCGATCATCCGGGCCCTCGTCCCCGCGTCCGAGCTGGCGCGTTACGCCATTGACCTGCGCGGCATCGCCCAAGGCTCTGGGACCTTCACCCGGGAGTTCCACGGGTACGAGCTGTTGCCCGCCAACCTGGCTCCTGAGAAGAAGTAGCCCCAGCGGGTTCTCCCGCCAGCTGATATCCGGGGGTTGGGGCCGTCCATCCGGGCGGCCCCAACCCCCGTCGCGTTGCCGTGGAATCAGCCTGCCTGGCCTGCCCGCCTCATCCCGGCGTCCCCGAGCACCGGCCCGCCTCCCTCACCCCACCCAACCTGGAGCTCATACCTCCTCGGCCGTGGGGAGCAGCCGATCGCTTCTGCCCCGCCCCAAGCAGCCAGTCCTGACCGGGAGAACGAGCCACCAGCCGGAAGCAGTGCCCCCTTGCGCCCAGCGGCCCGCTGCCCGTGGGCAGGCGCCGCCCACACCCACCAGCAAAGCCCCGAATAGATCTAGAATTGGAATCTTTCAAGAAAAGGGAGTATGCTGACACCATGTCCATAAACCCCCCGAGCCCGAAGGACCGGTTGAGATCGGCCGGTTTGCGGGTGACGGCGGCCCGCTTAGCTGTGATCGACGTCATCAGCGAGAATCCACACTCGACGGTCGACGAGATTCGCGAACTGTCGATCGGGCGCCTCGGCTCCCTGTCGGTGCAAGCCACCTACGATGTGCTCGCGGCACTGCACAGCGCACGGCTCATCCGCCGGATCGAGCCAGCGGGACAGCCACCACGTTACGAAGTGTGCTTCGACAATCACCACCACCTGATGTGTCGCAGCTGCGGGAGGCTCCAGGACACTGAGTGCCACATCGGCGCTGCACCCTGCCTCACCCCTGCCTCGACCCACGGTTTCGTCATCGATGAGGCAGAGATCATTTTTTGGGGCCTGTGCCCCTCATGCAACACCACGGAAGGATCAGCATGACCACCCCAAACACTCCCTCAACCCACCTCAATGGCTCGCCGGTTCAGTCGGACGCGCACTCGCTGACCGTTGGTGCCGATGGCCCTATCGTCCTGCACGACGTCCACCTAGTCGAGCAGCTCGCCCACTTCAACCGCGAGCGGGTTCCCGAGCGCACCCCCCACGCCAAGGGTTCCGGTGCCTTCGGCACCTTCACGGTCACCGGTGATGTCAGCGCCTATACCAAGGCCGCCCCCTTCCAGCCCGGCGCCACCACCCGCATGCTCGCCCGCTTCTCCACCGTCGCCGGGGAACAGGGCTCGCCCGATACCTGGCGCGACGTGCGTGGCTTCTCCGTCCGCTGGTACTCCGATGAGGGCAACTTCGACATGGTCGGGAACAACACCCCGGTCTTCTTCCTGCGCGACCCGATGAAGTTCCCGCACTTCATCCGCTCGCAGAAGCGCCTGCCTTCCTCCGGCCTGCGCGACAACACCATGCAGTGGGATTTCTGGACGCTGTCGCCTGAGACCGCCCACCAGGTCGCCTACCTCATGGGTGACCGGGGCCTGCCGAAGACCTGGCGGCACATGAACGGCTATTCCTCCCACACCTACATGTGGGTCAACGCCGCCGGAGAGAAGTTCTGGGTGAAGTACCACTTCCTCAGCGACCAGGGCGTCGAGAACATGACCAACGAAGAGGCCACCCGCCTGTCCGGCGAGGACGCCGACTATCACCGCCGTGACCTGTTCGACGCGATCGCCCAGGGCGACTTCCCGAGCTGGACGCTGCACGTGCAGGTGATGCCCTACGCCGACGCGAAGGACTACCGGTTCAACCCCTTCGACCTGACCAAGGTCTGGTCGCTCAAGGATTACCCGCGCATCGAGGTCGGCCGGATGACCCTCAATGAGAACCCGACCAATTTCTATGCCCAGATCGAGCAGGCCGCGTTCAGCCCCTCCAACATGATCCCGGGCACCGGGATCTCCCCCGACAAGATGCTGATGGCCCGCGTGTTCGCCTACCCGGACGCCCACCGCGCCCGGATCGGCGCCAACTTCCATCAGCTGCCGGTCAACCAGCCCGCGAATGCGTCCAATAACTACGCGAACCAGGGCCACATGGAGTACCTCCACACGGGCGCCGCCCCGATGTATGCCCCGAACTCCTTCGGCCGCCCCTACAGCGACACCCAGGGCCCAGCCGAGAACGGCTGGGAGGCCGATGGCGCGCTGGTGCGCGCGGCTGCCACCCTGCACGCCGAGGACGACGACTTCGGCCAGGCGCACACCCTGGTCCGCGAGGTCTTCGATGATGCCCAGCGCGAGCGTCTCGTCGAGACCGTCTCCGGCGCACTCGCCGGTGTCCGCGAGCCCGTGCTGAGCCGCGCCTTCGAGTATTGGAAGAACATCGACGCCGAAGTCGGCGCCGCGATTGAGGCCGCGGTCAAGGGCTGAACCTAAGCCAACGCAGCCAGGAGGGGTGGGACAACGCCGGTTGTCCCACCCCTCTGTCGTGTCGCCGCGGAAGTCAGCGGCGCCACGACCGCGATGCCCATACTGGCGCAGGTCTCCCATCCAGGATCGGCCTCCCAGCTCCGCACCGCGACCCGGCCCGGCGCGCTGGGACCTGGAGCGCCCCTGGCCGAAGCGGCTCGGCTCCGGGCACCCCACCGGCGCAGACTGGCTCGGGGATCTCCGGCCCGAGGCCAGATCGCCGGACAGCGTCAGAAGGGAGCCGCCCGATCCCGCGGTGGCCTAGCAGAGCGCCGCATGCTCATCCGGCCTGGCCTCGGTAGGCTGAACCGGTGAACAGGCCACGAGTACGCCGCGACGTCGTCAGCTTCGTGCGTCGCAGTGCCCGCATGAACGAGTCTCAGCGCAAAGCCTGGGAGGCCCATCGGGAGCGTTTCGTCATTCCGGTGCCGAAGGCGGCAACCAGCACTTCCATCGCGGCGGAAGCGGTGGTCGACTGGGCCAGCGCGTTCGGACGCGAAGCCCCCTTGGTTGTCGAGATCGGCTCAGGTATCGGGGACTCCCTCGTCCCCATGGCTGGAGATCGCCCCGAGGTCAACGTGGTGGCTTTCGAGGTCTTCGAGCCCGCCGTGGCCCAGACCATGGCTCGGCTGGTCCGGCACGGCGTCGACAATGTGCGGCTGGTCATCGCGGACGGCGCGCAGGGACTCGCGCAGCTGTTTCCTGACGCCTCGGTCACTGAGCTGTGGACCTTCTTCGCCGACCCCTGGCACAAGAAGAAACACCACAAGCGACGCCTGGTCAGCGAGGAGTTCGGCACTGTGGTCTCACGCAAACTGATCCCGGGCGGGCTGTGGCGGCTGGCCACGGACTGGGCTGATTACGCCGAGTGGATGCGCAGCCAGCTGGACGATCACCCAGGGCTGGTGAACGTGCACGGGGGCTGGGCTCCGCGCTATGAGGGACGCCCGCTCACCAAGTTCGAGAGGCGCGGCCTGGACGAGGGCCGGGAGGTCTTCGACCTGACCTACCGGAGGCAGCAATGAGGTGGCGGCTCGACTTGGCCTATGACGGATCGGAGTTCTCGGGCTGGGCCAGCCAGCCTGGCCTACGCACGGTCCAAGGCGAATTGGAAACCTGGATCCCCAGAGTGTTGCGGTGGTCCTCGCAGCCGCTGCCAAACCTCTTGACCGTGGCCGGGCGAACCGACGCCGGGGTCCACGCCCGCGGCCAGGTGGCCCACTTCGATGCCCCCGACGATCGCGACTTATCCCCGGAACTGCACCGGCGTCTCGCCCGCGTGCTCCCCAGCGACCTAGTCGTGCACGCCGTGACGGTGGCACCGCCGGGCTTCGACGCACGCTTCTCCGCGCTCTGGCGACGCTATTGCTATCGCTTATGGGACTCCCGTTCGCGACGCGATCCACTGTTGCGGCGCCACGTGGCCGAGGTGCGCGGGGAGCTCGACCTCGCGGCCTTCAACGAGGCCGGGGAGCGCCTTCTCGGCCTGCGGGATTTCGCACCGTTCTGCAAGCGGCGGGAGGGCGCGACGACGATCCGCTCCTTGCTGGAACTGCGTGCGATACGCACCGCCGACGGCACCATTGAGGCGAGCGTGAGGGCCGACGCCTTCTGCCATTCCATGGTCCGCTCCCTGATCGGGGCGCTGGTCGCGGTGGCCTCTGGGCAGCGGGACCTCGCCTGGCTGACCGAGGTCGCGGCCCAGCCACAGCGAGCTGGCAGCGTCCATGTCATGGCCGCCCGGGGGCTCACTCTTGAAGAGGTCGGCTATCCCACCGAGGATCTGCTCGCCGCCAGGGCCCGCGATGCCCGCGCGACCCGAACACTGCCACAGGAGACACCGTGAGCCACTACTTCGAAACCCCCGTTGGCGATCCCAGGATTCGCCAGGTGCCCGCCACGATCTGGGGCCGGGACTATGTGTTCGCGACCTCCTCTGGGGTGTTCTCCGGCACCCGCCTCGACCTGGGCACCTCGGTACTGTTGCGCGAGGTGGCCCCTCCCGAGGCTGGGCGCCTGCTCGACCTGGGCTGCGGCTTCGGTCCCATCGCGGTGGCCCTAGCCGACCACTCCCCCGGCGTCACGGTCGACGCGATCGACGTCAACGACCGGGCGCTGGAGCTGACCCGGCGCAACGCCAGCGAGCACGGCGTGGCTGCTCGCGTGCGGGTCTGCCGCCCCGAGGAGGTAGCGGAAGAGACCGTCTATGACGAGATCTGGTCCAATCCCCCGATCCGCATCGGCAAGGACGCGCTGCACGGACTGTTGCTGGACTGGCTGCCGCGCCTGATACCCGGCGGAGCCGCCTATCTGGTGGTCGGCAAGAATCTCGGCGCCGACTCTCTGCAGCGCTGGCTGGATGCCCAGGGCTACCCCTGCCAGAGGCTGGCCTCGGCCAAGGGGTTCCGGGTGCTCAGGGCCGCGGCGCGGTCCTGACTGACCCCTGGGCGCGCGTACCGGAGCCCAGCGACCGGTTGACATAAACAACCTTTTATATAAAGATATCTTTATGGATTCGGTGGTACACCAAGACGGAGACCCGGTCATCCGGCTATTCGCCGCCCTGGCGCACCCCATGCGCGCGAGCATCGTCCACCGCCTGATCAGCGGCCCGGCCGATGTCGGTGCTCTCGTCGAGCTACTAAGAAGCTCACAGCCACTCGTCTCTCACCACCTGCGCATCCTGCGCGACACCCACCTAGTCGAGGGGACCCGCGACGGCCGCCGGATCGAGTATCAACTCGTCGACGAGCATGTTGCCCACATCTTCCTCGACGCCTACACCCACACCAAGGAGCACTCCCATGACTGCGACCATTGAGCACAAGCCGGCCGAGAAGCACACCCACACCCACGGCCCGAACTGCGGCCATGAGGCCCGCATCCACGGCGACCATGTCGACTACCTGCACGACGGCCACGTGCACCGCGAGCACGACGGACACTACGACGAGTGCACCACCTGCTCTTGCGAGAACTGCAGCGACTCCTGCTCGGCCTGCACCTGCTCCGACTGCACCTGCCCCACCTGCAACCATGCAGTGTGCTCTTGCGAAAACTGCAGCGACTCGTGCGCTTCGTGCACCTGCTCCGACTGCTCCTGCCCCACCTGCCAGCACGCAGCCTGACAACCCTTCCCGTGAGGCCGTCCGGTGACCCACCGGGCGGCCTCGCCGCATCCCCAGACCCTTAACGGACCCCCACCCGCCTCGCGCTGAGAGCGTGATCTACCATGAGGCACTAGGAGGGAAAGGAGAGAGGGTTGCGCACGATCCTCAACATCATCTGGTTTCTCTTTGGCGGCATCTGGCTCGCCCTTGGCTATGTCGCCTTCGGCGTCCTTGCTTGCCTACTGATCGTCACGATCCCCTTCGGCATCGCTAGCTTCCGCATGGCTTCCTACGCACTATGGCCATTCGGCCGCACCGTAGTGCGGAAGCGTTCGACCGGCGTCCTGTCCGGCCTTGGCAACATCCTCTGGTTCTTCATCGGAGGGCTGTGGCTCGCCATCGGCCACGTCCTCACAGCAGTCGCGCAGGCGGCAACGATCATCGGCATCCCATTGGCCATCGCCAACCTCAAGATGATCCCGCTCACCTGCTTCCCCTTCGGCAAAGAGATC
>JAUMYR010000051.1:14019-17687 GCA_030528545.1 Propionibacteriaceae bacterium
CATCGCCAACCTCAAGATGATCCCGCTCACCTGCTTCCCCTTCGGCAAAGAGATCGTCCCCTCGCCGAACTGGTTGTAACACCCCCATCCCGCCATTCCACAGCCCCATAGACCCCATCTCGTCACGGCCTCTGGCGCTCGCCCGCCAGGGGTATTTGCCATTAGCAAAATGATACGGTCGTACCAGAATTTTTAGGCTCAAGAAGGCTTTCTGGGAAAAGTTTCACCCAAAACAGGTACACCCGTACCAGAAGTGTGTTAAGATCTCCGTATCTTCATTCAAAGTCGAACGAAGGACACAGTGTGAACTACTCAGTTAGCTCTGAAGTTGGGCGCCTCAGGCAGGTCATCCTGCATCGCCCGGGGCAGGAGATGGCACGACTCACGCCCTCAAACAAAGATTCGCTGCTTTTCGATGACGTGTTGTGGCTAGAGCAAGCCCAGCGTGAGCACGATGAGTTTGCCAAGGTGTTGCGCTCCCAGGGAGCAGAGGTGCTCTACCTCAACCAGTTGCTCGCCGACACCGTCGCGATCCCCGAGGCCAAGGAGTATGTCCTCAGCCGTGTGATCGACGAACGGGTCTTCGGCATCGACGGCGTGGCCGCGCTCCGCGGGTACACCGATAACCTGAGCAACCAGGACTTGGCGGACTACCTCATCGCCGGCATGACCAAGCGCGAGCTCCTTGAGGTGATGCCAGAGCCCAAGTCAATGGATATCCAGTTCATGGACATCGACGACATGGTCCTCAACCCGCTGCCCAACCATCTCTTCACCCGTGACACCTCTTGCTGGCTCTACGACGGCGTATCCATCAACTCGATGGCGATGCCCGCGCGTCAGCGCGAGACGATCAGCTTCGAGGCCATCTACCGCTGGCACCCCTCGTTCGCGAACTCGACCCACAAGTTCTGGGGGCACGGCACCGTCGAGGGACGCGCGACGATCGAAGGCGGCGACGTCTTGGTGATCGGCAACGGCGCGCTGCTCATCGGCATGTCGGAGCGCACGACCCCGATGGGCGTCGAGCGGCTAGCCCGGCGGCTGTTCAAGGAAGGATCGGCCAAGACCGTCGTCGCGGTGCAGCTGCCCAAGCAGCGCGCCCTCATGCACCTCGACACCGCCATGACGATGCTCGATCAAGAGACCTTCGTTCGCTTCGGCGGCCTGGGCGACCGCGTCACCTGGGTGCTCAAACCCAGCGGTGAGAGCGACATCACCATGACCCGTCACGAACCCGAAGATTTCTCGGCCGTGATCGCCGAGGCCCTCGGACTGCCCTCGATCCGCATCATCACCCCGCCCCAGGATTCCCTCACCGCCGAGCGGGAGCAGTGGAACGATGCCTGCAACCTCCTGGCCGTCGCCCCCGGAGTGGTGGTCGGCTACGAGCGTAACGTCAAGACCTCCGACTACCTCCGCTCGCTCGGCTTCGAGGTCCTGGACACCCCCGGCGCTGAGCTCGGACGCGGACGCGGCGGCCCCCGCTGCATGAGCTGCCCGACACTGCGCGATCCCCTGTGATGGCACTGACTTAGTCACAACACAATCCGTATTCACCCTCAACCCATTCAAGGAAAGAACATGACCCGTCACCCCCTCTTCGGCCGGAGCTTCCTCAAGGAGCTGGACTTCACCCCCGACGAGTGGCTCTCCCTGCTCGAGCTTGCCGCCCAGCTCAAGGCCGATAAGAAGGCCGGTAAGGAGACCCAGACGCTGAAGGGCAAGAACATCGCCCTGCTGTTCGAGAAGACCTCGACCCGTACCCGCTGCTCCTTCGAGGTCGCCTCCTTCGATCAGGGCGCCCAGGTCACCTACCTCGACCCGAGCGGTTCACAGATGGGTCATAAGGAGTCGGTGCGCGACACCGCGCGCGTGCTCGGCCGCTACTACGATGGCATTGAGTTCCGCGGCAAGAAGCAGTCCGATGTCGAGATCCTGGCCGCCGACTCCGGCGTCCCGGTGTGGAACGGCCTGACCGACGAATGGCATCCCACGCAGATGCTCGCCGACCAGCTCACCATGCACGAGGCCTGCGGCAAGCCCTACAACGAGATCTCCTTCGCCTACGTCGGTGACGCTCGTTTCAACATCAGCAATTCTCTGCTGATCGCCGGCGTGATGCTCGGCATGGATGTGCGCATCGTCGCGCCGAAGGAGCTGTGGAACACCCCCGACATCATCGCCCAGGCCGAGGAGATCGCCGCCAAGACCGGCGCCCGGATCACCCACACCGAAGATCCGAAGGCTGGGGTCGAGGGCGTCGACTTCATCTATACCGATGTGTGGGTGTCCATGGGCGAGCCCGCCGAAGTCTGGGCCGAGCGTATCGAGATGCTCAAGGACTTCCAGGTGAACGCTGAGCTGATGGCAGCTACCGGCAACCCGGACGTCAAGTTCCTGCACTGCCTGCCGGCTTTCCACGACCGCAACACCACGGTCGGGGAGGACATCTACCAGAAGACCGGCATGGAGAGCCTTGAGGTCACCGACGAGGTCTTCGAGTCCCCCGCCTCCATCGTGTTCGACCAGGCCGAGAACCGGATGCATACCATCAAGGCCGTCATGGTCGCCACCCTCGGGGAGTGGTGATCCGATGCGTATCGTGATCGCGCTGGGCGGCAACGCCCTCCTGCAGCGGGGCGAGAAGCCCGATGCGCTGCCGCAGATCGCCAACGTGGACAAGGCCGTGGCGGCCCTCGCGCCGCTCGCCGAGCACCACGAGATCGTGCTCACCCACGGCAACGGCCCCCAGGTCGGAGTCCTCGCCCTGCAGTCGGCAAACGATCCGAAACTGACCCAGCCCTACCCGTTCGACACCCTCGGATCGATGACCCAGGGCATGATCGGCTACTGGCTGCTCCAGTCCCTGCAGAACCACCTTCCCGGACGCCACGTCGCGGCCATGATCAATCAGACCCTGGTCCTGGCCGGAGACCCCGCCTTCGACAACCCGACGAAGTTCGTCGGCGAGGTCTACACCGAAGAGCAGGCCGCCCAGTTCACCAAGGAACGGGGCTGGGTCATGAAGGCCGACGGTCCGCACTTCCGCCGCGTCGTCCCCTCCCCCCGCCCGCAGCGGGTCATTGAGACCCGGCTCATCCGCACCCTCATCGAGGCCGGGGCCGTCGTGGTCTGCGGCGGCGGTGGCGGCATTCCGGTCATCCGGGACGAGAAGGGCATGCGCAAGGGCGTCGAGGCCGTGGTCGACAAGGATCTCACCGCTGCGGTTCTGGCCGAGGCCCTGGAGGCCGATTTCCTGATGATCCTGACCGACGTTCCGGCCGTGCTCGAGAACTATGGCACGCCAGAGCAGCGGGAGATCAACCGGGCCACGCCAGCGTTCATGCGGCGTCAGGGCTTCGCCGCCGGTTCTATGGGACCCAAGGTCGAGGCGGCTTGCCGCTTCGTCGAGCTGACCGGCGATACCGCCGCCATCGGCCGCCTTGAGGATGCCGAGAAGATCATCTCTGGTCAGTGCGGCACGATCATCACCCCAGGCGGGGATTACGGCGGCCCCGGCGATATCCAGCCGCCGCTGCCCGAACCCACGCAGGCTCGTAAGCGTCGGGCCTGATCCATCCACAAGCTCTCCCAGCTTTGCCTGGGAGTACCAAGTAGGGATTCACTACTACACACAAAGGAGTGAGAGTCATGACGAAGATCGT
>JAUMYR010000309.1 GCA_030528545.1 Propionibacteriaceae bacterium
GCGCCCTGCACGTGTCGGCCGAGACCATCCGCCGGGACCTGATCCTGCTGGAGGAACTGGGTGTCGTCCGCCGGGTATACGGCGGGGCCGTCGCCCCGTCCCGCAAACGCAGTGACGAGGCGCCCTTCGCCCAGCGCGCCGCGATCCACGCCGAGGCCAAGAAGACCATCGGAGGCGCCGCGGCCAAGCTGGTCGAACCGGGCCAGTCAGTCTTCGTCGACGTCGGGACGACCTGTCAGGCCGTCGCGCGGGCTCTCGGGGTGGCCTTCCGTGGCACGGTGGTATCGCACTCGCTGCTGGTGGCCGCCGAGCTGGCCGACGCGGCCGAGGTCGAGGTGTTGCTGGCTCCCGGCAGGCTGCGCCGGGGCGAATGGTCGCTGACCGGCACCGTCACTCACCGGTTCTTGCAGTCGATGTACTTCGACGTCGCGGTGCTGAGCTGTGGTGGGGCCGACGCGGCGGCGGGGATCACCGACTTCAACCTAGAGGACACCCAGATCAAACAGGCCGTCGCGAGGAACAGCAAGCGGACCGTTGTCGTTGCCGACTCGTCCAAACATGGGGTGGTGGGACGCTATACCGTCGCGGACTGGTACGACATCTCCGGCATGGTCACCGACCAGGAACCACCGGATGGCCTAGCCAGAGCCATTCGGGCCGCCGGTGGCAGCGTGGTGTGCCCGACGGCCACGGCGGGATGAGTCTTTGCCGCGCGTCCATGCTTAAGGATTCCGCCGGAAAACATTTCGCATTTTCCTGCGAAGAAAACACGACAGGGTTAGGCTGACCTTAGCGTAAAGTTTCACTCTAGGGTGTCCTAGGGTGTCGCGATGCGGTGAAGTGTAGCGGTACCCGGACGACCCTGGTGAGAAGGAGTCCCCCATGGGTCAGCAGCACCGCCCGTCGGAATCGGTTTCCGGATTACCTTCCAGTGCCGCCGCGGCTGCAGGAGACTTCCTCCTGGAGTGGGACAATGTGGTCAAGCGCTACCCTGGGGCCGCTGCGAACGCCGTCAACGGGGTGAGTTTCGGGGTCGGGGCCGGTGAGATCGTGGTGCTGGTAGGGCCGAATGGTTCGGGCAAGACGACCACGATGGAGATGGCCTCCAGCCTGAGAAAAGCGACATCTGGGGTCGTTCGCGTCCTCGGCGAGAGGGTACGCCCGGGCGGGAGCCAGAGGCTACATCTGGGGGTCCAGCTGCAAGAGGCTGGCCTGCCGCTGCGGCTCAAGGTGAAGGAGGCTGTGAGAGCCACGGCCTGCCTGTACGCCGATCCTGGGCCGGTCGATCAGATTCTTGCGGAACTCGGGCTGACGGAATACCTGAATGCTTCCGTGGACTCGTTGTCCGGGGGCTGGCAGCGCCGTCTGGATGTCGCTCTGGCCTGCATCGGTCGTCCCCGGGTGCTGGTTCTCGATGAGCCGACCAGCGGAATCGACCCCGTGGCCAGGGCGGACATGTGGCAGTTCCTGCGGGCCCGCCGGCTGGAGGGCGTAGGCATTCTGGCCTCGACCCATGACCTGTCAGAGGCGGAGGCCTATGCCGATCGCTTGCTCGTCATGAACAGGGGCTCCATCGTCCTGCACGGCAGTGTGACCGAAGTCTTAGGCCAAGCCGGAGGCGACTGGCGGCTCCGGCTGATCGGGGCAGACGAGACCGTTGACCTTTGGGCGAGACAGCGAACCCTCTCACTGTTGCCCTGCGGGGACGCCCGGGTGATCTCTGGAAGCAAAGACTCCATTGTCGCCCTCGC
>JAUMYR010000310.1 GCA_030528545.1 Propionibacteriaceae bacterium
GCGCCCTGCACGTGTCGGCCGAGACCATCCGCCGGGACCTGATCCTGCTGGAGGAGCTAGGGGTCGTCCGCCGGGTATACGGCGGGGCCGTCGCCCCGTCCCGCAAACGCAGCGACGAGGCGCCCTTCGCCCAGCGCAGCGCGATACAAGCCGAGGCCAAGAAGACCATCGGAGGCGCCGCGTCCAAGCTGGTCGAACCGGGCCAGTCGGTCTTCGTCGACGTCGGGACGACCTGTCAGGCCGTCGCGCGGGCTCTCGGGGTCGCCTTCCGTGGCACGGTGGTATCGCACTCGCTGCTGGTGGCCGCCGAACTGGCCGACGCGGCCGAGGTCGAGGTGTTGCTGGCTCCCGGCAGGCTGCGCCGGGGCGAATGGTCGCTGACCGGCACCGTCACTCACCGGTTCTTGCAGTCGATGTACTTCGACGTCGCGGTGCTGAGCTGTGGTGGGGCCGACGCGGCGGCGGGGATCACCGACTTCAACCTAGAGGACACCCAGATCAAACAGGCCGTCGCGAGGAACAGCAAGCGGACCGTTGTCGTTGCCGACTCGTCCAAACATGGGGTGGTGGGACGCTATACCGTCGCGGACTGGTACGACATCTCCGGCATGGTCACCGACCAGGAACCACCGGATGGCCTAGCCAGAGCCATCCGGGCCGCCGGTGGCAGCGTCGTGTGTCCGACGGCCACGGCGGGATGAGTCTCTGCCGCGCGTCCATGGTTAAGGATTCCGCCGGAAAACATTTCGCATTCTCCTGCGAAGAAAACACGACAGGGTTAGGCTGACCTCAGTGTAAAGTTTCACTCTGGGATGTGCCAGGGTGTCGCGATGCGGTGAAGTGTAGCGGTACCCCTGGTGATCCTGGTGAGAAGGAGTCCCCATGGGTCAGCAGCACCGCCCGTCGGAATCGGTTTTCGGGTCACCTTCCAGTTCTACCGCGGTCACGGAAGGCTTCCTCTTAGAGTGGGACGATGTGGTCAAGCGCTATTCTGGGGCCGCCGCGAATGCTGTCGACCGGGTGAGCTTTGGGGTCGGGGCCGGTGAGATCGTGGTGCTGGTAGGGCCGAATGGTTCGGGCAAGACGACCACGATGGAGATGGCCTCCAGCCTGAGAAAAGCGACATCTGGGGTCGTTCGCGTCCTCGGCGAGAGGGTACGCCCGGGCGGGAGCCAGAGGCTACATCTGGGGGTCCAGCTGCAAGAGGCTGGCCTGCCGCTGCGGCTCAAGGTGAAGGAGGCTGTGAGGGCCACGGCCTGCCTGTACGCCGATCCTGGGCCGGTCGACCAGATTGTCGCCGAACTGGGGCTGACGGAATACCTGAATGCTCCCGTGGACTCGTTGTCCGGGGGCTGGCAGCGCCGTCTGGATGTCGCGCTGGCCTGTATCGGCCGCCCCCAGGTGCTGGTTCTCGATGAGCCGACCAGCGGAATTGACCCCGTGGCTCGGGCGGATATGTGGCAGTTCCTGCGGGCGCGACGGCTGGAAGGTGTGGGCATTCTGGCCTCGACCCATGACCTGTCAGAGGCGGAGGCCTACGCCGATCGCTTGCTCGTCATGAACAGAGGCTCCATAGTCCTGCACGGCAGCGTGACCGAAGTCTTAGGTCAAGCCGGGGGTGACTGGCGGCTTCGGCTGATCGGGGCGGACGAGACCGTTGACCTTTGGGTGAGGCAGCGAAACCTCTCGCTGCTGTCCTGCGGGGACGCCCGGGTGATCTCTGGAAGCAAAGACTCCATTGTCGCCCTCGC
>JAUMYR010000311.1:0-234 GCA_030528545.1 Propionibacteriaceae bacterium
GACCTCGCCGCCTGGGTGGCCCAACTGACCCGCATTGCCCAGACCTACCCGCTCGGCTGGGGGCCCACCACCGACGGGCTGCTGGCCCCCCAGTATGTCATCTCCCGCCTGGCCGAACTGGTCGGCCCTAACGGCATCTTCGTCGGTGGGGTCGGGCAACACCAGATGTGGGCCTCGCAGTTCCTGCGCTTCGAAGAGCCCCGCACCTGGATCGCCTCCGGCGGGCTTGGCACC
>JAUMYR010000311.1:244-525 GCA_030528545.1 Propionibacteriaceae bacterium
TGGGCTTTTCCCTCCCCGCTGCGATGGGGGCCAAGGTGGCCTGCCCGGAACGGGAGGTGTGGGCCATCGACGGCGACGGCTGCTTCCAGATGACCAACCAGGAGCTGGCCACCTGCGCCCTGAATGGTATCCCCATCAAGGTCGCCCTCATCAACAACTCGTCCCTCGGCATGGTGCGCCAATGGCAGACCCTGTTCTACGACGGGCGCTATTCCAACACCGACCTGCACACCGGACACTACGTCGACCAAGTCATCCCCGACTTCGTGAAGCTGGCCGAG
>JAUMYR010000311.1:535-1737 GCA_030528545.1 Propionibacteriaceae bacterium
CAGGCCCGCGCCATCAACGACCGGCCCGTCGTCATCGACTTCCGCGTCAGCCGCGACGCCATGGTGTGGCCGATGGTGGCCGCCGGGGTATCCAACGACGAAATCAAGTACGCGCGCGACATCGCGCCCGTGTGGGACGAGGAGGAGGCCCCGTGACCGGCCTGCAGACCCTGTCGATCCTGGTGGAGAACAAGCCCGGGGTGCTCACCCGCATCTCCGCGCTGTTCGCCCGCCGGGCGTTCAACATTCACTCCCTGGCCGTCGGCCCGACCGAGGACCCGGAGATCTCCCGCATCACGGCGCTCGTCGACCCCGACCCGGACACCCTGCGGCAGCTGCGCAAGCAGCTGGACAAGCTGGTCAACGTGCTCGAGGTG
The DNA here is from genome assembly GCA_030528545.1 of Propionibacteriaceae bacterium. The sequence continues at coordinate 913 of JAUMYR010000311.1, forward strand.
CACGTGCTCGACCCGGACTCCTCGGTGCAGCGCGAGCTCCTGCTGATCAAGGTGGCCGCGAATGCCGCCAACCGCACCTCGGTGCTGGAGATCGTCTCCCTCTTCCGCGCCCACGTCGTCGACGTCCACAACGAGTCCATCGTCATCGAGACCCTGGGCTCGCGCTCCAAGATCGCTGCCCTCATCGAGGCGCTCACGCCCTACGGCATTACCGAAATCGCCAAATCCGGGGCTGTTGCAATCACGCGCGGCCCGGCCTCTCTCACCCAACAGTTCAAGGAGAACAACCGTGGCTGACATGTTCTATGACAACGACGCTGACCTGGCCGTGCTCGCCGGGAAGAAGGTGGCCATCATCGGCTACGGCTCCCAGGGCCACGCCCACGCGCTGAACCTGCGCGACTCCGGGGTCGACGTCGTGGTCGGGTTGCGGGAAGACTCCCGCTCGCGCGAGGCCGCCAGCGAGCAGGGCCTGGCGGTGGCCACCGTGGCCGAGGCCGTCAAGGCGGCCGACGTCGTCATGATCCTGGCGCCCGACCAGGTGCAGCGCCGCCTGTACGCCGAGGAGATCGAGCCGAACCTGAAGGAGGGCGCCGCTCTGTTCTTCGCCCACGGCTTCAACATCCGCTTCGGCTACATCAAGCCCGGCCCGGGCCACGACATCGCCATGGTCGCCCCGAAGGGCCCCGGGCACACCGTGCGCCGCGAGTACGAGGCCGGGCGGGGCGTGCCCGTCATCGTCGCGGTCGAGCAGGACGCCTCCGGGCAGGCCTGGCCGCTGGCCCTGGCCTACGCCAAGGCCATCGGTGGCCTGCGGGCCGGTGG
>JAUMYR010000312.1 GCA_030528545.1 Propionibacteriaceae bacterium
GACCGGGCTGACGCTGCTGCCGATGCCAACGGTGCGCCCCAACCTCGGCTGAGCCTCGCCCCGGGCGGGCGGCCTAGGTGGGCAGACGGAGTCCGCAGGGGCACTCCCAGGGGCCGGAGCGGATCCGGGGCAGCGCTCCCCGCTAAGCCGGCTAGGTGTGTTGATCGGGCAGGTTGGCTGAGGGGTTGCGATCCGGATGTGTGAATACTAGGGAGGGCCTTGCTGGTTGAGTGGGACTTGTGACAGAACCCGCTTCAAGCCAGGAAGGCTTTCTTGTGCCCCACGTTAACGCAGCCTTGACTCCGAAACACCGTCTGATCGTCGCCAAACTCGTTGTCGACCGGGGTGCGCCGATCTCCGAGGTTGCTGCGCGGTTCCAAGTCTCGTGGCCAACGGTCAAGCGCTGGGCCGAGCGTTACCACGCTAGTGAGTCGATGCAAGACCGTTCCTCACGGCCGCATCACAGTCCGAACAAGACCCCGCAGCGGGTGGTCAAACGATGCGTGAGCCTGCGTCTTCGGCTGCGGGAAGGACCGATCCAACTCGCCGCCCGGCTCGGTATCGCCCCCTCGAGCGTGCATCGGATCTTGGCTTCCTGCCGTCTCAATCAGCTCTCGGCGTGTGACCGGGCCACCGGAGAACCGATCCGACGCTACGAACACGACTATCCCGGATCGTTGGTGCATGTGGATGTGAAGAGACTGGGCAACATTCCCGATGGTGGCGGTTGGCGCTTCGTCGGACGACAGCAAGGTGCGTGGAACCGACAGAAGCGGACCATCGGCGGGACCAGTGCCTACGGGTAGCCCAAACTCGGCCACGCGTTCGTGCGCTCGGTGATCGATGACCACTCACGGCTGGTCTAGTGCGAAGTCTGCGACGACGAAACCGCCCACATCGCTTGCGCTGTTCTGGTTCGGGCGGTCGACTGGTTCGCTGCTCGTGGAGTCATGATCGAGCCGGTCCTGTCCGATAACGGGTCGGCCTACAGGTCACGCTGGTGGCAGCAGGTTTGTGATCAGCTCGGCATCACCGTGAAGAAGACTCGTCCGCGTCGTCCGCAGACCAACGGCAAGATCGAACGATTCCACCGAACTCTGGCTGACGGTTGGGCCTACGCCCGCTGCTATACCTCCGAACAAGAACGCCGCGAAGCTCTGGCCAGCTGGAACCACTACTACAATCACCACAGGTCCCACTCAGCCTGCGGCAACCAGCCACCCATCACACGCTTGACCAACGTCCCCGGTCACTACACCTAGGCGTGTCTGGCTAGGGGTCTGGTCGTCACTGGGGCACGCTTGCCCAGGCGAGGAGGTGCGGGCCGGTTTCCTTGATCCCGGGGACACCGCCAAGGCGTTCGGCGGCCAGCAGCGCCGCCCGGTGGAGTTCCTCATCGCCTGCATCGAGGTGCTCTAGCGCGATCCCGAGCGGACCCTCGACGCAGACCGACTCTACTGCGGTGAGCCCGGCGTCGGTGAGTTCGCCTTCCAGCTCGGTGCTGGTGTGCAGGTGGGCGATGGGGAACCGGCCCGAGGCGTCCCAGTCGCCGGTGTTGATGAGGTTGAGGACGCGCTCCTCTGCGGCCTCGGGAACCGGACGCAGCATCCCGGCGGCGAGCGCGCTGAACCTGCTGATCCCGGCGGCGAATACCAGCCCTCCGGGACACACGACCCGCACGGCCTCGCGGAGCGCCCGCAACCGGTCGGGGCGGGAACGCAGG
>JAUMYR010000313.1 GCA_030528545.1 Propionibacteriaceae bacterium
TCACCGGGGCGTGGCGGCGAGCCTGGAGTTCGGCGAAGGCCCCCTCGAACTCAGCGGCGATCTCTGGGGTATCCGGGGCCCCGGCGAGCAGGACCAGCTGGGTCTCGGCATCGAACTGCGCGGCGGCGCGGACGAGGTGCACCAGCCCCTTCTGCCGGGTGATGCGGCCCACGAAGACCACCGAGGGGGCATCGGGATCCATCCCGATGCGTTCCAGCACATCGGTGCCGCGGTCGGGCAGAAACTCTTCGGTGTCGATGCCGTTGAGGACGACGTGCACCTTGTCGGGATCGAGGCTGGGGTAGGCGTCCAGGACGTCGGCCCGCATCCCGTTGCTGACCGCGATGATGGCATCTGCTGCCTCGTAGGCGGTCTTCTCGGCCCAGCTCGACAGTGCGTAGCCGCCGCCGAGCTGTTCGGCCTTCCACGGCCGGTGCGGTTCCAGGGAGTGGGCGCTGATGACATGCGGGATGTCGTAAAGCAGGCCGGCCAGATGCCCGGCGAGATTGGCATACCAGGTGTGGCTGTGCACCAGATCGACCTTGGGCAAAGCGGCGGCCATCGACAGGTCGGCGCCGAAGACGCGCAGCGCCGCGTTGGCCCCGGGAGGGAAGTCCTCTGCGTGTGCGGTGGCTCCCGGACGCGGCTCGCCCATGCACTGCACATCGACTTCAATGAACTTGCGCAACTGGGGTACCAGCTGCGCGACGTGGACGCCGGCGCCACCGTAGATGTGCGGCGGGAACTCGCGCGTCAGCAAGGAAACGCTCAGACTCATGTCCTGATCGTCGCACAGTCCCGCCGCGCGCGTGACGGGTGGGAGCACTTTCTAGTAAATGTTTCGAGCGAAAATGCTCAAACTCCTTGCCGAAGCGAGCCAACGGTCATAGGTTTCAGGTATGGCCAGTCGTCCTAACGTTCTCTCCATCGTCCTCGCTGGCGGCGAAGGCAAGAGGTTGATGCCGCTCACCGCTGATCGCGCCAAGCCTGCGGTCCCCTTCGGAGGCACCTACCGGCTGATCGACTTCGTGCTGTCCAACCTGGCGAACTCGGAGTTACGCCAGATCGCGGTGCTGACTCAGTACAAATCGCACTCGCTGGACCGCCACATCTCGGTCACCTGGCGCTTCTCGACGATGCTTGGCAACTTCGTCACACCGGTTCCGGCCCAGCAGCGCACCGGCCCGAAGTGGTACCAGGGAAGCGCTGATGCGATCTACCAGTCCCTCAACCTGATCCGCGACGCCGATCCCGACTACGTGGTGGTGTTCGGGGCCGACAATATCTATCGCATGGATGTGTCCCAGATGGTGCAGGCACACATCGATTCGGGGCTTGGGGCCAGCGTCGCGGGCATCCGGGTCCCACGCTCGATCGCTTCTGGGTTCGGCATCATCGACGCTGCCGCCGACGGCCGGATCAAGACCTTCCTTGAGAAGCCAGCCGATCCGCCTGGGCTGGTGGACTCCCCTGAGGAGTCTTTCGCGTCCATGGGCAACTATGTGTTCAGCCGCAAGGCCCTCGTCGAGGCGTTGCGCGCTGACGCCGAGAACCCCGATGCCCGCCATGACATGGGCGGAGACATCATTCCCTGGTTCACCGAGCAGGGCCAGGCCCAGGTCTATGACTTCCGCGACAATGTGGTCCCCGGATGCAGCGAGAAGGACGCGAACTACTGGCGCGATGTCGGGACCATCGATGCCTATC
>JAUMYR010000314.1 GCA_030528545.1 Propionibacteriaceae bacterium
GGCACCAGCAATCGGCCTGATCCTGCTGGGCCTCGTCGCCAACCTGGCACGTCGTGACTAGGGCGGTGCGTCGTCCCATCGGGCGATAACTGGCCGGATATGGCCTCGGTGAACGGGATGGCCAGACCGAAGAGATCGTGGTGGAACATGCCCACAGTTGGCCGCACGGTTCGGCCGTGGGCTTGAGCCTGTGGACCTCGACCGCGTGATTCCGTTCTCCGGGTTTTTCCTGCCCCGGGATTGTCGCTACGTCGTCGCGACAATTGAGCCGGAGCCTCCTCAAGAAAGATCTACCGGACCGCGCCTTCGGCATCGCAGGAGCTCTCTCCGCCAGCCTCAACGTCCGGGCGCTGCCCCGGGCGGTCCGCTCGCCCCAAGCAGATGACGGTAGGCAACAGAATTGCCCCAGCGCGGCGGCCGCTCCGGCGACCTCGTCTGGGGCTTACAGCCACCATAGTAATGCGGCTAGGCCCCGTGGGCTTACTCTGCTTTGTAGATTCGAAGGGTGGTCGATATGGGTTCCTTCGTCATGCCACGTCGCCCCCTCAGTCCTTTCGGGTCGTGGGATGCGCTCGTTGGATCGGGCTGGCCATCGTATGTGCGTGTGCTGCACCCCGCGCTCCGCGAGGATCAAGAGGGAGGGACGCTAGTCCCGGTGCCGTGGCGCGAGATTGCGCCTCCGGATATCGACATCGCTACGGCGGACTGGCATTCCGTCTCCGGGGTTCGTCTTCATACTGGCAAGAGCGCGTCTGGCTGGGACATCGAACCTCACGTTGGACCAGGTGACCCCCGGGTGGCGCCCGATGTTTTCCGGCATCTGCTTGAGAGCACCACCGGGGCTTGCTGGGTCGGTTACTGGACCGGGTACGGCCGTAATCAACCAGAAGGCGCCCAGACGCTTTCGCTCGGCGAAGGTGTACGCACTTATCACGTGGTGCCCCTCACGCCGACGCTGCACGGCGTGATGACTGCCGGGACTGATGCGCTCCCGATCTATCCTGACATCGCCTGGGACGAGGGCGGCTCCTTTCTTATGGTTGCCGACCTCGATTTGCCCAGCACCGTTATTGGCTGCACGACCACGGTCGCTCGGCGTCTTTGCACCGATTCCGGTTTGGAGACGCTATTGGTCGATCCCGATGCGCCCATCGTGGCCTGACGCTGCGAATCCCTCGTCCCCCAAAATCCGGGGCGATATCGAAGGCCTCACACTGGTTCTTGGCCTCGGACAGAACGTTTGAGCCCACCAGATAGATTCAGGGCACCTTTAGTTTCTTTGCGAGTTTCTCGAACGTGGAGTGTTTCGTGGTGCCGAGCAGCCGGTAGGCCTCTCGGTAGCTGGTAGACCCCGCTAGGGTGTCCGCGATTACTGCCCTGGCGAACTCTCCGCTCAGCCGCATGGGTTGCGTGCCCGGGCAGTCCCCGCGCAACGTAGCTAGGGGGACCAGGACCTCCGCGGCCACCTCGTTGCACCACAGCTCGGCCGCCTCGCCGTCCTTCGCAGCCAGTGCCGCGTCGGACAGGGCGCTGTCGCCCAGCCAGATGTGGGCCAGTTCGTGAATCAGGGTGAAGATCTGTGCCGCTTTCGTGTCGGCGCCGTTGACGAAGATCAGCGGCGCGTAGGGGTCACACAGGGCGAAACCGCGAAACTCCTCGGGGTTGAGCCTCCGGTGCGTGTTCCCTCCCACGATGCCGCTAA
>JAUMYR010000052.1:0-1974 GCA_030528545.1 Propionibacteriaceae bacterium
TCCATGATGACCAGCGACGTGCCGAGCGCGACGGCGGTCAGCGCGACCCAGCGTCTCGGGTGCTCAGGGAGTTCCATGCCGGGCCTGCCCTTCGGGTGTTGAAAGTGTATCGTGGGCAGGGGTTTTCCCCTGGCACGAAGTCAACATTATGCCGACATCGTGTCGATAAAAAATCGCTATGCTAAGACCATGCCGAAGATCGACGCGCCGACCGTGGCGGAGCACCGCGCCCAGAAGGAAAAAGCCATCCTTGAAGCCACTGTCGACCTGCTCATCACCCAAGGACAGAACGCCGTGACTCCAGCGGCCGTCGCCGAGAGGGCCGGGCTCGCCAGGACCAGCGTCTACCAGTACCACCCCTCGACCGCATCTCTGGTGGCCGGGGCGATCGAGGAACTGTTCCGTCTTGCCGAGCTTGAGGTGGCATCGGCCCTCGCCGAGGCGGGAGAGGACCCCGCCTCCCGGCTCACGGCCTATGTGTCGGCGATGCTGGCGATAGCCCAAGCCGGGCACACCCCCAACCGTCCGATCTCGCTGCACGGCGCTCCCGACGAGTGCCGCCAGCGTATCCGGGTGCTGCACGACCAGCTGATGGCGCCACTGGCGGTGGTGGTGGCGGAGTTCGGCGCTGCCAACGTCCGTGCCGTTACCGCGGTCGCGGCGGGCGCCATTCAGGGAGCGGTGCAACTGGTCGAACACGGCGCCGACCTGGAGGAGACCACCGCTGAGGTGTGTGCCTTCCTCCGGCGGGCGCTCGCGTCCTGACCCTGGCGCGGCGGCGCACGGCCAGGTCACTCCTGCCCGGTGCTGGGCAAGGCCCGGGGTCACGGCTTCGCTCCGGTGGCCGGACGGGCCCGACCGGGCTGCACCCCTCCCCAGAGCAGGCTGGTGCTCACCCCGGGACAAAGTGGGCAGCGCCCACCCGAGACCCCCATGCGCGCTATGTCTTCGCTTCGGCTGGCCTATTGCGCCCAGCTCATCGTCGGGACGTCCGAGGCGAAAGCACGCAGGATGTCCGCGGCCCCCTCAAGGGCGCTCAGGGCCTCGTCGTCTAGGGCGGCCTCGGCCTTGAGACCCGCTTCGCGGACGGCGGCCGAAGTGTTGAGTGATTCCATCAGCTCATCGCGCACCATGTTCCACAACCAGGCCTTCTGCTGGTCGCGGCGCCGGTCGGCCAGCGAACCCGAGGACTCCAGGTAGGACCGATGGTCCAGCACCGCCTGCCAGACGTCGTCGAGGCCGTCGCCGGTGTAGGACGAACAGGTCATGACCGGGACGCGGCGTTTCTCGGAATCCGAGCTGATGAGTTTCATGGCGATGCTCAGCTCCCGGGCCGCGACCCGGGCCTCTCCCGCGTTGTCCCCGTCCGCTTTCGTGACCGTGATGACATCGGCCAGTTCCAGGATGCCCCGTTTGATGCCCTGCAGCTGGTCGCCGGTGCGGGCGACCGCGAGCATGAGGAAAGTGTCGACCATGCCCGCCACGGCGACCTCGGACTGGCCGACTCCGACGGTCTCCACCAGGACGACGTCGTAACCGGCGGCTTCCACGACGATCATCGACTCCCGGGTCGCCCGGGCGACCCCGCCCAGGTGTCCGGCCGAGGGGGAGGGACGCACGAACGCCTCGGGACGGTTCGCTAGATCCCCCATGCGGGTGCGGTCGCCCAGCACGGAGCCGCCGGTCTTGGTCGAGGAGGGGTCGACCGCCAGTACCGCGACGCGCTGATGGTGTTGCTCAATGAGCCGCACCCCCATCGCATCGATGAAGGTGGACTTGCCCGCTCCGGGAACGCCGGTGACTCCGACGCGCACCGCCTTGCCGGTGTGGGGCGCGAGCAGCCGCAGCAGTTCGTGGGCCTGGGTGCGGTGGTCGGGGCGGCTCGACTCGACGATCGTGATGGCGCGGGCCATGTGGGAGCGGGAGCCTTCGAGCACCTTCTGGGCAAGTTCTTCGACGCTGAGCTGCTTCACG
>JAUMYR010000052.1:2074-16928 GCA_030528545.1 Propionibacteriaceae bacterium
AGGCCGAGCCCCGCGTTGTTGAAGGCGATGGCGGCGAGGCAGGACGCATTATGCATCCTCTCCCGGGCCTTCAGGTCACAGCCTTGGGCATAGCATCGGGGCAGGGCGTCGAAGGAGAGCTGGATGGACTTCTCCGCGCAGGCGTCGGTGAAATCGTTGGCCCCGGTTGAAGCATAGGCCTCGATCGCGTGGGTGACGGCGTCCATACCGGAATAGGCGGTCAGGCGTGGCGGCGAACTCGCCACCATCGCCGGGTCCAGGATCGCCATCGCCGGGATCAGGCTGGGGGAGATCAGTGGCACTTTGACCTGGTTCTCCTCGTCGGTCACCACCGAGAAGGAGGTCACCTCCGAGCCTGAACCGCTGGTGGTCGGGATCGCGACGATGCCGTGCTGGGCACCTCCTCCCGACGCTATCGCCATGTGGTGCATCGCCTTAGCGGCGTCGATCACCGAACCGCCGCCGAAGGCCACCACGACATCAGGCGCGCAGTCGAGGTAGGCCATCACTCCGTGGGCGACGCCGGTGGCGCTGGGATCGGGCTGGACATCGAGGTATTCCGTCACCGGCCCGTCGAACCGGGAGCGGACCTCCTGATAAGCCGCGGTCTGGGCGAGTTTTTCGTCGGAGACCAGGAACACCCGCTCCTGACGATGCTGCTCTAGCGCGTCGAGAGCGCCTGCTCCCATTCGGATGAGGGTGGATAACCGGAAATCAGCCATGGTGGACCGCCATCTGTGTTCGTCGATACTCACTGGGGGTGACGCCTACCTGCTGCTTGAAGGCGCGGGAGAAGTAATTGTGGGGGCGGAAATCCAACTCGGCCGCGATGCGCAGCACCGGCTTGGAGGTGTGGGCGAGCATGAGCTTGGCCCGTTCCAGCCGTTTGCCGGTGACGTAGCTGATGAAACTCTGCCCGGTACGTTCCTTGAATTTCCGCGACAGGTGGGATTCCGAGACCATGAGATAGTCCGCGGCCTTGCGCAGGGTCAGGAAGCTCGTGGGGTTCTTCTCGATCTCATTGAGCAGGGACGTGATGTTCCGGTCGGTGCGCTCAAGCCTCGGTTCCAGCAGATTGTGTAACTGGATCAGCAGCCGCTCGCAGTAAACCTGGCATTCGTAGCGGTTCATGGGGCTCCGGCGCTGATTGCGATGACGGATCACGGTCTGGGAGATATCGCGGCCGAATTGCACCGCCTCGCTGGTGGCCAGGCCGATGAGCAGGTCCTCGAACTCGGCCAGGTCGGCGCGTTTGACCTTCTGGCTCCAGCGCGGGAACAAACCATCCAGATAGGTGCCGAGCAGGTCCAGATTCGCGGCGACATTCGCCTGCTGGATGTTGCGGGCGATGTCGGTGGCGTCCAGCCTCTTCGAGGGTGAGGTCTCGGGCTGGATCGGGATGAGCGGAAGCGCTTTCGACCGGCCCGCCAAGAGGGGAGCCAGCACACCGTTGCTGGCCGGGTCGGTGAAAGACGGCAGCCTCCCAAGATAGGTGCCGGTCGCGGCTCGGTCGATCGTGGACAGCTGGGATCCCAGCGATTCGTTGGCCAGCTGCACGATCTCGTTAGCGGCCTGCTGGAGGCGTCCCAGGTCGACGACCTTGACCTGGTCGAACAGTTTCATGATGTGTTCCCCGGCCTGGCTCAGGTCGGAGCGGTCCATGATCTGCCGGAGGGCCTCTTGGCCGTTGTCTAACAGCACCTGGCCGCACAGCACGGCGCCAAGGTATTGCTGCCCCCACACGATGGAGACCGAGAAATCCACCAGCCCGGCATGGCACTGGTAGACTACGGGACGTCCTTCGATAGCGCTCTGCAGCCCGCCGTGGGCATCACAGCTATAACACTGCTTGCGGATCTCGGGGTCGCGGCGCAGGAATTGGCACAGGGTGGAGAACTGGGACGCCTGAGTCACCGGCACCCCCATGGCATCCACGGTGATCATGGCTAGGCCGGTGTCGGCGGCGAACTCGTCTTGGATGCGCTGCAACTTGTCGACGTTTACCAGGGACCGCAGGTCGAGGGTATTGGCGACGCTGGGGCTCAGGATGATGTTGTTGTGCACAAGACCTCCCTCACTGCGTCGAAGCCGTGGCCAGATACCGAGTCCACCGTGAAGACATGCTGGGCACCGGCGAGGGTGAGCATCGCGACGGCGTCGGCGACCTGCTCAGATGAAGCCAGGTCAATCTTACTGACCACGCCGATCACCAGGCTGGGAAAGGAGGACGCGAAACCAGGCGGGAACCGCGACTCGGTGCATACCGCGGACTGGATCAGCACCACGGCGTCGGCGTCATAGGAGGCCAGCATCAGGGCCCGCTTATAGCGTCCCAGCTCAAGGTATTCCCCCGGGGTATCGATCACCCCGTTGATGGCTTCGATGGACTGGGTCTTGGCGTAGCTGATGGGCTCGGAGTGGAGCTGCTGGCGGAAAGTCGTCTTTCCGCAGCCCACGCTGCCGACCAAGAGCACCGTCTTCATACCCGGCTACGTCCGGGTCAGTGGGGCCGGGGTGAAGTTGAGCACGGCCCCGAGGGTCTCAACGATCCGCTCGACCGCGGATTCCACATCGGTGAGGCCCCCCACGATGAGCAGCGAGCCGGAGAACCGGTCCACGAAGGCCAGCTCGACTCCGGCGGCCTTGGTCGCGATGTCGGCGGCGATGACAGCGGCCTCACCAGGGGTAATCGTCAACACCCCGATCGCCCCACGGTTTGCTCCGGCAACCCCGATCTTGGGCAGCAGAGCCGGATCCGGGTTGGCGATGATATGGGCGAGCGTGACCTGCTTACCGGGGACGAACTCCTGGATGATGCGTTGCTTGTCGCTCATATCCGTCGTCATCGACATGGTCACTCCGGTCTCAGTCTGCATGCGCACGCTGGGGGTGCGGGGCTGCGAGCCAGCCTACGGCCGAGGGATGACCGGGTCAATGGGCGCCGCTTCTGGAGATCAAATTTGTGTAACAACCGGGGCGTCTTATGTATCACATCCGTGCCTATCGTGACCTCACATGGCCGGGTACGGCGCGAGAGACGAAGGAGTCGAGATGCAAGAAGCCCTCGGAATGGTCGAGACCAAAGGGTTTGTGGGCGCGGTCGAGGCGGCCGATGCGATGGTGAAATCTGCCAATGTTCATCTGATCGGCAGCGAGAAGATCGGGGCTGGTTTCGTCACGGTCATGGTCCGGGGCGATGTCGGCGCGGTCAAGGCCGCGACGGACGCCGGTGCGGTCGCCGCGGGCAAGGTTGGGGAACTGGTGAGCGTGCACGTGATCCCGCGCCCGCACAGCGACGTCGAGAAGATCCTTCCGGCCCAGGCGAAGTAGTCGGAGGTAGACGATGTCTGAAGATCTCATCAACAAGGTCATGACAGAGGTCATGAAGAAAATGGGCCAGGACGCCCCGGCTCCAGCGGCGGGTGAGCCTCCGGCCCTCACGGAGTTTGTCGGGACCAACCCGCTGGGGGACACCATCGGGTTGGTCATCGCCAATGTCGATCCGCAGCTGCACAAGATGATGAAGCTGGACCAGGCTTATCGCTCGATCGGCATTGTCGGTGCCCGCACCGGTGCGGGCCCGCACATTTTCGCGGCCGACGAGGCCGTCAAGGCCACCAACAGCGAGATCCTCACGATTGAGCTGCCCCGCGACACCAAGGGCGGGGCGGGCCACGGCTCGCTGATTGTCTTCGGCGCCGAAGACGTCTCGGACGCCCGCCGTGCCGTGGAGGTCGCCCTGGGTGAGCTGGATCGCACCTTCGGCGATGTGTACGCCAATGACGCCGGACACCTGGAGTTCCAGTACACCGCCCGCGCGTCCTACGCGCTGAACAAGGCCTTCGGTGCGCCCCTGGGCAAGTCCTTCGGTATCACCGTCGGCGCTCCCGCCGCGATCGGGGTGGTCATGGCCGACACCGCGGTGAAGGCCGCGACCGTCGAGGCCGTCGGCTACGCCAGCCCTGGTGGCGGCACCTCCATGTCCAACGAGGTCATCGCCTTCCTCAGCGGCGATTCCGGAGCCGTGCGCCAGGCCATCGTCGCCGCCCGAGAGGTCGGCCTCGGGCTGCTCGGTGCGCTCGGCGGACGGCCCGCCTCGGTCACCACCCCCTATATCTAAGGCGCTGCCGCTATGAGATCGAAACGATTTGAAGCACTGGATGCCCGCCCGGTCAACCAGGACGGTTTCGTCAGCGAATGGCCCGAGGTTGGCCTGATCGCGATGGACAGCCCGGCCGACCCGAAACCATCGGTCCGGGTGGAGAACGGACGCATCGTCGAACTGGACGGCAAGACCCGCGACCAGTTCGACATGCTGGACACCTTCATCGCCAACTACGGCATCAACATCGAGCGGGCCGAGGAGGCGAACCGGCTGGACTCGCTGGAGGCCGCCCGGATGCTGGTCGATATCAACGTCCCGCGCAGCACCATCATCCCGCTCACCACGGCCATGACCCCGGCCAAGGTGACCGAGGTGGTCGGCAACATGAGCGTGCTGGAAATGATGATGGCGGTCAACAAGCTGCGCGCCCGCAAGAGCCCAGCCAACCAGTGCCACGTCACCAACGTGCTCGACCACCCGGCCCAGATCGCCGCGGACGCCGCCGAGGCCGCGCTGCGGGGCTTCGCCGAACAGGAGACCACGGTCGGGGTCGTCCGCTATGCCCCATTCAACGCGCTCAGCCTGCTGGTCGGCGCGCAGACCGGGCGTCCCGGCATCCTCACCCAGTGCGCGGTCGAGGAAGCCACCGAGCTCCAGCTCGGCATGCGCGGCCTGACCGCCTACGCCGAGACGGTCTCGGTGTACGGCACCGAAGCGGTGTTCATGGACGGCGACGACACCCCGTGGTCGAAGGCCTTCCTGGCCTCCAGCTACGCCTCCCGCGGACTGAAGATGCGCTTCACCTCGGGCACCGGCTCGGAGGTGCAGATGGGCTATGCCGAAGGCAAATCCATGCTCTACCTGGAGGCCCGCTGCCTATTCGTCACCAAGGCGGCCGGTTCCCAGGGAACCCAGAACGGCTCGGTGAGCTGCGTGGGCGTCCCGGCCGGTGTGCCTCAGGGCATCCGGGCGATCCTGGCCGAGAACCTCATCGCGATGATGCTCGACCTGGAATGCGCCTCCAGCAACGACCAGACCTTCACTCACTCGGACCTGCGGCGGGTGGCGCGCTCGCTCATGCAGTTCGTCCCCGGCACCGACTTCATCTGCTCGGGCTATTCGGCCACCCCGAACTACGACAACATGTTCGCCGGGTCGAACTGGGACGCCGAGGACTTCGACGACTGGAACATCATCCAGCGCGACCTGCGGGTCGACGGCGGCCTCACCCCGGTGCTGGAGGAGGACGTCATCGCGGTGCGCCGCAAGGCCGCGAAGGCGCTACAAGGGGTGTTCGCCGAACTGGGCCTCACCCCGATCACCGACGCCGAGGTCGAGGCCGTCACCTACGCCCACGGCTCCAATGACGTCCCGAAACGCAACGTGGTCGAAGACCTCAAGGCCGCCGAAGAGATGATGAAGCGCGGGGTGACCGGCGTGGACGTGGCCAAGGCTTTGTCCCGGGCCGGTTTCGAGGACGTCGCCGAGGCGGTGTTCAACCTGCTGAAGCGCCGGGTGGCCGGTGACTACCTGCACACCTCGGCCATCTTCGACGCCGATTTCAACGTCATCTCGGCCGTCAACTACCCCAACGACTACCACGGGCCGACGACCGGATACCAGATGTCGGATCAGCGTTGGGACCAGATCAAGGGCATCCGCCAGGCCATCAGCCCGGAAAGCATTTGAGGTGGGTCATGACCATTGATACCAACACCATGAGGAAGCTCATCGAGCAGGTGGTCCGGGAAATGGCCGCCGAGGCCCAGGCCGGGACGCAGCCAGCTCCGGCCCCGGCGGGAGCGGCGGTACCCTCGGGCGGGGTGTCGTCCATGACGAGCACCGCCCCGGGCAAGCTGACGCTGGCCGAGACCGGCCCGGCCGAGCGAGGGACCGACCCCAAGGAGGTCGTCGTGGCGGTCTCCCCGGCGTTCAGCTCACTGATCCACGAGACCATCATCGGGTTGCCGCACGCGGCGGTGCTCAAGGAGATCTCGGCCGGAATCGAGGAAGAGGGCCTGAAGTTCCGCTTCGTCAAGGTCTATCGCACCGCCGACGTCGGGTTCATCGCTCACGAGGCGGCCAAGCTGTCCGGTTCGGGCATCGGGGTCGGCCTCCAGTCGCGGGGCACCACGGTCATCCACCAGAAGGACCTGCCCCCACTGTCCAACGTCGAGCTGTTCAGCCAGTCCCCGCTGATCGACCTGGAAACCTTCCGCGCCATCGGGAAGAACGCGGCGAAATACGCCAAGGGAGAATCCCCAGAGCCCGTGCCGATCCGCAACGACCAGATGGCTCGCCCGAAGTACCAGGCGATCGCTGCCCTGTTGCACAACAAGGAGACGAACGTGTGCGACCTCAACAAGAAGACCCAGTCCCTTCGGGTTTCCCAGGCGTAGGAGCGGAACCATGGACCAAGAACAGCTAGTCCGCCAGATCATGGCCGAGGTGATGCGCACCCTCGGCAACGAGACGGTCACCTTCGATCAGGCCCCGGCCGCACCTGCGGGGCCCGCGTCCACGGTCGGGCGCGAGCACTACCCGCTCGCTGAGAAACACCCGGAGATGATCCACACCAACACCGGCAAGGCGCTGTCCAGCCTCACCTTCGACAAGGTGAAATCGGGTGAGCTGAAGCCCGAGGACTTCCGGATCTCCTCGGCGACGCTGGAGTTGCAGGCCCAGGTCGCCGAGGACGCGGGGCGACCGACACTGGCCCGCAACCTGCGCCGCGCGGCTGAACTGGTGGCGGTCCCGGATGAACGGCTCCTGTCGATCTACAACGCGCTGCGTCCCTACCGCTCCACCAAGGCCGAGCTCTACGACATCGCCGCCGAACTGGAGGGCAGCTACGGGGCCGCGGTGAGCGCCGGGTTCGTCCGCGAGGCCGCCGACGTCTACGAGGCGCGGGGACGCCTCCGGCAGGACTGAGGGGCGACGATGGGGCTGGTCGCGGGCATCGACATCGGCAACGCCACCACGGAGGTGGCGCTGGCCGAGGCGCGCGGCGACGCGCTGGTGTTCCTGGCCAGCTCCATCATCCCCACCACCGGCATCAAGGGTACGCAGGCGAATATCCACGGCGTATTCCAGGCGTTGACTCTGGCGCTGGACCGGGCCGGGCGCGGCATCGGCGAGCTCGCCCAGATCAGGATCAACGAGGCGGCACCGGTCATCGGCGACGTGGCGATGGAGACCATCACCGAGACCATCATCACCGAATCCACCATGATCGGACACAACCCCGCCACCCCGGGAGGGCTGGGCATCGGGGTCGGCGTAACCGTCCCCATCGACGGCCTGAACCAGGCCCCCGGCGACACGCCGGTCATCGTGGTCGCCGACCGCTCCCATAGCTATGACCAGGTCGCCGCGGCGATCAACGCAGTCTCCGGCCGGGTGCGGGTAAGCGGGGCGATCCTGCAGGCCGACGACGGGGTGCTGGTGCACAACCGGCTCGCGGCCAAGATCCCGATCGTGGACGAGGTCGCCCACATCGAGAAGGTGCCGCTGGGGATGATGGCCGCCATCGAGGTCGCCGAGGTGGGTCGGATCGTCGAGACGCTGTCCAACCCCTTCGGCATCGCGACGCTGTTCGGGCTGAGCCCAGAAGACACCAAGTCGGTCGTCCCGGTCGCCAGGTCCCTGGTCGGCAACCGGTCCGCAGTCGTCATCAAGACCCCGGCGGGAGACGTCAAGGAGCGCCGCATCCCGGCGGGGCGGCTGCGGTTTATCGGGGAGGTCACCTCGGCCGAGGTCGACGTGGAACGCGGTGCGGCCGAGATCATGGATACTGCGGCCAAGGTCGCCGGGATCGTCGACATCACCGGCGAGGCGGGCACCAACGTCGGCGGCATGATGGAGAAGGTCCGCGTGACGATGGGCCAGCTCACCGGCCAGCACCCCCGCGACATCGCCATCACCGACCTGCTGGCGGTGGACACCCACGTGCCGCGGCGGGTCGCGGGCGGCATCGCCAACGAATTCGCCATGGAGGCCGCGGTCGGTATCGCCGCGATGGTCAAGGCAGACCGGCTGCAGATGGCTAAGATCGCCGCTGAACTGGCCGGCCAGCTTGGCGTCCCGGTCGAGGTCGGCGGGGTCGAGGCCGACATGGCGATCCGGGGCGCGCTGACCACTCCGGGCACCGCCTCCCCCATCGCGATCCTCGACATGGGCGCTGGTTCCACCGACGCCTCGGTGATGCGGGCCGACGGCACGCAGGAGTCGATCCACCTGGCCGGGGCGGGAAACATGGTCACCCTCATGATCCAGTCCGAACTGGGCCTGGAGACCTTCGACGCCGCCGAGGACGTCAAGCGTTACCCGCTGGCCAAGGTCGAGAGCGTGTTCAACATCCGCCACGAGGACGGCACGGTGCAGTTCTTCACCACGCCACTGCCGCCGCACGTCTACGCGCGAGTCGTGGTCCTCAAACCCGAGGGTCCGGTTCCGGTCGATGTCGACCTGCCGGTCGAGACGATCCGCCAGGTGCGGATCCGGGCCAAGGAGCGGGTATTCGTCACCAACGCGATCCGGGCGCTGCGCCGGGTCAGTCCCACCGACAACGTCCGCGACATCGACTTCGTGGTGCTGGTCGGCGGGTCGGCCCTGGACTTCGAGATCCCCCAGCTGGTCACCAAGGCGCTGGCCGACTACCGGGTCGTGGCGGGCCGGGCCAATATCCGCGGCTGCGAGGGGCCACGCAACGCCGTCGCGACCGGGCTGGCGCTGAGCTATGAGGGGCAGGGGCGATGAACACCGAGATCCCGGCGATCGAGGTCGGCGTCCACGAGGCCGTCGGAGAGGAACAGCTGAGCGAGATCCTGCTCGGCATGGAGGAGGAGGGGGTGCCCGCCCACGTCTGGAGGGACGGTGAACTCAACCCGCTGAACCTGGCCGCCCGCGCCGCGACCGCGTCCCGGCTGGGGGTGGGGGTGGGCATCGCGCTCGACTATGCGGTCATCACCACCGACAAACTGCCGCCAGAGCGGCCCTATATCGCCACCCACGTCTTCCATGACCGGTCCAGGGACCGGATCGTCGGGTCGAATGCGGCCCGGCTCGTCAAGCGCATCCCGCTGCGGCAGGAAAGGAGTCAATGATGCACGCACTCGGCACCGTGGAGGTGATCGGGCTGGTGGCCGGGATCGAAGCCGCCGATGTCGCCTGCAAGACCGCGAATGTCGAACTGGTCGGCTACGAGCTGGCCAAGGGCGGCGGCTTGGTCACGATCAAGGTCCTCGGACAGGTGGCCGCGGTGCAGGCGGCGGTCGAGGCCGCGGCCCAGGCCGCCGGGGCCATCACCCGGGTGGTGAGCAAACTCGTCATTCCCCGCCCGAGCGAGCAGATCGTCCCGCTCATCCATTCGGCCGCCACCGTCGGCTATAGCCCACAACCTCAGCCTGAGCCCGAACCTCAGCCAGAGGAAACCCCCGCACCGGCCCCCGCCGGTAAGACCACCACTAGGAGGAAACAGTCATGAGTCAGGCATTGGGTCTCGTGGAGACCAAGGGATACGTCGGGGCCGTCGAGGCGGCAGACGCGATGACCAAGTCGGCGAACGTGCAGCTGATCGGCAGTGAGAAGATCGGCGCCGGTTACGTCACGGTCATGGTGCGTGGCGACGTGGGCGCGGTGAAAGCCGCGGTGGACGCGGGCTCGGCGGCCGCGGCCAAGGTCGGGGAACTGATCTCCTGCCATGTCATCCCGCGGCCCCACACCGATGTCGAGAAGCTGCTGCCGAAGCTTTAGGCCATGTCCGAACAGCAACTGGTCGCAGAGATCGCCCGGCGGGTGGTGAACCGGCTCGCCGAGGCGGACCCCCGCTACGTGGTCGTGGGTATCTCGAACCGGCACGTCCACCTCAGCGACGCCGACTTCACGACCCTGTTCGGGCGCCCGGCACCCGAGGTGAAGAAGCAGGTGCGCCAGCGGGGCGAGTTCGCCGCGGAGGAGACGGTGACGCTGCACGGGCCGCGGGGCAGCCTCGCCCGGGTTCGGGTGATGGGCCCCAACCGTCCCGCCACTCAGGTGGAACTCAGCCGCACCGACTGCTACGCCCTCGGGGTTGAGGCTCCCCTCGCCCAGTCGGGACAGCTCGACCAGGCCGCCCCCATCGAGATCGAGGGCCCGGCCGGGCGGGTACGCTGCGAACGCGCGGCGATCGTTGCTGGACGCCACATCCACATGAGCCCGGCCGACGCCCAGGCCCTCGGCCTAGCCGATCAGGACCGGGTCAGCGTCGTGTTTGGAGGGGAGCGGGGCGCACGGATGGATAACTTCCTCATCCGGGTGAAGGATTCCTACCTCGCCGAGCTGCATCTCGACACCGACGAGGGCAACGCCATCGGCGCCGCGACCGGCGACTATGTGCGGATCGTGACAGACTGAGCCATGAGCCAAAGGAGGCCATCGTGACCGAGACCGAGATAAAGGCACTCGTCGAGCGGGTCCTTGCCGAACTGGCCGATCGCGCGCCCGTCCCGCCGCCTGAACCCACCGGCCCGTCGGCGCTGGTGGTGTTCAGCGGCGCACTGCTTGGTTTCGAGGACGCGCTGGCCTCGCTGAAAAGGCTGCGTTCCTCCGGGATGAGACTGGACTACGTCCAAACCGACGCGGCCCAGCACATCCTGGACCAGGACGCCATCGCCGCGGCCGGGCTGACCCCCGCCTCGGAATCCCTGACCAAGAGCCACGACCTGCTGATCGTGGCGACCATGACGGTCAACCTGGCGGCCAAGGTCGCCCATGGCATCGGTGACTGCCTGGCCTCGAACCTCATGGCCGAGTTCATCATGAGGGGCGCCCCCGTGATCGCCTCGGTGGCCGGGGCCTGCCCCGACAGCCCCGAGAAGAAGGGCTGGTTCCCGAACATGCCGCCCAGCTACCAGGCCATGCTGCGGTCGAATCTTGAGGTGTTGCGCTCCTTCGGCGTCCGGCTCGCCGGTGCGGGAAATCTCGACCGGGCCGCGCTGAAAGCGGTGGGCCGGTCCGGTCCGCCAGAGTGCCAGGAGAAGGTGATTAGCGAGGCGGTGGTGCGCTCCTTCGCCCCAGGCTCCACGGTGCGGATCTCGCCCAAGGCCGTGGTGACGGCGCTCGCCCACGACTCGGCCCGCACCCTCAACATCACCCTGACTAGGGGATAAGGAGTATCCATGTATCTCGCGACTGTCGTGGGGACCGTGGTATCGACCAGCAAGGACGAGCGGCTGGTCGGGTTCAAGCTGCTGCTCACCCAGAGGGTCGATGCCGCCGGGAATCCGGTCGGTAACCCAGAGGTTGCCGTGGACACCGTCGGGGCCGGGACGGGGGAGACCGTCATCGTCACCAAGGGTAGCTCTGCCCGGTTCGCGGCCGACCGGCGAGAAGCCCCGCTGGATGCCACCATCGTCGGCATCGTCGACACGGTGGAGACGAGCTGACCATGCCCGCGATCTATACCCGCACTGGAGACAAGGGCGACACCGGCCTGTTCGGGGGCTCCCGGGTGCCTAAACAGGGCCTGAGGGTCGAGGCCTACGGATCGGTGGACGAGGGCAACGCCGCGCTGGGATTCGCCAAGTCCCTGCTGCCCGCGGGGCCGTGGCGGGAACGGGTACACGCGATCCAGCAGCGGATGTTCGTGCTGGCCGCCGAACTCGCCTCGGACGCTCAGGGTGCGCAGCGGCTGGGCAACACCATCGGCGATGCCGACGTGTCCACGCTGGAACGCCTGATCGACGACTGCCTAGAGATCACCGGCCCGCAGCGGGCGTTCGTGGTGCCGGGACGGGACCAGACCTCGGCGGCCTTCCACAGCGCCCGCACGGTGCTGCGCCGGGCCGAACGCCAGGTGCTGCGGCTGGCCGAGGCCGAAGACGTGCGCGGCGAGCTGATCGTGTACCTCAACCGGCTCTCCGACGCGGTCTACGCCCTGGCCCGGCTGTGTGAGACCTGGGCCGACCAGGCCCGGATCGAGGCGATCGTCCGCTCCGAGGTGGCCAGGGCCCTCGGGGAAGAGCCGACCGGGCTGGGGCCAGAGTTTGGGCTGGCCACCGCGAAACGGATGGCCGAGGCGGCCGAGGCGAAGGCCGCAGAGATCGGCGTCCCCATCGTTTTCGCCGCGACCGACGCCGCAGGCCACCTGCTCGTGCTGCACCGGATGCCGGAGGCGCTGCTGGGCAGCATCGACATCGCCACCAACAAGGCCTGGACCGCGGCGGCTTTCAAGGCACCCAGCGGGGACCTGGGGGAACTCGCCCGCCGGGACGGCCCGCTGTTCGGGCTGGGCGACACCAACGGCGGGCGGGTGGTGCTGCTCAGCGGGGGCTTCCCCATCTTCGCCGGGGGCTGTCTGGCCGGGGCGATCGGGGTATCGGGCGGCACTGCTGAACAAGACGGGACGATCGCCGCCGCGGCGATGGCTGTGATGACAGGAGAGAACAATGAGGATTGATCCGGCGCGGCTAGAGGCCACGGTCCGGGAGGTGCTGGCGCGGCTGAACGCGGCGGCCGCCGTCACCGGAGACGGGGGAGGAACCGGCCAGGTCACCGGCGATGGGGTGTTTGCCGACATGGACTCTGCGATCAGCGCCGCCTGCGCCGCCCAGCGGGAGTACCTGGGACGTTCCATGGCCGACCGGCGCCGCTACGTCGCCGCGATCCGGGAGGCGATGCTGGACCCGGAGAACCTCGACTACATGGCCACGCAGGCCGTCGCCGAGACCGGCATGGGCGACGTCTCCCACAAGTACCTCAAGAACAAGGTCGCGGCCGAACTGACCCCGGGCGTGGAGGACCTCGTCACCGACGCCTGGTCCGGCGACGATGGGCTGACCACGGTCGAGTACTCCCCCTATGGGGTGATCGGGGCGATCACCCCGACCACTAACCCGACCGAGACCATCACCTGCAATTCCATCGGGATGCTCGCGGCGGGCAACGCGGTGGTGTTCAGCCCGCACCCGCGGGCGAAGGCGCTGTCGGTGTGGCAGGTGAAGACCCTCAACCGGGCGCTGCGGGGGGTCGGCGCCCCGGAGAACCTGATCGTCACGGTCGCCGAACCGTCGCTGGCGAACACCAATGCCATGATGAGCGACCCGCGGGTGGTCATGCTGGTGGCGACCGGGGGGCCGGGCATCGTCAAGGCGGTGCTGTCCTCGGGCAAGAAGGCGATCGGGGCGGGAGCGGGCAACCCGCCGGTGGTGGTGGACACCACCGCGGACATCGAATATGCGGCCAAGTGCATCGTCGACGGGGCGAGTTTCGACAACAACCTGCCGTGTACCTCGGAGAAAGAGATCGTCGCGGTGGACGCCATCGCCGACCTGCTGAAGTTCTGCCTGGTCAAGAACGGCGCCTATGAGGTGGGCGGGGAGCAGCTGAAGGCGCTGGAGCAGCTCGTCCTGGCCGAGAACGGGCCGAAGACCGAATGGGTCGGCAAACCCGCCGCGAGGCTCCTGGAGGCCATCGGCGTGGAGCCACCACCCGGGGTGCGGCTGATCGTGTGCGAGGCCGCCGCCACCCACCCCTTCGTGCAACACGAGCTGATGATGCCGGTGATCGGGATGGTCCGGGTGCCCGACGTGGACGCCGCCATCGACCTGGCGATCGAGCTGGAGCACGGCAACCGGCACACCGCGATCATGCACAGCCGGGACGTCAAGAAGCTGACCAAGATGGGCAAGCTGATCCAGACGACGATCTTCGTCAAGAACGGCCCCTCCTTCGCTGGCCTCGGCATCGGCGGCGAGGGCTATTCGACCTTCACCATCGCCGGTCCGACCGGGGAGGGCCTGACCTCGGCGTGTTCCTTCGCCAGGAGGCGGCGCTGCGCGCTGGTCGGCGACCTCAACGTCCGATGAGCACCCCGGTGAGGGTCGCGGTCACCGGCGCTGCCGGGCAGATCGGCTATGCGCTGATCTACCGGCTGGCGGCCGGGGACCTGCTCGGTGAGACACCCATCGAGCTGCGCCTGCTGGAACTGCCCGGGGCGATGAAGGCCCTAGAAGGCGTGGTGATGGAGCTGACCGACTGCGCGCCGCGGAGGCTGGCCGGGGTCGAGATCGGTGACGACCCGCGCCGGGTCTTCGATGGGGCGAACATCGCCCTGCTGGTCGGGGCCAGGCCCCGGTCCGCGGGCATGGAACGGGCCGACCTGCTGAGCGCCAACGCGGCGGTCTTCGCCGAACAGGGGGCCGCGCTGGCGGCGTCGGCGGCCTCCGACCTGAGGGTGGTGGTGACCGGGAACCCGGCGAACACCAACGCCCTGATCGCGTCCCGGCACGCCGTCGGGGTGCCCGCCGACCGGTTCACCGCCCTGACCCGCCTGGACCACAACCGGGCCGTGGCGATGCTGGCCCGCAAGGCCCGGCGCCGGGCGAGCGATGTGACCAGGGTCACCATCTGGGGCAACCACTCGACGACCCAGTACCCCGACCTCTACCACGCGCGGATCTGCGGCAGCCCGGCCTCGGCCTGGGTGGACGACGCCTGGACGGCCTTCGACTTCGTCCCCGCGGTGGCCAGGCGCGGCGCGGCGGTGATCGCGGCTCGTGGCACCTCCAGCGCGGCCTCGGCGGCGAACGCCACGATCGAGCACATGCGGGACTGGCTGCGCGGCACCCCCGAGGGGGACTGGACGTCGATGGCGGTGCGCAGCGACGGCTCCTACGGCGTCCCCGAGGGGCTGGTCTCGTCCTTCCCCTGCGTGTGCGAGGGCGGCGACTACCGGATCGTGCCGGACCTGTACCTGAACGCCTTCGCCCG
>JAUMYR010000053.1:0-14714 GCA_030528545.1 Propionibacteriaceae bacterium
TCCGCGGGATGGCAGCGGGGGAAGGGAGCAGCCCATGGCGGTGACACGCATGCGGGTCGGCGTCCCGCCGCAGCTGTGGGCGCTGGTCGCGGCGGCCTTCGTCATCGCCATCGGCTACGGCCTCATCGCCCCGGTGCTGCCGACCTTCGCCCAAAGCTTCGACGTCGGGGTGACGGCCGCCTCCGCCGCGATCAGCGCCTTCGCCTTCTCCCGGCTCGTCTTCGCCCCACCGTCGGGCTACCTGGTCACCCGGATCGGCGAGCGCCGGGTCTACCTCACCGGCCTGCTCATCGTCGCGCTGGGACAGGTCATCACCGCCTACTCCCCGACCTATACCGTGCTGATCGCCTCCCGCATCGTCGGCGGGATCGGCTCGACGATGTTCACGGTTTCGGCGATGGGCCTACTGATCCGTATCTCTCCTCCCCAGATCAGGGGGCGGGTGGCCAGCATGTACGCCTCCTCCTTCCTGCTGGGCGGGGTGCTGGGGCCGGTCATCGGCGGTTCCCTGGTGGGTTTCGGCATGAGGCTGCCGTTCCTGGTCTACGCGGTGTCGCTGGTGGTGGCCGCGGGGGTGGTGTGGCTCTTCCTGCCCTCGGGAATGGCCGCCTCCGCCAGCCCCGAGGCCGCACCCCGGGTGCTCTTCACCACCCGCGACGCGCTCCAGCACCCCACCTTCCGGGCCGCGCTGGTCTCCAGCTTCGCCAACGGCTGGGTGAACTTCGGCGTCCGGCTCGCCCAGGTGCCGCTGCTGGTGACGGTCGCGCTCGCCGCCGAGCCCTGGGTCGCCGGGGCCGCGATGGCCGCCTTCGCCGCCGGGAACGGGATCGCCGTGACCCGGTCCGGGCGCTTCTCCGACCTCAGGGGACGCAAACCGCTGGTGCTGACCGGGTTGGTGATCTGCGGGCTGGCCACCGCCGTCACCGGCTGGTCCGGGTCTCAGTGGGTGGTGCTCGGCTGGTCCCTGCTCGCCGGGTTCGGGGTCGGGGTCATGGGCCCGGCCCAGCAGGCGGCACTCGCCGACATCATCGGCAACGAACGTTCCGGCGGTGGCGCGCTGGCCTCCTTCCAGATGGCCGCCGACCTGGGGGCCATCATCGGCCCGCTGGTGGCCGGGCTGCTGGCAGACCACTACGGCTTCGGGTGGGCTTTCGCGGTCTCCGGGATGCTGCTGGTCGCCTCGACTCTCGGCTGGTGGCGGGCCCCCGAGACCCGGCCCTTGGGTTCATAACCGCTAGCCAACGGTGGGATCAGCCCAGCACCTGCACCTCGTTGATGCGGCCCTGGAAACGATCGCCGCTGGCCGCGGGCACCTTGGTCAGCCAGACCAGCACATACCGGGTGGTGGTCGGCTGGATGCTGATGTCGGCGGTCTCGCCCAGGTCGGAGGCCGAACCCACCACCTGCCAGTCGTCGAGGGCCTCCCCGGGGGTGTCCCCGCCGATCACTCTGATCTCCAGCGAGGTCGGTTGCCCGCCAAGATTGACCCGGACCACCCGGACGAGTTTCTCCTCGCCGAGATCCACGATGATGCCGACCCCCGGCTTGAGGCCGCCGAAGTCGGCCGACTTGCGGTACCGCTCGGTCGTCCACGCGGTCTCGGTCTTGCCGTCGAAGGCCAGCGGCACCAGCTTCGGGTTCTCCCCATCCCCGCCGAAGGGATCGAAGTCCTTACCGGCGAGGATCGCCCGGCCGACCGGAGGGCTGTCCGGGGTGATGCCCTGGGACGGCTGGGCCGACCCGCGGGTGGCGTTCTGGACCGCGATCACGGCCAACGAGATCAGCAGTGTCGCACCGACCACGCTGACCAGGATCGTCAGCCAGCGGCGGCGCGGCTTGGCCAGCGGAGTCGCCGACACCGCGATCGGCGGGGGCTGGATCGTCAGGGGAACCGGCGGCAGATCGGGATCGTCGCTCTCGGACGCGGCAGCCTTCGGCAACTCGGCGGTCGCGTCCTCGGCCTGAGCTTCGGCCGGACGCCCGCCGCGAACGGTCGGGTAGCGCAACCGGTTCTCCAGGTCGGTGGAGGCATCGGTCATCCCCAGCACGCGATTCAGCGCGAAGACGATGTCGGAGGCGCTCTCCAGCGGGGGCTCACCGTCGCGGGGCAGTTCGGACAAGATCCGGTCGCAGATCGAATCGAGGACCGGCGACACCCCTTGACGCACCTGGCGTGGGGTCAGGTACTGACCGTCAGCATCCCTCGGCGCGGCGCGCATCCCCCAGGCGTCCCCTCCCGGCCAGCGATACACCAAAGCGGCGTACAGCAGCTTGCCGAGAGCCCGGACGTCGGTGAGTTCTCGCTGGGTCCACGACCCTTTCTCACCATTGGTCGGTTCCAGGACCGCCTCGACCCCGAACCCCACGATCTTGACGTTGCCGGAGGCGGTGATGAGCACGGTATCGGGGCTCAGCCTCTCGTGGAACAGGCCCTGGGCGTGCATGCTGGTCATCGCGTCCGCGACCTCGCGGACGATCCAGGCCGCCTCGGTCGGGGTCAACGGCCCGTTCTGCAGCAATTCCTCCAGGTTCTGGCCAGGGGTGTATTCGCACACCACATAGCCGCCGATCGGCAGCTCGGGATCGTCGCATTCGACGGCGTCCAGCACCCGCAGGAAGCGGGACTCGGTGGCGATGGCGCCCTTGCGGGCCGCGTCCAGCACCTCGGTCAGCCGGACGTTCGTGGTCGGCAACAAGTGAACCAGCACCAGCCTCGACAGCACCTGATCGAAGGCCAGCCAGGTTTCGGTATCGCCCCGCCGAAGCAGCCTGTCGCGCAGGCTGTAGCGGTGGCTCAGCAACTGTCCTGATTCCACGATTGGCGAAACTGTATCGCTGTTTTGGTCCACGGCGGCGGCTCTGCCCAGCGTGTCGACCCGCTCGTCCAGCCCATCCGCGACGGCTGGGGTTTCCTCCTCGGCCAGTCCCGGGGTCTCGGCCGGGGCGCCCCTAGTCCCACGCTTCAGCACGGCCGCCACCGCGTCGGTCAGTTCCCGGATATGGAACAGCCGGGCACCCCCCGCGAACCCGGCCAGGAAGACCACACCTCCGGCCAGGCCACCGAGCAGGTCCCCGCCCAGCCCGCCGGTGGCTCCGATGACCCACACCGAGACCAGCCACGCCAGCACACCGGAGGGGACGCAGAACGCCGCCAGCCTGGTGACGAAACGCACGATCTCGTGGGCGTCCAGCGACGGAAGCTTGCGCTTCAGCGCCCGCATCGTCACCACGACGCCGATGGCATAGGCCAGCGACACCGATGCCGCGAGCGCGGGAGCCACCCACTCCGGGTCGCCGAAGGGCAGCACCAGCACCACCGCGAAGAGCGCGTTGAGCACCGCGATGAACAATTGCAGGAAGAACGCCCCCCGGGTGTCCTCCAGCGCGTAATAGGTGCGGTTACACACGAACTGGATCGTGTAGGGGACTAGGCCCACCGCGAAGGCCACCAGGGTCGTGCCGATATAGGCCGCTCCCTGGGCGCCCGACCCGTGTCCCAACAGCACCCGGGCCAGGGGGTGGGCGAACACCGCCAGCAGCACCGAAGCCGGAACCAGCGCCAGCACCGCGAACTTGATCGTCTTGACGGTCTCGGCCGCCACCCCAGCCAGGTCGTGTTCGGCGGCGAGCCGGGACGCGCTGGACAGCATCGCCGTCGCCAGGGAGACCGTGATGAGCGAATGCGGCAGCAGCCACAGCATTTCGGCGCTGCTGTAGACCGTCATCCCGGCGCCGCGTCCGCCAGGGGTGGCCGAACTGGCGAGTCGCTGCACCACGATCAGCGTGAGCTGGCTGACCACAACATAGTAGATCGTCCACTTGGCCAGGTGGGCGGTCTTGCCCAAGCCAGCGCCGCGCAGGTCGAACCGGGGACGGAACCTGAACCCGGTGCGTTTCATATAGGGCAATAGGACGAGGAACTGGGCGACGATGCCGAGGGTCGAACCGATGCCGAGCACCAGCACCTGGCCCGTGGTGAACGGGGCAGAGGGGTCCCCGATCCCCCACACCAGGAAGTACAGGCCGAAGACCGCGATCGAGATGATGTTGTTGACGATCGGCGCCCACATGCCGGGGGTGAACTGGTCGCGGGCGTTCAGCACCTGGCTGAGCAGGAAGAACACCCCATAGAAGAACAGCTGGGGCACGCACAGGTAGGTCAGCAGCACCATGCCCGAGTAGTGTTCGGCCAGGGCATCGGTCCGCCAGGCGCCGGAGACATAGATATACAGCAGGACCGGGGAAGCCACGGTCAGCAGCACCGTCACACTGCCGATAGCTAGGGTGAACGCGGTCAGGATGCGATTGACATAGGCCTCACCGCCGTCGGCGTCGTGTTTGATCGCACGGACGATCTGCGGGACCAGCACCGTGTTGAGCACCCCACCGGCCAGGAACAGCAGCAGGGTGTTCGGGATCAGGTTGGCGAACCAGAAGATCTCCCCCTGCCGGGTGCTCGACCCCAGGATCGCCAGGATCAACGCCAGCCTCACCAGCCCGAGGACGCGGCTGATGAGAGTCCCCGATCCCATCACCGCGACGGCTTTCACCAGCCGGTTCGTGGTCGAGACTTCAGCTTTCACTAGGGGGCTCCCTTCGCCGCGGCCTCGCGTTGCACGGCCCTGATCCGCCATACGGTGCCGCCGATCACCAGCACGGCGGAGGCCACGATGATGACCCATCCGATCAGCCCGGCCTCGGTGGAGACGATCTCGATGGTGTGGACGTCACCGAGGCGGCGCCCCGACTCGGTGCTCAGCTGGGCCGTCACATCGACGACCCCGTTGCTGGTGGCGTGCACTTCGGCGTTGATGCTGGTGGTCTCGCCTGCCGACAACTCCACCACCTCGGTGTCGCCCACCCGGATGCGTTGCGGGTTGGAACTGGTGAAGGTGACCTTGACTCGCACCGGGGAAGCCGAACGGTTCGACACGCTGAGCGGGAACTGGTTGTTGCGGGCCGCCATGACGACGCTGGGCTGGCTGCGCAGCAGCAGCTCGTCCTCGTTGGGAAGGAACCGGGCCGCTTCGGTCAGGTATGCCAGGGTCCCAGCCGGGGTCAGGTTCCGCGACATGGCGTTGGTGGCGATCCTTGCGACCCGGGCCTCAATGTCGGGCCCGGACAGTTCCAAGGCGAAGGGGACCGCCTGGATCCACGCCTGTAGTTTCTCGGAGACCTCCGGGTCGCTGGCCACCGGGCTGGTGGCGGCACACTCCCCGTCCGGCGTCCGCGGTAAGCCGGTGAGCGGGGTGAGGGTGCGTCCCTGGGAACCGAGAGAGACGATGGTGTCCATATCGGCCTCGGATTCCACGATCCGCACCATCGGCCTGCCCGAGAGCGCACCCACGACCTCTTCCGCCAGGACGTGCTGACTCACCCGCTGGGGGATGAACGACAGGGGCCGCAGCGTGGCGAGGGGGAAGACGGTGGAGCCCACGACCCGGTCGGTGTGGCCCGTGCAGGCCGGAGAGATCATCACCGCCGACGGGCTCAGCGAGGACGCGAACTCTTCAGACCCGCCCAGCACGGCCAGCGGCAGGAGGGCGGCCGGGTTGCCGTTGGCGGCGCTCGCCTCCTGGGAACGGTTGAGCACCCGACTCACCGAGTCCGGGTTTCCGGCGATGAAACTCTCCCTCAGGTTGGGATTGGCATAGGGCAGGCGGAACCCATGGCCGTTGCGGATCAGAGCCTCCAGCCGGGCCAGCCAGGCGCTGGCCTCCGGTAGCGGACCGGCGGTGGTGCCGCCGACGATGTGGTTCTCGGTGAGCGCGCGCACCTCGTCGACCAGGCCAGGGTCGATGGCGAAGGTCGCTCCCGGACGCTCGGCGAAGTCGAGGAGCCTGCTGAGCCGTCCCCGCAGTTCCCCGGCGAGGTGGTCGTCGGTGAATATCCCGATCCCGGTCATGCTTGGCTTGCTGGCGAGCACGGTCACCGCCGCGTAGGGGACCTCGTCTGGGGCCAGGGGCAAGACCCAGCGGTCGATCCCGACGGTGGTGACTGGTCCCCTGGGTGGCAGCGCCCGGACGTGTACCCCCAGGCTGTAGACCCCGGCCGAGGTGAAACCCAGCTGCTCGGTGGTGGCGCGCAGCGTGAATGGTTCGGATTCGCCGGGGTTGAGGGGTTCGCTCTGGCGCAGCGTCACCATGTTTCCGCTGGCCTCGTCCCGGAGTCTGCCGCCGGGCACATCGCCGGGGTCGGCGGCGGTGAGTTCGGTCAGCCGCTCCGGGGTGGTGACGGGGGTGGAGTCGCGCCACAGTTCGGCGGTCACCCAGGTCAGCGGGGACTGGGAGATGTTGGTCAAGCTCCCGTGAACCTCGACGGTCGCCGCCTCACCCGGTTTGAGCCTCTCTGGGGTGACCCGGGTCACCCGGACCAGGACCGGATAGTCGTCGGCGGCGTGAGCCGGGAGCGGTGACAGCGCGGTGAGGACGCCGAAGACTAGGCACAGCGCGGCCCAGATCGTTCGACTCCTCTTCACCGTCCCCATGGTACGGGGTCAGCCCGTGGGCGCGGCGCCCGTAGCCTTCGCGTCCTAATCCGGGTGTGGTGGGCTGGTGCCAACCCTGCCCAGGCGTCCGGGGCCGTCACCGGTCAGTCCTGCTGATCCCCGACCGGCCCGGGTGGCCATGGGCTCAGGCCCGCGGTCCTGAGTTGGGGTCCCTCTCCCAAGACCGGTGTGGGGCGTCCGCTGGGCGGGAACGGGTACGGGTCAGCTGTGTTGGGCCTGCCACCAGGCCTTGAGTTCGGCGGTGGCGCGTTCGGGCCCGAGCGGCCCGTGCTCCATGCGCAACTCCAGGAGGTGCTTGTAGGCCTGGCCGACCTCGCGGCCGGGGCCGATCCCGAGGATCTCCATGATCTGGTTGCCGTCGAGATCGGGACGCATGGCGTCCAGTTCCTCCTGCTCGGCCAGCATGTCGATGCGCCACTCCAGCTGCTCATAGGTGGTTTGCAGGCGGGCCGCCTTGCGGGCGTTGCGGGTGGTGCAGTCGGCGCGGGTGAGGATGTGCAGGCGCTCCAGTTCGTCTCCGGCGTCGCGGACGTAGCGGCGCACCGCCGAATCCGTCCACTGGCCCTCCCCGTAGCCGTGGAAGCGCAGGTGCAATTCGATGAGCTTGCACACCGAGGAGATGGTGGCGCTGGGGTAGTTGAGGGCCCGCAGCCTCTTCTTGGCGAGTTTCGCCCCGACGATGTCGTGGTGGTGGAAGGTCACCTTCGAACCCTCGAAGCGTTTGGTCGCGGGTTTGCCGATGTCGTGCAGCAGAGCCGCCAGCCGGTTCACCAGGTCGGGGGCGTGCCCGCGGGCCTTCTCCAACGCGATCGCCTGGTCCAATACCTTCAGGGAGTGGGCGTAGACGTCCTTGTGGCGTCCGTGTTCGTCGGTCTCGCGGCGCAGCGCCGACAATTCGGGCAGGACCCGGTCGGCGACGCCGGTGGTGACCAGCAGGTCGAGCCCGGCGCGCGGGGAATCCGTGAGCAGCAGGCCGTTCAGTTCGGCCGCGATCCGCTCCACCGAGACGATGTCGATGCGCTCGGCCATCTCGGTCATCGCCTGGCGCACGTCCTCGGCCACGCTGAAGCCCAGCCGGGACGCGAACCTGGCGGCCCGCATCATGCGTAGCGGATCGTCGCTGAAGGACTGCTCGGCGGTCGCTGGGGTGCGGATCAGGCCCGAGGCTAGGTCTTTCAGCCCCCCGTGGGGGTCGACGAACTCCCTGGTGACCACGTTGACCGCCATGGCATTGATGGTGAAGTCGCGCCGGACCAGGTCGTCGGCGATGCGTTCTCCGTAGACGACTTCGGGTTTGCGGGTGGCCTGGGCGTAGGTATCGGCGCGGAAGGTCGTGATCTCGATGACCCAGTCGGAGTCGCCACTGCGGTGGCGGGCGCCGATCGTGCCGAACTCCTTGCCGATGTCCCACACCGCGGGGGTGAAGTCGCGCAGGATCTTCTCGGTGGTTTCGGGCCGGGCCGAGGTGGTGAAGTCGAGGTCGTGGCCGAGGGTGCCCAGCAGGGCGTCCCGCACGCTCCCGCCGACGAGATAGAGCTCGTGTCCGGCCGCGTCGAACCGGCGTCCGAGGTCGTCGATGACCCCCGAGATCCGCATGAGCTGGGCGACCGCGTTTCGCTGGGCTTGGTTCAGACTTGGCACATCGGGCGATTTTACCCGCCGTCTCACCCCGCGCGGGTTCTCTTTCGCTCCACGCGGGCACCGGGGGCGGGGCTGCCTGGACGATCGGACTCCACGCCGCGGCCCACCCCAGATCCACGGCGGACATCCACAGCGAACTGGTCCCGGCCGGGATGCTCGCCTCCGGGCGACCAAGGGGCAAGTGCGCAAGTCGTTGCGTGGATGGCGGGTGAAGTCCGGGCTGGGGGCCTTAGGATGATCGGCATGGAGTCCGAGGAGCAGCGCCTGCAGCGTTATGTCGCGCTGGTGGCGCCCGGCACCCCGCTGCGGCTCGGTCTGGAGCGCATTCTCGCTGGACGAACCGGGGCGCTGGTCGTCCTCGGCAGCAACCGGGTCGTGCAGGCGTCGTGTTCTGGCGGTTTCCCGCTGAATGTCGATTTCACCCCGACCCGGCTGCGCGAACTGGCCAAGATGGATGGGGCGATCGTGCTCAGCAACGATCTGTCCACGATCCTCGCCGCTGGCGTCCATGTGGTCTCCGACCCGGTGCCGACCGAGGAAACCGGTACCCGGCACCGCAGCGCCGATCAGCTGGCGAAGGTCTCCGGGGTTCCAGTCATCACGGTCTCGGCGTCGATGTCGGCGATCTCGCTGTTCATCGGCGGGCGCCGCCACTCGGTCGATCCGCCCCAGCAAATCCTTCAGCGGGCCAACCAGGCGTTGGCGACGCTGTCGCGTTACCGGCAGCGGCTGGACGCCGTGCTGGCCACGCTGACCGCCCTCGAAGTGAGGGACCAGGTGAGCCTGCGCGATGTGGTGGCGGTGGTCCGCAGGGTCGAGCTGATCCGCCGCCTCACCGATGAGGTGCGCGGCTATGTGCTGGCCCTCGGCGTTGACGGGCGGCTGCTCGCGTTGCAGCTCACCGAGCTGAACCAGGGCATCGAAGACCTGCCCGACCTGCTGTCGGCCGACTATGCCCCCAAGGGGACCAGGCTTCGCTTTGAACGCCTCGGCGAACTCGCAGACGCCGAACTGCTCGACGTCGCGGCGACGGCCAGGGCGCTGGGGCTGGGCGGCTCCACCCAGCCGGATTATCGCTTGTCGGCTCACGGTTATCGGGTGCTGGGCGGGATTCCGCGGCTGCCCCATGCGCTGGCCGAGAAGCTGATCGTGTCGTTCGGGGGGCTCCAGGGGCTCTTCGTGGCGTCGGTGTCCGATCTGCAACAACTCGATGGCATCGGTTCGGGGCGGGCTCGCGCCATCCGGGACCACCTGTTGCGCCTGAGCGAAGCCATTTACCACGGCTGACCCCGTCCGCCACGGCGGTCCCGGAAGCCTGGGCCGCCGGCAGGTCCTACAGTGGAGGCATGCCCATCGTCGCGCGTGCCAGTCAGCTCACGAAGGTGTACGGGCAACCGCCCGCTCAGGTCGTCGCGCTGGACGCGGTCGACCTCGAGATCCACTCTGGAGAGTTCACCGCGGTCATGGGTCCTTCCGGTTCGGGCAAGTCAACCCTCATGCACCTGATGGCCGGGCTGGACTCTCCCACCTCGGGCACGGTCTTCCTCGGCGAGGACGACATCTTCGCCCTGGGCGACAACGCGCTGACCGAGTTGCGCCGGGACCGGGTCGGCTTCGTCTTCCAGGCGTTCAACCTGGTCCCGACGCTGAGCGCGCGGGAGAACATCGTGCTGCCCCTAGCGATCGCCGGACGAAGGGTCGACCAGGGCTGGTTCGACCATGTCGTCACCACGGTCGGGCTGGGTGAGCGGCTCACGCATCGTCCGCATCAGCTTTCCGGAGGGCAGCAGCAGCGGGTGGCCTGCGCCCGGGCGCTCGTCACCAGACCAGATATCGT
The DNA here is from genome assembly GCA_030528545.1 of Propionibacteriaceae bacterium. Next base: position 9,987 of record JAUMYR010000053.1, read on the forward strand.
CTTCGCCGACGAACCTACCGGGAACCTGGATTCCCGTTCCGGGGCCGAGGTGCTCGGCTTCCTGCGCAGCAGCGCCAACGAGCTGGGGCAGACCATCGTCATGGTCACCCACGACCCCCTCGCCGCCAGCTATGCCGACCGGACGATCTTCCTCGCCGACGGGCGGATCGTCGCCGATGCCTACGGACGCGACCGGGCCGGTCTGCTGGAGCTCATGGGCGAGTTGTACGGCACCGGGCCGGGAACCCCCGGCGAGAGCCCCGAGACGGCCCGGCCCCGCCGGGCGGCCGAGGGGTGAGGCGACGACATGTGGCTGGCTGCATGGCGTTCCCTTCTCGGGCACAAGCTGCGATTCGGGCTCAGCACGCTCGCGATCACGCTGGCGGTCGCGTTCGTGTCCGGTTCGCTGGTGTTCACCAACCTGCTCGGTGCGGCCTTCACCAATCTCACCAAGGGCACCCTGGCAGACGTCAACGTCGCCGTGGAGGGTACCTATAGCGACGCCGATCCCGCCCCGGACGCCGCCGAGGCCCGTCTGCTGCCGGTGAACCTGTCGGCGATCGGCGGGGTCGCGGGCGTGGCCTCGGTCACCGGTGTCATCAGGGCGTTCAACGTCTTCCCAGTCAACCGGGAGGGCCGCGTGATCGGTTCCCCGGGAGCGCCCGCGATCGCGTCCAACTGGTTCCTCGCCCCCGGGGCCGACGGGGGACGCGGGATCGTGCTGCGCTCCGGGCGGGAACCCGCCGCGGCCGATGAGGCGGTCGTCGACCCGGCCACGCTCACCGCCTCGGGCCATGAGGTGGGTTCGGCGATGGACTTCTCGACCCCCCAGGGCACCATCACCAAGACCGTGGTGGGGACCGCGGAATGGGGAGACTCGGGGTCGGTGGGCGCCACCTATGTCTTCCTCACCACCGCCGAGGCCCAACGCCTCTTCCTGGGCGGCAAGGACGCCTTCCTCGCCGGGTGGGTCGTCGCCGAGCCGGGAGTGGACGCCGACGTGCTCGCCGAAAGGGTCAAGGCGGTTCTGCCCCAGGGCTTCGAGGCAGCCTCGGCGCGGGCGGCCTCGGAGGCGGCCGGGGAGCGCATCAATGCGTCCCTGGGTTTCCTCAGCACCTTCCTGCTGGTCTTCGCCGGGATCGCGGCGCTGGTGTCGTCCTTCCTGATCGTCAACACCTTCAACGTGATCGTCGCGCAGCGTGCCCGTGAGCTTGCTCTGCTGCGGGCGATCGGGGCCAAACGCCGTCAGGTGAGGCTCAGCGTGCTGGCCGAGGCGGGGGTCATCGGCACCTTCGCCGCGACGGTGGGCCTGTTCGGCGGCCTCGGCCTGGCGTGGCTGATCCGGCTGGTGTTCTCGGGCATGGGGTTCCAGCTGGGCAGTATCGCCCCGACCCTGACCCCGGCGGCGGTGTTCGCCAGCTATCTGGTGGGGGTGGTGGTGACGGTCGTGGCGGCCATGTCCCCGGCGATGCGGGCCTCCCGGACCCCGCCGGTGGCGGCGATGTCGGGGGCCCTGGCCGATAGCCGGGCCGGGCGGGACTGGTGGGGCTGGGCCGGGCTCCTGGCCTGCCTGGTCGGGGCCGCAGCGCTGCTGTTCGGTGGTTTCGGCGGGTTCGCGCAGTGGTGGTTCGTGGGTATCGGGGCCGTGGTGACCCTGGCCGGTGCGGTGCTGGCCGCCCCGGTGCTCGGGCGTCCCGTGGTGGCTGGCCTGGGAGCGGTGTTCTCCCGCACCCACGGCGAAATGGGCCGCTTGGCGACCCGCAACGTGGTGCGCCAACCGAGGAGGCTGGCGGCGACGGTCTCGGCGATCATGATCGGGCTGGCCCTGGTGACCACGGTCGCGGTGCTCGGGGCTTCGGCCGAGGCCACGCTGCGGGCCAGCGTCAAGGACGGTCTGCGGGGCGATCTCCAGGTGACCAGCGCCTCGGGGCGTCCCTTCGGGGCGAAGGTTGGAGACGAGGCCGGGTCGCTCCCGGGGGTGGCGGCGGTGCACCGCATGAAGGCGACGATGGTTCAGTTCACCGATCCGGAGCGCCAGCCCCTGACCCTGGTCGGGCTGGCCGAGGCGTCCTTCGACCGGGTGGTCGCCCAGACCCTGGTGGAGGGCAGCCTTCCCACCGGGGACGGAGAGGTCATCGTCAGCCAGCACCGGTCTCAGCAGACCGGCTGGGGCATCGGTTCGTCCTTCGGGGTGACCTCGGGAGGAGGGGCCGCCACGACGCTGCGGGTGGTGGGAATCTTCGACAATCCCGACGGTGTGCGGCTGGGTGGGCTCATCGTCAGCCCCGGGACCTTCTCGGCCATCACGCCCCTCGACAGTGACCTGATCGTGAGCATCGATCTTGGCCCGGACGCGGACGCCGCGGCCGTGCGCTCGGGGCTGGAGGATCTGGCGGCCGGGGACCCGACGCTGGTGGTGACGAACCAGGCCGAGTGGGAGGAGGCGCAGGTCGCGCGCCTGTCGACGGCTCTCGGCCTGCTGTACGGGCTGCTGGGCCTGGCGCTGGTGATCGCGGTGCTCGGCGTGGTCAATACCCTGGTGCTGGCGGTGATCGAGCGGACCCGAGAGATCGGTTTGCTGCGGGCCATCGGGCTGACCCGGCCACAGTTGCGCCGGATCATCACGCTGGAGGCGGTCATGGTTTCGCTGCTCGGCTGCGTCCTCGGGGTGGGCCTGGGGTTGCTCTATGGGGTGGTGATCCGTCAGGCGGCCGCGGCCGATGGGCTCAGCCACCTCGGCATTCCCTGGACCCAGATCGGGGTCTTCCTCGTTCTGACCGCGGTGATCGGGATGCTGGCGGCGGTGTGGCCCGCGCGCCGGGCGTCCCGGCTGGACATCCTCGCCGCGATCGCCACGGAATGAACCGGGCAGCCTCGGTGTGCGGCCATGGGCGCCTCCCGGGCCGCTGCGGGGCGGTCTGAGACGAAGATCGGCTGCAAAGGGTCGAGCACTGCTTGAGAATCTCCAGCGGCCGCTAGCTGTCGGATATGATGCCAGCAGATTTTGATCGAAGGGGATGACCGTGAGAATTCGCTTGGAACGCGACACCTTGGCTGAGGCAGTGGCCTGGGCGGCACGCAGTCTGCCGAGCCGGCCGAGCCTGCCGATCCTGACGGGTCTGATGCTGGACGCCTCAGGTGACCAGGTGACCCTTTCGAGCTTCGACAACACGACTGCCGCCAAGGTGTCGGTGGGTGCTGAGGTCTCCGACGAGGGCAAGGCCCTGGTGTCGGGACGCCTGCTCGCCGAGATCGCCCGTTCGCTGCCGAACCGGCCGGTCGAGCTGACCGCCGATGTGAACAAGGTCGAGCTGGTGTGCGGTTCGGCGAGGTTCACCCTGCAGACGCTCCCGGTCGAGGACTATCCCGAGCTTCCCGATATGCCCTCGGCCACCGGTTCGGTCGAGGCGTCCGCGTTCGAGCGGGCGGTCGCCCAGGTGGTCGTGGCTGCCGGACGCGACGAGTTGCTGCCGGTGTTCACCGGGGTCCGGGTCGAGATCAACGGCGACAAGCTGTCGATGCTGGCGACCGACCGCTACCGGATGGCGCTCAAGGAGATCACCTGGAATCCGTCGAGCCCGTCGGTGGAGACCGCGGCCCTGGTGCCGGGCCGGGTGCTGGCCGAGACCGCGAAGTCGCTGACCTCGGGCGAGCAGGTGACGGTCAGCCTGGCCGATTCCGAGAACGGCGATGGCCTGGTCGGTTTCGTGGGCGAGGGACCCTCGGGTGCCCGCCAGACGGTGACCCGCCTGCTCGATGGGGCCTTCCCGAAGGTGCGTCACCTCATGGAGGTGGACGCGACCGTGACGGTCCGGGTGAACCGGGACGAGCTGTTGGCCGCGGTCAAGCGCGTCGCGCTGGTGGCCGAACGCAACACGCCGCTGCGCATGACGATCGGTGAGGACCAGGTGTCGCTGGAGGCCGCGACCGGTGACCAGGCCCAGGCATCCGAGGCGATCAGCGCCGAGGTCGAGTCGGTCGGTGACGAGATGAGCATCACCGCGGCCGGTTACAACCCGCACTACCTCGTCGATGCGCTGAGCGCCCTGGACGCGCCCTATGCGCACTTTTCCTTCACGCTGCCGGGCAAGCCGTGTCTCATCGCGGGCCTGGCCTCGCTGGATGGCGACCCGCTGCCCGATTACAAGCACGTCATCATGCTCATGAGGCTGCCGAACTAGGGTCTTCTCATCCGGCCCGGGTCCTTCGGCGCGCGAGGCCGTGCGGAAACCAGCTGTGCCGGTGACCGGCTCCGTCTTGGGCGCGCCTGTGGTGGCGCCGTGTTTCACCCCTGGCCGTGTGCTTATTGGAAGATCGGTTTCTCCGGGTGCGCGGAGGATTCCCGCTGTGCTGCATTGGCTTCCACCGTCGTGAGACCGGGCTGGCGCGGCGCGGAGGCCAGCTTTACCGGCGGACGGTCCCGCCTTGGGTTTACCCGCGGCGGTGAACTGTATCGCCCCTAGCTAAGTGGTTCTTGGGGGCCGTGGACGATGTTCTCTGGACATGCCGGGGGTTCGGCCGCCTGTGGGTTTGTGCCCACCCGTCGGGGTGAACCGCGTAGCCGGACTGTTCTTCGTCCTGAGGGTGGCGTGAGCGGGGAGAACCGCAGACAGGTGGTGCAGGTCCGCTGGCGGACGATCCTTCGTCCCGCGAGTGGACAGAACTAAGCCACGTCTGGGTAGCGTCCGCCCTCACGGGGTGGCCTCGGGCGCGCGGTGAATCCTTGGC
>JAUMYR010000053.1:14814-16317 GCA_030528545.1 Propionibacteriaceae bacterium
GGAGACAGAGCCCCCACGGCGGTGGGGACACGGGGGAGGTGTTGCTCGTGGGGGCTCTGTCCGTGCGGGGAAGGGGCTTGCTAGTGCTAGGCGGCGTGGCGGCAGCCCCAGGGTTGCAGGCCACGCTTGGCATATAGCCGGTTGGCTACGGTGATCTGTTCTTCTCGGGTGGCCAGGTCGGCGCGTGGGGCGAAATCGGCCCCGCCGACGCTGAGCCAGGTCTGGCGGTTGAACTGGAGGCCGCCGTAGTAACCGTTACCGGTGTTGATGTTCCACCGGCCGCTGGATTCGCATTTGGCGATCCGGTCCCACATGGCGGCATTGGCTAGGTTGATGGTGGCGCCGCTGGCCCTATCCGGGTTGCTGGTCCGGTCCGGGCCGCTGCTCCGGTCGGGGGCCTGGGGCGCTCTGGTCCCGACTTTGACGACGGCGTTCACCGGTTCCTTCGTCACCGTCGTGCTCACCACCTCGGTGGATTCCAGGGTTCCGTTGACGGTGGTCTTCTTCTCGACGATGGTCTTGGAGCCCTTCACGCCCTTGGTGACGGTCCTGGTGTCACCCTTGTCGAGGCTGGAGTCGTCCTCTTTGGCGGTGGTGAACGGGATCTCCTCGGTGCGGGTGGTTTCTTCGATGCTCACCCGGTCAAGGGTGACGGTGAGTCCGGGGGTGAGCGGGGTCCCGGAGTCCGGGCTGATCCGGTCGTGCTGTCCGAGGGTCAGACCTTCGTCGTGCAGCAGGTCGGCGACGGTCGGTGCGGCCGTGGAAAGGTCTTTGGCTTCGCCTCCGACGACCAGCTTGACCGGTTTGGCGGTGGTGATGCTCAGGGTGAGCCCCTCGCGTCCGAGGGCGCGGGACGTGGCCTCGGAGAGCCGGTCGTTGTCGCCGACCGGGATGTTGAGTTGCCGCAGTGCCGCGGCCAGAGTGGTCTCGGTGGTCCAGTGCGTGGTGGTCTTGCCGTCGAGGCTCACTTCGAGGGGACGCGCGTGCCGCACGTCGATGGAGCTTCCTTCGGCGACCGCCTGATCCAACGCCGGGGTGACGAAGTCGTGCTCGCCGACCGCGACCCCGCCAGCCTTGAGAGCGTCCTCGACGGTCCACGCGAGGCCGGAGACCTGCCGGGCCTCGCCGTCCACGGTCAGCGTGACGGTCTTGTGCCAGGTGGTGAGCGTGATCGCGCTGACGACGGTCAGGATCGCCACGATGGCGGCAGTCGCACGGGCGAGGCGCTTCTTCAACAGTGCTCCCAGGTCGAACGGTTCGAAGGGGAGGCCAGCTCCCCATCCGGCTTACCTTAAGAATGCAACAGTTTTCTGAGGATCTCAAATGCTTTTCTCAGGTAATGGGACGGTTGGGTGGTCGGGAGCTGCCGCAAATCGCGCTGAGAAGCGGGAACGCGCCCACTTGGAGTCGCCGGTCCTTTCAGCTTCTCGGCTCGCTGCGGGCGTGGTCGACGGGTGCCAAGCCCTTGTCGGAGGGCTCGGTATCGCCGTCCGGCGTGGGCGA
>JAUMYR010000315.1 GCA_030528545.1 Propionibacteriaceae bacterium
CCTCCTGCACGAGGTTGGCATCACCGTCAACCGCAACGCCGTTCCGTTCGATCCGCGCCCGCCGCGCGTGACCTCGGGGCTGCGCATCGGTACTCCGGCGCTGGCCACCCGCGGCTTCGGCGCGGCCGAGTTCACCGAGGTGGCCGACATCATCGCCACCGCCCTGGTCTCGGCCGCCAGCGGCTCGGTCGACCAGGCGGCCCTCGCGGGCCGGGTGCGGGCCCTGACCGACGCCTTCCCGCTGTACCCGGGGCTGGCGTGATGCCGGGCGCCGAGGTGCCCCGGGAGCGCTTCCCGGGCGGCGCGCTGCGGCTGGACGGCAAGGCCCTGGCGGGGATAGTCAAGGCGGAGCTGGCCGCCCGGGTGGCGGCCCTGGCGGCGCGCGGGGTCGTGCCGGGCCTGGGGACGGTGCTGGTGGGCGACGACCCCGGCAGCCGCGCCTACGTGGCGGGCAAGCACCGGGACTGCGCCGAGGTCGGCATCGCTTCCCTGCGGGAGGATCTGCCCGCCGACGCCACCCAGGCCGAGGTGGAGGCCGCCATTGACCGGCTGAACGCCGATCCGGCCTGCACCGGCTCCATCGTGCAGCTGCCGCTGCCGCGCGGCAACGACACCAACCCCGTGCTCGAACGCATTGATCCGGCCAAGGACGCCGACGGCCTGCACCCGACCAACTTGGGCCGTCTGGTGCTGCGGGTCAACGAGCCGGTCACCTCGCCGCTGCCGTGCACGCCGCGGGCGGTGCTGGAGATCCTGGACCGCTACGGCCTGGACCTGGCGGGCAAGGACGTGACCGTGGTGGGGCGCGGCACCACCGTCGGGCGGTCCATCGGGCTGCTGCTGACCCGCCGGGCCTGCAACGCCACGCCGGTGCTGACCCACACGGGCACCACGGACCTGGCGGCGCACGTGCGCCGGGCCGACGTGGTGATAGCCGCCGCCGGGGTGGCGGGCATCATCACCCCGGACATGGTCAAGCCCGGGGCGATCGTGCTCGACGTCGGGGTCTCCCGGGTGGAGGATCCGGCCGGGGGGAAGGCCCGCCTGTGCGGGGACGTGGCCGCCGGGGTCGACGCCGTGGCCGCCGCCCTGTCGCCCAACCCCGGCGGGGTGGGGCCGATGACGCGGGCCATGCTGTTGGCCAACGTCGTGGAGGCTGCCGAGCGGGCGGCTTGACCTGCGGGCCGACCCGCCGTCGCGGCAGTAACAAGCGACCGCACCGCCCAGGGGCGTAACGTCCCGGGCGGTGCGGCCTTTTGTTTGGGCTAGCCGTGCCGCAGGTCGCGGCGGGCCAGGCCCACCCCGCCCGCCAGCAGCAGCGCCGCCGTCAGGGCGACCAGGCCCGCGACGGTGGGCCAGTGGGCGGGCCGGGTCGGCAGGTCGCCGCTGGCGGCCAGCGGCGAGAGGCGGGTGGCCCAGGTCGGCAGGCGCAGAGGCTGGGCGAGGAGGCCGACCACCAGTGTCCAGGCGACGGGGAGCCAGGCGAGCGCGCGCCAGCGCGGCCAGCAGCCGACCAGGAGTGCCCCGGCGCCGACCAGGGCGCTCACGGCGGGGAGGTAGGTGACGGCGGCCCGCAGCGTGTCGCCGAGCGCGGAGCGCTGGTCCAGGGTGTGCCACTGGGCGAGGCCCAGGGCGGTGGCGG
>JAUMYR010000054.1 GCA_030528545.1 Propionibacteriaceae bacterium
TGCGTATCCGAGCCGCCCACGGGATTCGAACCCGTGACCTACGCTTTACGAGAGCACTATTTACCCTAGTCAAAGGTGGTCCGGTACGAATCCGGTACGGTTGAGAGCAGCGCAGACATCCGCTCCCCGACAGTGTCTAGGCCGCCATCGAACAGATGCGCATACACGTCCAGCGTCATCGCCGCCGACGCATGCCCCAGCGCCGCCTGGACGTCCTTCACGGTGGCACCCGAGGCCACCATCAGCGACGCCGCGGTGTGCCGTAGATCGTGGATTCGCAACCCCGGCAGCCCAGCCTTCTCGCGGGCCGAGCGAAACACCCGAGCCCGCCAGTTGTCCGTATTGATCCTCGCACCCCTAGGGCCCACGAACAGTGGTCGGCGACCATCCCCGAGGTCCAGCATCGCCAGCACCTTCGCCGTGATCGGAACCTCACGCCCACGGCCCGACTTCGCTTGCCTGACCAGCAGCCGGGAGCGCGCCACGTCCACATCGTCGACGTCGAGGCGTCGGCACTCCCCTAGCCTCAGCCCCGTCGTGCCGAGCAGCCACACCATGGGTGCGTGCGTACTGGTCGCCTCGGCTAGCGCCTGGAGCTGGGCGAGGTTCAGAAAGGTGGGCAGCCTCACCGCGCCGCGGCCGGGCGAGACACCCACCGCAGGGTTCGCCGAGATCTCTCCCCGGTCTACGGCGACGTCGAGCGCCAGCCTCAAGACCTGGAGGACACGAGCCCGGGAGCGCGGCGCCATGGCCCTGCCTTTGCCAGATTCGAGCCCGGCTAGCCATGCCTGGATGCGGCTGCGAGTCACGTCGGAGCAGCGGACAGGCCCGAACTCAGCTAGGACATGTGCGGCGGCGGCCGCGAGCGCGCTGCGATAGCGCGGGGACAGATGCCGCCTGCCGTCAAGGTATGCCGCGACACACGCACCGACGGTTAGTCCGGAGGTTCGGACCGCGGGGGTTCGCTGGAGTTGCCGCTCCCAGGCGACGGCTTCGAAGCGGGTCGCGAAGGCCTTCGTGGGGTGGCCGGGTACGACGACGCGCCAGCGCTTCCCGCGTCCGTGACGCGCGGTCGGCCGCTTGTCGGGGCCGAACCACAGGTCTTGTACTGCCATTGTCACCCCCTCCCTAGCAGGTGTGGTGTTCCAGCCGGTCGGCCAGGTAGACCCGTTCAGCGTCGCTGAGGCCCCGGATACGTGCATCGAAGGTGTTCGTGTCCACCCACAGCTCATCGGCGGCCTCGTGTGGATGCAGGCTCCACGCCAGCGCCTCACCCAACGGATGCAGGTCGATCAGCCGCCTCGCGGATTCCCTGCTGACGGCCTCCTCCTCCCGGGAGAGCATCCGCCTCGGGAACGGCCCCCGTTCGGCGTGCACCACCTCGTGGCTCAGCACGCACTTGACGGCGCGCTCACTCAGCCTAATGTCGAGTTCGATCACCCGGTCACGCCAGCAGGTAAGCCCCGCCGCGCGAGGTGCCCACATCCAGTCCACGCGCCAACCGTCAAGCTGCTCCAGCCGCCGCCAAGGGTCCATGCCGGGAGCATGTCAGAGACCACCGACAGTTTTATTCGGCCGGGGGATGCGGCGGCATTATTTCCGCTTCGCTCCAGTCGATTTCTGGAGGCTCTGGGGGAATCGCGAAGTCGGCGTCTAGCGCCACGGCATTGACTGCCAGTGCCCGACGTGCCGTTGCATACATCTCGGCAGTGAAGCCGCGGCAGTAGGCTTCAAGGAACTCGACCACTGGCAGTCCCCCGCGGTGGGCGGACACGTGCAACTCACCGAGAACGATGACCTGCCCCCAGTTCCCGTTAGCCGTAACTATCATGTGCCCGGTTACGTAAATAAGCTCTGGGGTGTCAGGATCTCCGGTCGTAAGCGCCCAATGGACTTCGTGCGCGTCTTCCGGAACATTCGCTATGGCTTCGATGCGTAGGACCCTGCATCGAAACCCTAGAACTTGAGCGTTCACGCCAGGATCGGCTTCGGGTCGGGGGCCTGCTTCCAAGACGGGCTCACCTTGGTCGGCGGGTTCTTAACCCAGGCTGGGCTTCCAGTCCGGATCTCGGTGCTGACTCTGGCTGGGGTGACATCAATGCGAATCCGGGCATCGATGGCGGCCAGGATGAGCTCCAAGTCGGTGAGCGTGATATCGACTTCGCCCAGCAGGATGCTTCGGGCATCAATGGCGGTGACACCAAGACGCCGACCTAGCTCTGCGTCATCGACCCCCGCAGCGCGGGAGGTTTCGCGCAGCTGCTCGTAGAGTCCTGCGATAGCCTGCACGTTGTGAGGTGCGGCATCGCCAGCGGCAGCCTTGAGTTCGTCGAGGATGCTGCACACACCGTATTCGTCAGCCATCACACGCCCCTTCCTTGCCACTATCTCGCAGTATGGCACGCCGACTGCTCATCTCCCACATCCCGGCGCGACGCACGGCTTCATCAATGGAGCTATCCTGCTCGCGTGCCGTGTCTCGCACCCCGTGCGGCTTCGTCGCCAAGTGTAAGCCTAGACTCAACTGTTGCACGAAGGCGGGCTCGCCGCAATACATCCGCAGATCGCGGACAGCCAAAACCCCGTTGCTGTGGCGCGGACGCAACTCATACAAGCAGTCATGCCGCTCAATGACCCTGCCTCCTGGTCGTGCCCCATCAAAGGCAAGAGCCCCGGTGCGCAGCTGCATGATCAACTCGCGAAGCGATGCGGCAAGCACCTTGACCGCAGCAGGCGTCAGCTTCGGATCAAGCTCATTACGGGCGAGCGCAGTCACCTCAGCAGCGCACTCATCCAGTAACTTGAAGGTGACCAGCATCCCGCCCCGCGCCCGGCACCCGACCGGGCGAGCTGGCGTAAAGGCGCCCGCCATCACTCCAGATCGCCTTCATACGCCGCCTCTTCCACCGGCATGGCATCAGCGAGCAGCCGCCGACGCCTCAGCTCCGCCATGCTCTGCGGCCGGGGCGACTCGGTAGCCTCGGCGCGCAGCTGGTCGTTCTCCCGCTTGAGTTCGTCCAGCTCCCGCCGCTGGCGCTCCAGTCGGTAGGTCAGCTCGGCGAGCAGGTCCGCGTCGCTCAGCTCAGAGGCCGCCCCTACAGGTGGCGGCTCTTCTCCAAGTCCCGCGAGCGTGCCAGGGGTCAAACCGAGGGCGGTCTCGATCCTGTCGAGCGTGGCTGGCCTGGGCCATCGCTTGCCACCGAGGAAGTCGCCAACAGTCGCCGGGTCGACCCCCGCCGCAGAAGCAAGGTCGACGTTCGACCAGTTGAGGCGCTTCAGCTTGCTCCAGGCTGTCTGTCGAGCCCTGACTTTGCCTTCCTCTGTCTGCATCGTAAATCCTCATGCCTCGATGGTGCGGACAAGCTCCAGGAACATCAAGCCGTGCACTTCGCAGCTTAGGGCACAAAAGTGGGGAATACACACCCGTAGTTACACGCCAGTTACCACGATCCACAAGCACAGTTACCACATCTAGCAACTGTTCCTAGGTTCCCGCTTGCCTAGTTCCCTCTTGTTCCTATATAGTTCCTTGCATGAGGAACACCATGGGAACTAGGGCCGAACTTCCGGCGACTGACGTGCGCATGGGTGCGACGATCCGCGAGATGCGCCTGATGCGCGGCATGAACCAGGACGCGCTGGCCACTGGCGCCACCATCTCTCGGGCCTACCTGGCCAACATCGAAGCCGGGCGCAAGCGCCCCTCCATGAAGGTCGTCGCCCGAATCGCTGGTGCGCTACGCGTCCCCCAGATCAGCATCATCGAGGCCATCGAGGCCTCAGAGCCCGGCGCTGTCGCGTCATGAGCGCCAATGAAAAGCGCCCCCACCTGCAGCCACAGGTGAGGGCGGAAGTCCCCTACAGAAAGGACACTCCAGTGTCTCACACGCTAACTCCATTCACCTATGAGGGTCACGAGGTTCGGGTTCTTGATATCGGCGGGGACCCGTGGTTCGTCGCTTCCGACGTGGCTCGAGTCCTCAGCTATCGCAAGGCCAGCGACATGGTGCGCGCTGTCGACCCCGACGAAAAGGGGGCGCAGATGGTGCGCACCCCCGGAGGAGAACAGCAGGCTACCTGCCTGACCGAGGCAGGTCTCTACTCGGTGGTCCTCGCACGCCAAGCTGGGTACATCGACAACCCCGAGGCGAGAGCCTTCGTGAAGGCCTTCCAACGCTGGGTGACCCACGAGGTCCTACCCAGCATCCGCCGCCGCGGCGGCTACCTCACCCCTGAGGCGGCGGAGCGCGCCGAGCACCAGCTCAACGCTGCCATCCGCCGGGCGCAGATGGCATACCAACCCGACGCCCGAGAGAATAGGGGGCATGGACATGGAGACCAAGCGTGCATTGCTAGCCGAAGCGAGGATCGCCACCGAGGCGCTGCGCGCCGCCGAAGCGGAACTGAGCAGGTTGGCAGCCGTTCGGCGATCATCGATCCAGGCGTGCATGGATGCCGGGATTCCGCGTCAGGAGATCGCAGAGGCGCTTGGCGTACACCGGAATGTGATCTACCAGATTCTCAGCCGAGGCTAGACCGCAAGCACCCCGCTTGCACAGTGCAGGCGAGTGGAGTACAGTCTCACGTGCAAGCACCCTGCTTGCATCCACAGGAAAAGAAAAACGCTGGGGCGCATCGTCGCCAAACCATCCGCCCCAGCGGCACCGAACACAGTGCAGTACCAGCTTATGGCGCTGCACACCCAGCCACAAGGAGTGCAGCATGAGCGATCTCGTCCTGTTTAGCTACCAAGACCAGGAAATCCGCGTCCTGAGCGTCAACGGCGAACCGTGGTTCGTCCTTGCCGACCTATGCAAGATGCTGGACCTCAGCAACCCTTCGATGGTCGCTGAACGCCTCGACAGTGATGCCCTAAGCGCTGCTGAGGTCATTGACTCGATGGGGCGAAAGCAGCGGGCGCGCATCGTCTCCGAGCCCGGCATGTATCAGGCCGCCTTCATGAGTCGGAAACCCGAGGCGGCCGCCTTCCGCCGCTGGGTGACCCACGAGGTCCTGCCGTCCATCCGCAAGCGCGGCGGCTACCTCACCCCTGAGGCGGCGGAGCGTGCCGAGCATCAGCTCAACGCTGCCATCCGCCGGGCGCAGATGCAGATGGAGCTGTGCCAGGCCGCGAAGGGCATCATCCACCCCGACCACCTAGAGGCTCGTGCCCGTATCGTCCTGGCCCGTGGCCTCGATGAGCGGCCCGTGCTCGACGAGGCCCGCAAGCCGCTCTACACGCAGGACTTCCTGCGTGAGAAGAACCTCAGCTCGAAGCGCCTGCGCTCGGTCGCCGGGGTCTTCGGCAAGCGCGCGAAGGCTGCCTACATCGAGCGGTACGGCGTCGCTCCTGAGAAGTACCACCTGAACCTGCCTAACGGCCAGGTCCGCGAGGTGTATGGCTACACCGAGGCTGACCGTCCGATGCTGGAGGCCGTGTGGGCCGCCTTCGAGTCCGCGCCCCGGCTGGAGGTGCTGGCATGAGCACGAACACCCAGCGCCTGCCCAGGCCCATCGCGTGGAGCGACATCCAGCCCGGGGACCTGCTCCGGACCATCAGCATCAACCGGTATGCGGCGGTCGTTGAGGACAGGACCGGTGTCGTCGATGCGGTTGGTCGCGATGAGATATGGACACCTGACGACCTGGTCCTGGGACGCTTCTCCGAAGTGGTCTGCATCATCCTCCTGGGCCGTACCGGGAACCGGTGGGAATCGAGGCGGCATGGCTAGGCGCCCCGAACCCGCTATCGAGCCCCTGACGATCAGCCTTCCCGAAGCCGTCAAGCTCACCGGCTACGGCCGCGCCGCCCTGCTCTGCGCATACCACGCCGGAGAGATCGATGGGCACACCCAGGTAACCCCATGCGGCCGGGTGCACGCATACAAACTCAACCGGGCCTCACTGGTGGCGTGGCTCCGCAACCAGGACCGCCTAGCCGCGCAGAGAAGGAGAACAGCATGAGCAGCGGCAGAAACGACTACATCATCGACGCCGCCAAGGCTCGCTGCACCGGACCGATAGACATCAGCCTCGCCGGGTATATCACCGACGGGGGCACCTACATCCTGGCCAGCCGCCCCGAGTGGACCGACAGCGGCCGCCCCCGGGACCTAGTCGCGGTACTGACTGCCCCGCTCCAGGGCACCCGGGTGATCCCGCTATGGCCAGCGGTCAATCCCGACCTCGTCGCTGACCTCCGCGCCGCACTGGACGGGCAGGAGGAAGCAGCATGAGCGCCCACCTGACTTCGCGTCCGCTGACCCAGACGGACCGGGACGTCCTGTCCTGTTTCCGCCTGCGAGGGTCATGGAGCCGCAACGAGATCTTGGCCCGGTGTTATCCCCCGGACCGTTCGGCACAGCAGCGCGGCCCCCGGGACATCGATCGGCTTATCCGGGACGGGTACCTACGGCAGGACCCGTATGGGGCGCTCGTCCTCGATGACCGAGGTATCGAGTTCGCCCACAAGGGAGGTGTGGCATGAGCCTCGATCCGGCTTATCTTCACACCTACCGTGCCCGCCTGTTGCGCCGCGGTCAGCTGGAGACGATCCGCCGTCTCCTGGCCAGCGAGGCGAGCGAATCCGACCGGACATCGGCTTACGGGCGCTCCCTGAGGTGTGCTCTGGTCGCTGTCACCGAAGCAGCTGAGGCTCTTGACCAGAAGGTCACCGAGGCGGCCGAGCGGATGGTGGGCGAGTCATGACCACCGTCTACGTCTCCGGCCCTATGACTGGGCTCCCTGACCACAACTATGCCGCGTTCGCCGCCGCGCAGGCCCGCCTGGAGGCCGAGGGGTACCGTGTCCGCTCCCCCCACCGCATCGGCCAGCACGAGGGCTGGGCGTGGGAGGACTATATGCGCCGGGCTGTCGCGCTGCTGGTCCAGTGTGACGCCATCCACATGCTGCCCGGGTGGGAGACCAGCCGCGGGGCCCGTCTGGAGCTGTCCATTGCCCAACAGCTGGGCTTCACCGTGACCTGCGCCGACAGGGGTGAGTCATGACCGAACCCAGCCTGATCGCCGAACTGCTCGGCGCCTTCCTGCCCTACACGGTCCTTCTCGTGCTGGGACTCATCATCTACACCACTTCGAAGGAAAACCACCATGCCTGACCTCACTACCGGCTGTTGCCGGGACTGCTCCGGCAACTCTCTGTGCCCCGCCTGCGATCTGTGCCCCGCCTGCGATCACCCGTGGCACGACGGGCCCTGCCAGACCCCCATCCGGTGTCAGGGCTATCTCGTCGACTTGTGCCGCTGCAACCCTGACCGCGATGAGGAGCTCAGATGACCACCGTTGACGCTGCCGCCCTCAAGGTCGCGTTGAAAGACGCACTGAACTTCACAGACCGGCGTGTGCGGGAGTTCGGTGTGGTCCGGCTCCGGACCACGGATACCCACCTGGTGGTGTCTGCGACAGACCGGTACGTTTTTACCCGGTTGCGTGTGCCTGCGCAGGACCCAGAGCCGATGGACGTCTGCGTCGGCTATGACGACATCAAAACGCTGGTCCTGCCTTTGCTTAGTACCGGAAGTGTCTCCCTCACGCGCAAGGCCGATCGCGTCCTTCTTGGCGTGTTTACTGCGACCCTGCCCCTGCTGACCACAGAACCGCCCCCTGCACTCGTGCGCGGGGAGCAGAAGCTGTTCAGTTTCTCCTTCGACGAGGAGGGGGCGAGCATGGCGGCCTTCACGATCGACCTGATCCGCAAGCTCCCTCGCCGGGACGGGGCCCGCTCCCTGGCCCACATGTTCCATGTCGGTAAAAGCACCGTCTGGTTCGACGCCAGTCCTGAACGCCGTTGGGTGGTGCTGGTTGCCCCCGCCCGCGTCCCCGACAACCCTGCCGACGCCTTTTTTGACCACAACGACACCTGGAAGGACTTGTCATGACCACCCATACCGTCGCCCTGATCCAAGTAGCCGCCGCCCTAGAGTCCCTGGGTGCTGCACTGCGTGCTTGGGCCGAAGGAGAAGGCACACCGGGCGGGGCAGAGCAGGAGCCTGAGGCGACTGTCTCCCCAACCGAGGCCGTTCCGGGGGCTGCGCCCGAGCCGGAGGGCCTTTCCCTGGAGCAGGTACGCGCCCGCCTAGCACGACTGTCCCGCGCCGGGTTCACCGATGAGATCCGCGACATCCTCGCCGACATGGGCTTCGACAGGCTGTCGGAAGTCCCAGCGGAGAGCTACAGCGAACTGATGGACCGGGCTCGGAAGCTCGGCCGATGAGCGAGCGCGCCCATGCCGTCCTGTCGGCATCCAGCTCCAGCCGGTGGCTTGCCTGCCCGCCCTCGGCGCTGCTCAACGCCGACACCCCAGATAGCTGCGGTGATGCCGCGGAGCAAGGCACCGCAGCACACGCCCTAGCTGAGCACAAGCTGCGGCGGGCACTCAAACGGCGTAGCCACAAGCCCGCATCTCCCTGGATTGATGACGAGATGGAGGAGCACACCGACAGCTACGTCACATGGGTGGTCGAGCGCATCGCCGAGCTGGGGCGCCCGCTCGTGCTGGTCGAGGAGCGCCTCGACTACTCCAGGTGGGCGCCGGATGGTTTCGGCACCGGAGACTGCGTGCTCATCTCCGACGGCGTGCTGCACGTCATCGACCTCAAGTACGGCCAGGGGGTCCTCGTCGCCTGCGAAGGCAACACCCAGATGATGCTCTACGCCCTCGGTGCCTGGGACACCTTCGGCCTGCTCTATGAGATCGACGAGGTGCGGATGACCATCTACCAGCCGCGACGCGACAACGTCAGTACCTGGACGATGCCGCTGACTGAACTGCTCGCCTGGGCGGACAGCACCCTCGCCCCCGCAGCCCAGCTAGCGGCTGAGGGCGAAGGCGAGTATGCCTCGGGCGACTGGTGCCGTTTCTGTGCGATCCGGAACACCTGCCGGGCACGGGCTGAAGCGAATCTGGCCCTGGCCCGACTGGAGTTCAAACCGGCAGCGGAGCTATCCGACGAGGAGATCAGTGAAGTCCTGGCCAAGCTGCCTGGGCTGACCTCCTGGGCCAACGACGTGCAAGCCCACGCTCTGGAAGCCGCCACAAACCACGGCAAACGATGGCCGGGCTTCAAACTCGTCGCTGGGCGCTCCTCAAGGCGCTGGAGTAACGAGGCCGCCGTCGAGGCCGCAGCCACTAAAGCGGGCTTCCACGACATCCACGACACCAAGCTCATCGGCATCCCCGCCATGGAAAAGCTCATGGGCAAGACCACCTTCCACGAGCTGCTCGGCGACCTCGTGGACAAACCCCCAGGCAAGCCCGCCCTGGTCCCCTCCACCGACAAGCGACCCGAGCTCGTCGTGGAATCCGCCGAGAACGAGTTCACCCCCATCAACCAGTGAAAGAGAGAAAACCATGTCCACCAAGGTGATCATCCCGTGCCGTCTGTCCTACACCAACGTCTGGGAGCCCAGAGCCGACCAGAGCGGCCGACTCAAATACAGCTGCTCACTCATCATCCCCAAGTCGGACACCAAGACCATCCAGGCCATCGAGGCCGCCATCGAAGAGGCCATCGACTCCAACCTCGGAAAGTTCAACGGCAAGCGACCCAAGACCAGCGCCATCAAGACGCCGCTGCGTGACGGTGACACCGAGCGCGACGACGAGGCCTACGCCGACTCGATGTTCCTCAACGCCTCCACCACCACCGCCCCACAGATCGTTGACGCCCGCGTCCAGCCGATCCTCGACAAGGAGGACGTCTACAGCGGCTGCTACGCCAACGTCAGCGTCAACTTCTACGCGTTCAGCGTGGATGGCAACCGCGGGATCGCCGCGGGGTTGGGGAACATCCAGAAGGTCCGTGACGGGGACCGAATCGACGGTCGGGTGAGCGCCGAGAACGAGTTCAGCGCCATCGAGGCCGACGAGGACGACTTCCTCGGCTGAGCCCCGACAGCCCGGCGGGCAGGCACCCACGTTCGAGCCGTGGGCGGGCACCAGCAGACTCAGCGACGCCAACCCGAGGACACCGACCATGCCCGACCCCATCAACCATCCACCTCACTACAACAGCGGGCCCCTGCACTCCAGCTGCGGGGATGTGTGATGCGCACCTTGTCCTGCGATCTGGAAACGTACAGTGCGGTACCCATCGCCAAAGCCGGGGCCTACCGCTACGCCGCCGACCCATCCTTCGAGATCCTGCTATTCGCCTACAGCGTGGACAACAGCGTCATCAAGGTCGTGGATCTGGCCCAGGGTGAGGAGCTGCCCGCCGAGATCCGCGAGGCGCTGACCGATCCCGCAGTGACCAAGTGGGCCCACAACGCGGCCTTCGAGCGGATCTGTCTGTCCCGGTGGCTGGGTGTGGACCTGGACCCGGCGCAGTGGCGCTGCACCATGGTGTGGGCCAGCACCGTCGGCCTGCCGATGAGCCTCGAGGGGGTGGGTAAGGCGCTGCACCTCGGGCAGCAGAAGCTCTCCGAGGGCAAGTCGCTGATCCGGTACTTCTGCCAGCCCTGCGCACCCACCAAGGCCAACGGCGGGAGAACCCGGAACCTGCCCGAGCACGATCCGGGGAAATGGGAGCGTTTCGCCCTCTACTGCGCCCGGGACGTCGAGGTGGAACAGCAGATCCGCGAGGCCCTGTCCGGCTTCCCCATGCCTGCCCAGGAGTGGAATCTGTGGGCCATCGACCAGCACATCAATGACCGCGGCGTCGGAGTAGACCTCCAGCTAGCGGAACAGGCCGTGGCCTGTGACCAGCAGCACCGCTCAGCGGCCATGCGCCGCGCCAGGCAGCTCACCGGGCTGGACAACCCCAACTCAGTCAGCCAGCTCTTAGGCTGGCTAGCCTCCCGCGGCCTCGAGCTGCCAGACCTGACCAAGGCCTCAGTCTCCGACGCCCTAGCCGGTGAGCTAGACGACAGCGTGGCCGAGGCGCTGCACCTGCGGCAGGAGCTGAGCCGCAGCTCAGTGAGGAAGTACGAGGCTGTGCTCGCCTGCGCCGCCCCCGAGGGGCGCGCCCGAGGCCTGCTCCAGTTCGTCGGGGCTGGCCGTACCGGCCGCTGGGCCGGTCGCCTCATCCAGGTGCAGAACCTCCCACAGAACAAGATGGGCGACCTTGACGAAGCCCGCGCCCTGATCCGCGGCGGACATTTCGACGCCGTGGACCTGCTCTACCCGTCCGTCCCGGACACACTCTCCCAACTCATCCGCACTACATTCGTCCCCAAAGCCGGGCACCGGTTCCTCGTCGCCGACTTCTCGGCCATTGAGGCCCGAGTACTCGCCTGGCTCGCCGGCGAGAAATGGGCGCTCGACGCCTTCGCCGCAGGCGAAGACCTGTACTGCACCACCGCGTCACGCATGTTCGGTGTCCCCGTGGTCAAGCACGGGGCCAACTCAGAACTCAGGCAGAAGGGGAAGGTGGCAGTGCTCGCCTGCGGCTATGGCGGCTCCACCGGAGCGCTGACCGCCATGGGAGCGCTGCGCATGGGCCTGGCCGAGGACGAGCTGAAGCCCATCGTCGATGCCTGGCGAGCAGCCAACCCCCGCATCACCGAGTACTGGTGGGCTATCGACCGCGCCGCCAAACACACCATCACCACCGGCGAAACCGTCCACCTGACACACGAACTCGCCACCAGCCTCCGCCGCGGTGTCCTGCTCATCACCCTGCCGTCAGGCAGACACCTCGCCTACCCCCGGGCCCGCGTTGTACCCGGGAAGTTCGAGCGGCCCGCCATCGACTATATGGGCCTGGACACCGCCAGCCGCTGGACCCGAATCCCCTCCTACGGCCCCAAACTGGTCGAGAACATCGTCCAGGCGATCAGCCGCGACCTCCTCGGCAACGCCCTGCGGCGCCTCCACGACAGCGGCTTCGCCACCGTCATCCACGTCCACGACGAGGTCGTCGTCGAGGAACCCCTCGACGGCCGCGGAATCGACGACGTCATCGGCCGCATGACCCTCTTGCCGGACTGGGCCCAGGGACTCCCTCTGGACGCCGACGGCTACGCCTGTGACTTCTACCGAAAGGACTAACTCGATGCGCATCACCGTCGGACGCTCCCGCCACGATATCCATTGGCAAACCCAAGAGTGGTCCTGGGAACAACTCACCGAGCGCCTGTCCCGGGTGCAGCGCACCCCCGAGACCGCAGCCGAGTTCGCCGCCATGCCCGCAAGCCGCAAAGCCGACATCAAAGACGTCGGCGGTTTCGTCGGCGGCGAACTGCACGGCGACAGGCGCAAACGTGCCAACGCCGGAAAGCGGTGGCTGCTCACCCTCGACATCGACCACGCAGAGCCCGGCTTCTGGGACCGGCTCACCCTGCTCCACGACTTCCGCTGTCTGCTGTACTCCACCCACTCCCACACCCCCGAGCAGCCGCGCCTGCGGCTACTAGCCGACCTCACCCGACCCACCAGCCCCGAGGAGTACCCGGCGCTGGGCCGCATCGTCGCCAGCTGGCTCGGCATCGACCAGTTCGACGACACCACCTACGAGCCCACCAGGCTCATGTACTGGCCGTCCGCGCCGAGCGACGGGGAGTACGTCTTCGAACGGCAGGACGGCCCTGCCCTCGACGTGGACGCGGCCCTGGGCTCGCTGGCCGACTGGCGCGACATCTCCCAGTGGCCACGCAGTTCCCGGGAGGGTCGCCTCGAAACACCCCGCGGCACAAGGCAGGCCGACCCCCAGGGCAAGCCCGGGCTGGTCGGCGCTTTCTGCCGAGCCCACAGCGTCACCGAGGCGATGCAGAGGTTCCTGCCCGGCGTCTACACCCCCACAGATGACCCCGGACGCTGGACCTACGCCCGGGGTGAGTCCAGCGGCGGCATGGTCATCTACGACGGCGACCTGTTCGCCTATAGCCACCACGAGACCGACCCCGCGGGCGGGCAACTGGTCAACGCCTTCGACCTGGTGCGCCTGCACCGGTTCAGCGACCTCGACACCGACACCAAACCGGGGACGCCCACCAACCGGCTGCCCTCCTACGGGGCCATGCTCGACCTCGCACGAGGCGACAACGCAGTGAAGCAGCGGCTGGACGCCGAGAAACAGGCAGAAGCCGAGACCGAGTTCGAACCACTGACTGGGGGTACGGAACTGAGTGGGGGCTGGCGGGAGCGCCTCACGGTGGACCGTAAGGGGAGGGTGGCCGAGACCCTCCAGAACCTGGAGCACATCCTCGAGAACGACCCCCACCTGGCAGGGGTCGTCCTCAACGAGATGAGCGAAACCCTGGAGATCACCGCCACAGTTCCGTGGGGCAGGGAGCGAGGCTTCTGGCGCGACGCAGACGACGCCCAGCTACAGAGCTACCTGGCTCGGCACTACGCCCGATTCACAGAGCGCGACTACAGAACGGGGCTGGTCAAGGTGGCCGACGACAGGTCCTACCACCCAGTCCGCGACTACCTCGACAGCCTTCCGGTATGGGACGGCATTGGGCGCGTGGACACGTTGCTGATCGACTACTTGGGGGCCGAGGACCATCCCTACACCCGGGCCGTGACGCGCAAGACCCTGTGCGCCGCCGTCCGGCGGGTGCAGCAGCCCGGGTGCAAATTCGACCACATGTTAGTCCTGTCCGGGCCTCAAGGGGTAGGTAAATCCACTCTCATCGCCAAGCTGGCCGGAGAGTGGTTCTCTGACTCACTGAGCCTGTCCGACACCCACGACAAGACCGCGGCAGAGAAGCTCCAGGGCTACTGGATCCTGGAAGTCGGGGAGCTGGCAGGGTTGCGCCGGACAGAGGTGGAGACACTGCGCTCCTTCATCACCAGACAGGACGACATCTACCGCGCCGCCTTTGGTAGGCAGGCTGTGCCCCATCCCCGACAATGTGTCTTCTTCGCCACCACCAACGCCGAGGATGGCTTCCTGCGCGACGAGACCGGCAACCGGAGGTTCTGGCCAGTACCGGTTACCGGCGAGGGGGCGAGGAAAGCCTGGGACATTGACGAGGCGGCGCGAGCGCAGATCTGGGCCGAAGTCCTGGTTCGCGTCTCTGCCGGTGAGCCTTTGCACCTGGACGCCGAAATGGCCGAGGAGGCCCGCAGGAGACAGGCAGCGGCGCTGGAGGTCGGTGAGCAAGGCGGCATCATCCTCGAGTACCTAGAGACCCCGCTGCCGGACAACTGGAGCGCGATGGGCATCTACGACAGACGAAACTATCTTCGCGCCGAGGAGTTCGGAGCCGCGGCCCCGAGGCAAGGGGCCGAACGCCGCAGCGTCAGCGTCGCCGAAGTGTGGTGCGAGGCACTAGGCCGCAACATCGCAGACCTGACCAAAGCAGACTCCATCGCGATCAACCGAGCCCTACAACGGCTCGGCTGGGTCGAGTCCGGGAAGAAGCGGCTCCCAATCTATGGCCAGCAACGCGTCCGAACTCGGGAGGGACGACCCGGGACAGCCGGGACAGACTCCGAGTTCATCCCAGCGGTGTCTGGGACATGCTGAGTTCGTCACCCGATCGTCCCGGGGGTGTTGCCCCACAACAAAATGCGGCCCCACAAGCACCTAAACCCCTCTTGGGACAAAGGGGACAAACTTTTCTTAGAGAGATAAAGAAAGAGAGAAAAGAGAAGAAAAACACACGCCTAATCCGCGTAAGCGTAATACGCGCGCGCGAGCTGTCCCCACCCCGGAAAGCTTGCACCGAGGCTGAGGTCGAGGCGGCTCTGGTCTCCCAGGTCCGGGCCGCTGGCGGGGTGTGCTGGAAGTTCACCTCCCCCGGGACGCAGGGGGTTCCCGACCGCGTCGTCATCCTTCCCGGCGGGCGCATCGGTTTCGTGGAGCTGAAGCGGACCGGGGCGCTACCGCGGCCGATCCAGGTCCGTCGCATCGCCCAGCTGGCAGCCCTCGGCGTGCTGGTGTTTGTCTGCGACCACACCGACCAGGTCAGGGGGGTGCTCGATGCGATTCGAGCCGCATGACTACCAGCGCTTCGCCATCGACTTCATCCTCGAGCACCCGGCCTCCGCGCTGCTGCTCGACATGGGGCTCGGCAAGACCGCGATCACCTTAACCGCGATCGCCGAGCTGATGCACGATCGCTTCGAGGTCGCCCGCACCCTGGTCATCGCCCCGCTGCGCGTCGCCCGGGACACCTGGCCAGCTGAGGCCGCGAAGTGGGACCACCTCGCTAGCCTCCAGCTGTCAGTGATCACCGGCACCGCCGGGCAGCGCCGCACCGCCCTCCGCACCCCCGCTGACGTGTACGTCATCAACCGGGAGAACCTGGTGTGGCTGCTCGCCGAGCTGGGCGGCTCCTGGCCCTACGACATGGTGGTGATCGACGAGCTGTCCAGCTTCAAGTCCAGAGCCACCAAGCGCTTCAAAGCAATGCTCGCCGCGCGCCAGCACACCGCTCGCGTCGTCGGGCTGACCGGGACACCCGCCCCCAACGGACTGCTCGACCTGTGGCCCCAGTTCCGCATCCTCGATCAGGGCAAGCGCCTGGGCACCTCCATCACCAGGTTCCGGGACAGGTTCTTCACCCCCGACAAGCGCAACGGTCAGCAGGTGTTCACCTGGAAGCCGCACCCCCGGGCGGAGGCGGAGATCTACCGGCTGATCGGCGACATCACCGTCAGCATGCAAACCAGCGATCACCTCCGGCTGCCAGAGCTGACGTCCCTCACCCACGACGTGAGGCTCAGCCCTGCCGACAGGGCCACCTACCGGCGCCTCGAGGAACAGCTCGTCATCGAACTGGACGGCGCCGAGATCGACGCCGCCAACGCCGCGGTACTGGGCAACAAGCTCCTCCAGCTGGCCAGTGGAGCTATCTACGACGCCCAGGGAGAGATCCACTACGTGCACAGCCGCAAACTGGAGGCCCTCGAGGACATCCTGGAAGCCGCCGCCGGAAAACCAGTGCTGTGCGCCCACTGGTTCAGACATGAGGCGCACCGGATTGTGGAACGGTTCCCCCAAGCCCGGAGTCTCAGCACCGGCGCCGACTTTGCCGCGTGGAACCGGCGCGAGATACCCCTCGGTCTCATCCACCCCTCCTCTGCTGGTCACGGACTCAACCTCCAGCAGGGAGGCTCCGCCCTGGTGTGGTTCACCGCACCCTGGTCGCTGGAGCTGTACCAGCAGACCAACGCCCGTCTGCACCGGCAGGGCCAGACCGCACCGGTGACGATCACCCATCTATGCGCGGCAGGAACCGTCGATGACCACGTGCTGTCGGCCCTCCACCGCAAAGACCTCACCCAGACCGCCCTCATCCGCGCCGTCAAAGCCCAACTCACGAAGGAGCGCCCTCAGTGACCGAGAAACCCGAGCCCGCTTCACACCAGCTGGGCTACCCGCTGATGAGAGAT
>JAUMYR010000316.1 GCA_030528545.1 Propionibacteriaceae bacterium
CGGGTTGCTTGCGTGAGCCACGAATGTCAACGCTGCCAGAAAAGTAAAGCGGTGATTCGTGTTCACGATGGCCCCCAAAGCCGCGTAGCGGTCCTGAGACGTGGTGCCTGCCCTGCGCACCCGCCCGTCCTTCTACACTCGGGCCATGCGGATTGACCTCAATGCGGACGTGGGGGAGTCGTTCGGCCGGTGGCGGCTCGGCGACGATGCTGCCCTGCTGGCCCAGATCACCAGCGCCAACGTCGCCTGCGGGTTCCACGCCGGGGACCCGCTCACACTCACCACCACCTGCCGGAGTGCTCGGGAGCACGGCGTGGTGGTCGGGGCGCAGGTCAGCTACCGGGACCTGGCCGGGTTCGGGCGGCGCTTCATCGATGCCAGCTACGACGAGCTGCGTTCAGATGTGGTGTACCAGATCGGGGCGCTGCAGGGGGTCAGCCGGGCCGTGGCCTATGTCAAACCCCACGGCGCGCTCTACCACGCCACGATCAGCAACGAGGTCCACGCCCGCGCCGTCGTCGATGCCGCCGCCGAGTTCGGCCTTCCCGTGCTCGGCCTGCCCGGCTCCCTGCTGCTCACCCTGGCCGAGCAGCAGGGACTGCGCGCCGTCAAGGAGGGGTTCGCGGACCGGGGCTACCTGCCCGACGGCACCCTGGTGCCACGCAGCGACCCGGGAGCCCTCATCGCCGATGCCGAGGCGGTTGCCGCCCGCGTGGTGAGGCTCGCCACGACGGGGGAGCTCGTGGCCGTTGACGGCACGGTGCTGCATCCCGGGGTTGAGTCGGTGTGCCTCCACGGCGACACCCCCGGTGCGGCCGCGCTGGCCGGAACCGTGAGGACCGCACTGGCTGCCGCGGGCGTTCAGGTGGCGGCCTTCGCATGAGACTGCTGCCTTCAGGGGAACGCGCCACCCTGGTGGAGCTCGGCGACCTCGCCGAGGTGCTGGCCGCCGAGGCCCGACTGCGGGAGCTCGTCGCTGCCGGGGAAGGTCCCTGGGATCAGGTGGTGGATGTCATCGCCGCCCAACGCACGGTGCTGCTCACCCACGGTCCCGCTGATCTTCGCCCCGCCATCGCCCACGCCCTGGCCGAACTCAGCCCAGAGCTGCCGCGTGCTGACCGCGAGGTGGTGATCGACGTCCACTACGACGGCGAGGACCTGGCCGAGGTCTCCGAGCTCACCGGACTCAGCCCCGCCGAGGTGATCGCCGCCCACACCGGTACTTGTTGGCGGGTGGCCTTCGGGGGCTTCGCGCCCGGATTCGCCTACCTCGTCGGCGGCGACCCCGGCCTGAGGGTGCCCCGCCGCAGCTCGCCCCGGCCCCGGGTCCCCGCCGGGTCGGTCGGCCTGGCCGACCAGTTCAGCGGCATCTACCCGACGGCCTCACCCGGCGGATGGCAGCTCATCGGCCGTACCGATGCCCCGCTGTTCACCCCGGACGCCAGCCCGCCAGCACTGCTCAGCCCCGGTACGACGGTCCGGTTCCGCGCCGTGGAATCCCTGGGTGCAGCTCCTCGCCCCGCGCCCAGGGCCATGCCGAGCTCGCCGGGCCGCGCCCTCACCGTCGAACACGCGCTGTTTCCCATCACCACCCAGGACCGCGGCCGCCCCAACCTGGCGGCGGTGGGTGTTGG
>JAUMYR010000055.1 GCA_030528545.1 Propionibacteriaceae bacterium
GCCGTGGTGGGGGCTGGTGTCTGTCCGGCCGGGCTGGGCGAGGCGGATGGGGACGTCGCTTGCGGCGCCGTGGCCGGCGTGGGGGACTGCTTCGCCGGGGTGGTGGCCGGGGCGGAGGACGCGGCGGGGGCGCTCGTCGCCTTGGTGGAGGTCCGGGGCGCGCTCGGCTCGCTGCCGAAGGTCCCGCACCCGGTGAAGAGAGTGGCCGCGGTGACGATCGCGGCGACAGCGATGGCTGGGCGGATATTCATGGCGTTCTCCTAGTCCGTGAAGAAAACTGCTGGGCTGGTCCTCGGGTGGTGTCGCCACCACCGGAGGCGTGCCCCGGTTACTCTCTATACGGACCCTCGCCGCCAAAGGTTCCCGGAGATTCCGGAAATCCGGTTCAGGCCGGGTTTAGCCCGGGAGCCGGCTCATCGAGGCGAAGCCGTCCTCCACTGCAATGGTGTACTCCCCGCCCACGGCGGGCTGGGTCAGGGTCGCGATCTCGGCGCGGAACTGTGTCGCGCCCTTCTGGTCCACCCCGAGGACCCGCTCGCCCGGCGGGACGAGGAATGCCAGGTAGATCGTCCGCTGGTCCCAGCCCTCGGGGCTCTTGGGCATGTCGTAGAGCCATTCGCCGCGGTCGCGGACGTGGAGGCGGGGGAGACTGCGTCCTCCGCCGTCCCGGAACGCGGCGACCTCGCCGATCTCAATGGCGTCGATATCGGCGCAGGTGACGCGCGCCTGGGCGACGGTGAAGGTCGTGCCCGCGACCGGCTCGGCTGGGTTCAGGTCCTTCGCCCATTCCTCGGCGTCGAGGACGAGCAGGCGGGTGTCGTTGGTCCGCAGGACCTTGACGCCGCTGACCGCCTTCTCGAAGGTGTAGGCGCATCGCGAGGAGGGCTCGACCATGGCGTGCGGGCCAGAGGCCGTGGGTTCGCCGGTGCACGAGCTGACCAGCAACGCCAGGGCGGCGGCCGCCATCACGGTGAGGCCCTGGGTGGCCGGGCGCTGCGACGGTGTGGTGTTCAACGGGGCCTCCCTAGAATGGCTTGTCGCGATAGCCGCGCTCGACGGGAATCTTGATGGTGTCTCCGGTCGCCGGGCCGCTGAGCGGCGCGAGATCGATGCCCGGCTCACGGTGGCGGAACAGGGACACCGAGCGGGGGCTCTCATCACCGTGCAGGACGAAGGCCAGGTAGACAGTCGCGGACGCCTTACCCGGCGGCGGGGCCGTGGCGGAGGGGTCGAAGGCGTCCCCGGTGGCCCCGACCCGCAGGTAGGGCGCCACGCGGCGTCCGGCCGACGTGGTGAGGGCGATGTTGCGTTCGGCGAGCCGGGAGGATTCGGCGCAGGTCGCTTCGGCCTTGACCAGGGTCCAGGTCAGGCTGGCCTTGTCGGCGCCCTGGTGGCCGACGGCGGAAGCGGGGAAGCGGCCGACATAGTCGGCGTTGGCCGACAGGATCTTTCCCCCGGTGGTCACCTCCTGGAACGCGAAGACGCAGTTGGCGTCCGGGTCGAGCAGGGCGTTGGGGCCATCGGGTGTGAGGAGCCCGGCCGGGGGCTTGGGGTCGGTGCATCCCGCGGCCAGCGCGGCCACGGCGAGGACTGGGCAGAGCAGGCTAGCGTTCAGGCGGGGGAATCGGGGTCGTCGGGTACTCATCGTGCTTGCGCCAATCCGGCATCCACCGCCGTGTGGTAGGGGACCGTGGCGGATTTCAGGCCATTAGGGTCGAAATAGAACTGTTCGTAATAGGAGCGGGCGATGGGGTCGGAGGCGATCTTGTCCCAGTCGATCTTGCCGTCGCCGTCGATGAACCAATGGGTCTGGTCGGTGATGCCCTGGGCGATGAGGAAATCGCGCGGGCTATTGCCCTCGATCCAGCGTCCCGTGTATAAGGCGGCCTCATTGATCTGGGCGTGCAGCGTGTCGTGGATGAATGTTCTGACCGCGGCGGAACGGTCGGCGGCCATCTCGGTCTCGCTGGGAACCAGCTTGCTCCAGCCGTCGATGATATCGCCGCTGACCTTCCCCCAGGTCTGGTCGGCGATGAACCCCGCACCCGTACCCCATGGGCCGAACACCGAGCCCGCGGCCGTCCCGACCGGGATCTTGGACGCGGCACCCTTGCCCGCGTTCAGGAGGAACTCGCGCAGCGCATCGGCCTCCTTGGAGTTCTCTCCCCAGGCCCGGACCATCCCCTGCGTGAGGTCGCCGAGGAAGTCGGCGCTGTTGAGGCTCGCGGCCTCGATCTGCTGGTCGGTTCCGCCGCTGCCCATGATCCAGCGCAGGTTCTCCTGGTTGTAGGCGGCCGACGCGGCGATGAGCCGCTGCAGCGCGGGCGGATTGGTGGGGTCGCCCTTCTCGTTGCCGCCCCAGACGAACTCGTGGGGCCGGTCCCGGGCGAGGTCGGCGAACACCGCGTCGAGGCGGCCCATGGTCGCCCGGTCGATGTTGAGGGTGTAGTGGCTGATCTTCCCGTCCGGGCCCCGCACCTCCCGCCACGGGCTGGTGCCCTCGTCTTTGTCCTCGTCCACGGCGATGAAATCGTCGATGTAACTCTCCATGAGTTTGGCGATCGGGACGCGGGCCTTGGCGAACTCGTCCGCCCCGCCGAACAGGGCATGTGTGGAGCCATCGACGCTGGTGTAGTGGCCGTCGCTGACGGTCTTGGCGTAGGCGTCGAAATAGTCGTGGGCCAGTTGCACGCTGCGCGCGCCATCGGGACCCCGGTTGGTGCCGTGCTCGGCGACGATCCGCGCGACCATCTCCTGATCGGTGTACAGCCCGTCCGCGCTGCGGGCCGAGACGAGGTAGTCGACCGCGCTATGCAGGCTGCCGTCCGGGTAGCGGACCTGGTTGAGCAGGAAGCCGGTGGCGGTGTCCTCGCTGCGCGAGCTGGACATCAAGAAATTGTGGACCGGGTCGTTCAGGCGATCGGCGTTCCAATAGGCGCCGTATCGTTCGGCCTCGCCCCAGAACGGGACGCCGCTGCCCCGGTCTCCCCAGAAGTACCGGGGGTGGTTGAATCCTCTGGCCGGGTCGGAAGCCATCTCGGCGTCCCAGGCCAGGAGGTCCTTCCCGACGTTCTCGAAGAATGCCTGGTCGGGGCTTCGTCCGTGAGCGAGGTGGGCGACCGCGAGAAGCTGTCCCTGACCCCAGTAACCGGTGGTCCAGTAGCCGCTGCGGCCGTCGCTGGCGATTCCGGCGTTCAGCTCGAAGACGGTGCGGCCCTGTTCCTTGAGGAGGGCGTCCCATTCCGCCCGGCCGGACTCGTAGAGAGCGGCCGTGTTGGGCCCGTAGCCGGCGTCTGCCCTGGCCCCGCCGACGGCGGTGACGAAACTGCCCGAGATGATCTCCATCAGCCGGACCGAGTCCTGGTTGAGGGCCTGGGGTAAGAGGGAACCCTCGGTGCCGTAGGCCCGCCATTCGGCCATGTCGTTCATGAACTGGGAGAACCCGCTGGGCCCGAGTTCGCGGGCCAGAGCCAGCTCGAAATAGGCCAGCTCGGACCCGCTGAGGTTACCGAACCGGGAGATGAACTCGCCGATGGCCTCCGGGTCTCCGTCGTGGAACCGGTTGAGCAGGTCCTCGGCCTCACTGGCCTGCTGCTGGGCGAACTCGAGCATCTCTACGTCCCGTGCCAGCGGGATGCCCTCGGTGAGGTATAGGCCGATATCGTGCGGGCTCATCCGGGAGCTTTGCGGGATGAACTCGTCGAGCGCCGCCGTGATATTCCGGGCAGCCGCGGAAGCGGTCGCCTCCGCCGCGGACAGAGCGTCCCGCCACCGCCTGCGCAGGTCGTCCAGGGCCGCTTCGTGGTCGGCGTTCACGCGCTGGAAGATGGCCCGGACCTCGGATTGGGTGTATCCGCCGGGGTCCATCGCGATGTCTGCGTTGAGCTGCTGGATCTTCCGGCGATGATTCGCGACCTCTTCGTCCCAATCGGCCTGGAGCCTGCGGATGGTGTAGTTGGCCTCACTCAGCCCGGCGCGGAAAGTGTCGATCGCGTCGCTGCTCTTCGTGGTCGCGGTGGCGGCTTTGGCCAGTTTGGTGCGCAACTCCTCTACCTGAGCCTGGCGGGCCTCGTGGGTGGTCCCGCCCCACGTGGACGAGATCGCCGAGGCGGCCGTGCCCTGAGCAATGAGAGCGGTCTGGCTGATCATCCCGCAGACCCGTTCCAGGTCGGAGGCGAGATGGGCCAGCATCCCTGGGTTCCCGGTCAGCTCCGGCAGTGCCGCGGATCCGTTCATGGTCGTGCCTCCCTGGCTAATTGATCTGCGGAATGTGTCCCTCGATGTGGGCGAATAGGCGCCGGTTGATCGCGTCGGTCCGGTCGAAGTTGTCGCCGACGGCGCTATCGGCCGAGCCGAGGACGGTGAAGGCCTGGTAGAGCTCATTGAGCCCGGCGTCCATGGTGGACCCGAACTCGCTCAGCGCCGCGATGAGCCGCTGGAACCCGGCTGTGTAGACGTCATGGCCCGCCCCGACCGCGAAGGATGCGGTGCCCAGCGGCGCGACGAGCGCGTTGCGGCACTGCTGCACGGTGTCGCCGTCTTTCCAGTCCTTGCTCACCTGAACGTGGATGGCCTCGTAGTCGATCTCCAAGTCGCTCATACGTTGTGTCTCCAGGGTGTTCGGCTGCTGCCAGGAGCTTAGAGGCCATAGGGGGCGAGTTGGCCGTTACCGGCTCCGCTAGGGGGCCGCGAGCGGCTGATGAAGCCCCGTCCGGGAGGCCCAGAACCGGCGCTAAAAAGGCAACAAGAGTGTTGCGTTATTGGGGGTTTCATGCCTTGTAGAGCGGGATTTCGTGCTCTCTTGGCCAAGATTGACTCGGTGGGCGGCGACTCGCCTAGACTAAGGCCGAGACAGACCCCAGGAGTAGACAGGTTATGCCCGTGAGAGCACCCGGCGGAGCGGGAGCCCGAATCTGCTGGTCGCCGCGCGAGCGCGGCGCAGCGCGTGAGACCGTGGGCGGTTTGCCCAGCCAGGTCGGCGTCTCCTGCCTGGAAGACCAATCGAGAAAGACCGGAATGATGCTCAGTGACGGGAAGGACCTCTCATGACGTCGTCGTTGTACATCCCGATCATCGGGATGGTTGTGCTCGCCGCCGGGTTCATCATCGTGTCCATCGCCCTGGGGGTGCGCATCGGCCCGGCCCGCTACAACCGGGCGAAGTACGACGCCTACGAGTGCGGCATTGAGCCGACCCCCCAGCCGATCGGCGGTGGGCGTTTCCCGGTGAAGTACTACATCACGGCGATGCTGTTCATCATCTTCGACATCGAGATCGTGTTCTTGTACCCCTGGGCTGTGACGCATAACCTCTTCGGCTGGTTCGGTCTCGTCGCGATGCTGCTGTTCATCGAGACGGTGCTGCTGGCCTACTACTACGTCAAGCGCCGCGGCGGCCTCGACTGGGACTGAGAGAAGGACGAGATATGGGACTCGAAGACAAGCTGCCATCCGGTGTCCTGCTGACCACGGTCGAAGGCATCTTCGGCTGGATGCGATCGGCCTCCTTCTGGCCAGCGACCATGGGTCTGGCCTGCTGCGCCATCGAGATGATGGCCTACGGCACCCCCCGGTTCGATGCCGGACGCTGGGGCCAGGAGGTGTTCCGGGCCTCGCCGCGCCAGGCCGACCTCATGATCGTCTCGGGGCGGCTGTCCAACAAGATGGCCCCGGTCGTGCGCCAGGTCTACGACCAGATGCCCGAACCCAAGTGGGTGCTGTCGATGGGGGCGTGCGCCAGCTCTGGCGGCATGTTCAACAACTACGCGATCGTGCAGGGCGTCGACCATATCGTTCCGGTCGACATCTATCTGCCGGGATGCCCGCCGCGCCCAGACATGCTGATCGACGCGATGTTCAAGCTGCGCAAGCAGGTGTCGAGCCGCCCGATCGGCCCCAACGAGGCAGCCATGATCGAAGAGCGCGAGCGGATGGCGCTAGCGGCCCCCGCGACGCACGAGATGAAGGGGCTCATGCGATGAGTGAAGACAAGGATCTCCAGCAGCGCCAAGACCAGAGCCCCACGGTCGAGGCCAACATCGTGGCCACCAAGACCGGCATGTGGTCGCGAGGCTCGGGAGACACCTCCGGGTACGGCGGTATCCGCCGGTTCGTGGAGATGCCCGGCCAGACCTCGCGTCCTTTCGGAGGTTTCTTCGACGCGGTCGCCGACCGGGCGCTGGAACTCGTGCCCGCCCTCGCCGGGTCCCGGATCTTCGTGGACCGCGGTGAGCTGACCATCTACGTGCCGCGCGAGCACCTGCTGGAGACGGTCAAGGCGTTCCGCGACGACGCCCAGCTGCGTTTCGAGGTCTGCGTGTCGGTAGCGGGGGTCCACTACCCGCAAGACTCCGGGGCGGAGTTCCACATCGTCTACGACCTGCTCAGCTACACCCACAACCGGCGGGTCCGGCTCGAGGTGACCTGCCCGGACGCCGACCCGCACGTGCCGAGCGTAGTCTCGGTCTACCCGATGGCCGACTGGCACGAACGTGAGGCCTGGGACATGTTCGGCGTCCAGTTCGATGGGCACCCGGCGCTGACCCGGATCCTCATGCCCGATGACTGGGTGGGGCACCCTCAGCGCAAGGACTACCCGCTCGGCGGTATCCCGGTCGAGTTCAAGGGCGCGCAGGTTTCGCCCCCGGATCAGCGGAGGACCTACAACTGATGACCACGCACGCAGCAACTGAAGACGTCTTCGCTGGCGGCGAGGAGACCGGCGCCCAGCGGGTCTACCTGAGCCAGGGCGGCGATTGGGCCGACATCGCGGCCGAGCAGGCGGAGCGGGGCGATGAGACCATCGTCGTCAACATGGGTCCCCAGCACCCCTCCACCCATGGGGTGTTGCGCCTGATCTTGGAGATGGACGGCGAGACCGTGCGTTCCATCCGGCCCGGTATCGGCTTCCTGCACACCGGGATCGAAAAGAACATGGAGTTCAAGACCTTCACCCAGGGAGTGGCCTACTGCACTCGCATGGACTACGTGGCGCCGCTGTTCAACGAGGTCGTCTACTGCCTCGCGGTCGAGAAGCTGCTGGGCATCACCGATGAGGTACCCGAGCGGGCCAGCGTCATCCGCGTCCTGATGATGGAGCTGAACCGGATCGCGAGCCACCTAGTGGCCATGGGCACCGGCGGCATGGAGATCGGTGCGCTCACCGTGATGACGGTAGCCTTCCGCGAGCGGGAGAAGATCCTGGACTTCTTCGAGGCCATCTCGGGTCTGCGGATGAACCACGCCTTCGTGCGTCCCGGTGGGGTCGCCAACGACCTGCCAGACGGCGGCATCGAACAGTTGCGCGAACTGGTGGACTGGCTCAAGAAACACCTGCCGGAGTACGCGACCTTCTGCAACGAGAACCCGATCTTCAAGCTCCGCATGGAGGGCGTGGCCACCATCGACCTGACCGGGGCCATGATGCTGGGGGTCTCGGGTCCGCCGCTGCGCTCCACCGGCTATGCCTGGGACCTGCGCAAGATGCAGCCCTACTGCGGCTACGAGACCTACGATTTCGACGTCGTCACCTGGGACACCGAGGACGCCTACGGACGATTCCGGATCCGGCTCGCCGAGACCTGGGAGTCGCTCAAGATCGTCGAGCAGTGCATCGACCGCCTCGTGGCCACGCAAGGACAGCCGGTCATGGTCGCCGATGCGAAGATCGCCTGGCCAGCCCAGCTGGCCCTGGGCCCCGATGGGCAGGGCAACAGCCACGAGCACATCAAGCACATCATGGGCGAGTCCATGGAGGCTCTGATCCATCACTTCAAGATCGTGACCGAGGGGTTCAAGGTGCCCGCCGGACAGGTCTATGTGGCGATCGAGTCCCCGAAGGGAGAGCTGGGCTGCCACCTCGTCAGCGACGGGGGGACCCGGCCCTACCGGGTCCACTTCCGGGACCCGGGCTTCAACCATCTTCAGTCGGTGCCGCTCATGTGCGAAGGCGGCATGATGAGCGATGTCGTGGTGGCCGTGGCCAGCCTCGACCCTGTGTTGGGAGGTGTTGACCGGTGAGCGGTCACGAGTTCCAGTCCTATTTCCCGGAATCGGGCGGCGTCGATTACAGCGACACCTCGACGAATATCGACGAGACGACTTATGCGGAATTGCGTGAGTTGGCCTCCCGCTACCCACAGCCCCGCTCGGCGCTGCTACCGATGCTGCACCTGGTGCAGTCGGTGGACGGCCGGGTGAGCCCCAAAGGCATCGAGGCCTGCGCCGAGGTGCTGGGCCTGACTACGGTGCAGGTGGCGGGGGTGGCGACCTTCTACACCATGTACAAGCGCCGTCCCGCCGGGAAACACCACGTTGGGGTGTGCACCACCGCGCTGTGCGCGGTCATGGGCGGAGACATCCTCATGAACCGGGTGATGACGAAGCTAGGCATCGGCGAGGGTGAGACCACCCCGTGCGGCAAGATCAGCCTGGAACGGCTGGAATGCAACGCGGCCTGCGATTTCGCTCCCGTCATGATGGTCAACTGGGAGTTCATGGACAACATGACCCCACAGAAGGCCGACGAGCTGATCGACGCGCTGCTGGAGGACCGCGAGGTCACCTCGACCCGCGGCGCGACCATCACCAGCTGGGCCGAGGCCGAGCGGGTGCTGGCTGGTTTCCCCGATGGCCGCGCCGATGAGGGGCCGAGCGCCGGTCCGGCGTCCCTGCTGGGTGTGGAGATCGCCAAAGAGAAGGGTTGGGCCGCGCCCAGCCCGGAAGGGACGGCGAAGTGAGCGACCTGTTGACCCCGGTACTGAGCGCCAACTGGGGTGAAGCCAAGAGCTGGAAGCTCGACACTTACGAGCGCCGCGGCGGCTATGGTGCGCTGCGCAAAGCGCTGGCGATGACACCGGCCGAGGTCATGACCACGGTCAAGGACGCTGGCCTGCGGGGCCGCGGGGGCGCGGGCTTCCCGACGGGCATGAAGTGGTCCTTCGTCCCCCAGGACAACCCAAATCCGAAATATCTCGTGGTCAACGCCGACGAGTCGGAACCGGGCACCTGCAAGGACATGCCGCTCATGATGGCCTCCCCGCACACGCTGGTCGAGGGAGTCATCATCTCCTCCTATGCGCTGGGCGCACACACCGCCTTTATCTACTGCCGCGGAGAGGTGCTGCACATCATCCGCCGCCTGCAGCAGGCGGTGCGCGAGGCCTATGCGGCGGGATACGCGGGTAAGAACATCCTGGGCCTGGGCTACGACCTCGACATCATCGTCCACGCTGGCGCGGGAGCCTATATCTGTGGTGAGGAGACCGCTCTGCTGAACTCGCTTGAGGGACGCCGTGGCCAGCCCCGGCTGCGCCCGCCGTTCCCGGCGGTGGCGGGCCTGTACGCCTGCCCGACCGTCATCAACAACGTGGAATCCATCGCCTCGGTGCCCTGCATCATCGCCAATGGGGTGGAATGGTTCTCGTCCATGGGGACCGAGAAGTCCAAGGGCATGACCATCTACTCCCTCAGCGGGCACGTGCGCCGTCCAGGGCAGTTCGAGGCCCCGCTCGGCATCACGATGCGCCAGCTGCTCGACCTGTCCGGCGGCATCCGGGAGGGCCACGAGCTGAAGTTCTTCACCCCGGGAGGGTCGTCCACACCGATCCTGACCGGGGAGCACCTCGATGTGCCCCTGGACTATGAGGGCATGGCGAGCGTCGGCTCCATGCTCGGCACCAAGGCGTTGCAGGTCTTCGACGAGACCACCTCGGTGGTGCGCACCACGTTGCGCTGGGTCGAGTTCTACAAACACGAGTCCTGCGGCAAGTGCACCCCGTGCCGCGAGGGCAGCTGGTGGCTGGTACAGCTACTCATGAAGTTCGAGGCCGGTACCGCCGCCGAGGGCGACGTTGAGAAGCTGCTCGACGTGTGTGACAACATCGGCGGGCGCTCCTTCTGCGCCCTCGCCGATGGTGCCGTGGCCTGTGTGACGAGTGCCGTGAAACACTTCCGGGAGGAGTTCGAACAGGGCTACCACACCCCGGCCTGGGAGCTGTTCCCCTACGAGAAGAGCGCGTTGTTCGCAACTGAAGGAGCACACGCATGAGTGTCGAGGTGAAGACCGGCGCCGAGCTCGCCCCGAAACCGGACGAGGTCAGCCTGACCATCGATGGTGTCGCGGTCAGCGTGCCGAAGGGTACCCTCATCATCCGGGCGGCCGAGGCCGCCGGGATCGCGATCCCGCGGTTCTGTGACCACCCGCTGCTGGACCCGATCGGGGCATGCCGCCAGTGCCTGGTCGAGATCCCCGACGCGGGCAACGGGCGCGGTTTCCCCAAGCCCCAGGCGTCGTGCACCATGCCGGTTGCCGAGGGGATGAAGGTCAACACCCAGGTGACCAGCCCGGTCGCTGAGAAGGCACAGCGGGGCATCCTGGAACTGTTGCTCATCAACCACCCGCTGGACTGCCCGATCTGCGACAAGGGTGGGGAATGCCCGCTGCAGAATCAGGCGCTGAGCTGGGGACCGGGCGAGTCCCGTTACGGCGGTGCGAAGCGCACCTATCCCAAGCCGGTCTCGATCTCGGCCAATATCCTGCTCGACCGGGAGCGCTGCGTGCTGTGTGCGCGCTGCACCCGCTTCTCGGAGCAGATTTCGGGGGACCCGTTCATCGCCCTGGTGGAGCGGGGCGCGCTGCAGCAGGTCGGCTTCTATGCCGATCATCCCTACGATTCCTATTTCTCCGGCAACGTGGTGCAGATCTGCCCCGTGGGTGCGCTGACCAGTGCCGACTATCGCTTCCAGTCGCGTCCCTTCGATCTGGTGAGCACCGAGACGAGTTGCGAGCACTGCGCTGGAGGCTGTCAGCTGCGTGCCGACCACCGGCACAACTCGGTGCGGCGCCGGCTGGCGGGCTATGACCCCGAGGTCAACGATGAGTGGAACTGCGACAAGGGCCGTTTCGGGTTCAAATATGGGCGTGGCCAGGACCGGCTGACCCATCCGCTGGTCCGCCGGGACGGTGAGCTGGTTCCGGCTTCGTGGCCGGAGGCGATCGACGCGGCGGTTGCGGGGCTGAAGCAGGCTGGCTCCTCCGTCGGTGTCCTCACCGGCGGTCGCCTGACGGTGGAAACGGCCTATGGCTACGCCAAGTTCGCTCGCACGGTGTTGCAGACGAATAACATCGATTTCCGCTCCAGGCTGGCCTCAACCGAGGAGGCCGAGTTCCTAGCGGCCTATGTCGCCGGTGGGCGCACCCGCGTGACCCACGCCGACCTGGAGGCCGCCGCGCATGTCGTCCTGGTCGCGTTCGAACCGGAGGACGAGGCACCCAGCATCTTCCTCCGGCTGCGTAAGGCGGTCCGCAAACATGGCCTCAAGGTCACCACGCTGGCGCCTTTCGCGTCCCGGGGGACGCGAAAGCTCAGCGCCGGACTGATCGCCTGTGCCCCAGGCGATGAGGCCGCGACGCTGGCCGGACTCAACCTGGGAGCGGACGCGATCATCCTGGTGGGGGAGCGGGCCGCCGGTCTGCCCGGCCTGCTCAGCGCGGTGGCTACCTCCGCTGCCCGTTTCGCCTGGGTGCCACGCCGCGCGGGCGAGATCGGAGCCATTGAGGCTGGCTGCCTCCCGGGGCTGCTTCCCGGTGGGCGTTCGGCCGCGGACGCGGCCGCTAGGGTCGATGTCGCGACGCACTGGGGCCTGTCCTCGCTGCCCTCGGAGCCCGGGCGCTGCGTCTCCGAACAGTTCGCCGCGGTGCTGGCTGGTAGGCAGAAGGCGCTGGTGGTCTCCGGGCTCCAGCCGAGCGACCTGCCTGACACCGCGACCGCACTGGCCGCGCTGGAGGCCGCGGAGTTCGTGGTCAGCATCGAACAGCGGATGAGCGCCGTCGCCGAGAGAGCCGACGTGGTATTCCCGGTGGCGTTGCTGGAGGAGACCGCTGGCCACTTCCTCAACTGGGAGCACCGTTCGCGGCGGGTCAATCGGGTGACCAAGGCCGAGCGTTCACCGATGACCGATCTGCGGGTGCTGGGCGCACTGGCCGACGCCATGGGCTCCCCGCTCGGGTTCCGGGCAGCAGCCGGTGCCGCGGAGGACCTCGCGCAGCTGGGCACCTGGGAGGGCGATCCCGCCCAGTTCACCCCGCGCCCCGCCGCGGGGGTGGGCGAGGGCGTGGTGCTGGCCTCCTGGAGGCTGCTGCTGGACGACGCGGCAGGCCTCGACGGGGCCGAACACCTGGCCAAGACCGCTCCGAAACCGGTGGCCCGGGCATCGGCCGCCACCGCCGCGGAATGGGGTGATTCGGTGATGGTGAAGGGCCCCGCCGGATGGGTGGTGCTGCCGCTTGAGGTGACTGAACCGATGGTGGACAACGTGATCTGGCTGCCCCTCAATTCCGGGGTGAGCCTGTACGAGGCGCTCGGCGTGCGGCCCGGCGCTGGCGTCGAGGTGACCGGAGGTGCGAAGTGAAAGACGTCTTCTTCTCCGACCCGTGGTGGCTGATTCTCATCAAGGTCGTTGCCCTGTTCGTGATCTTGCTGGTCTGGACGATCTTCAACGTCTGGTACGAGCGGCGCCTCGTCGCCAAGATGCAGCACCGTCTCGGGCCGATCATGAATGGCCCCTTCGGCCTCGGCCAGGCCGTGGCCGACGGGACGAAAGCGCTCCTCAAGGAGGACTTCCGGCCCGCGAAGGCGGACCCGCTGATCTTCAACCTGGCGCCGCTGCTGACCGGTGTGGCCGCCTTCACCACCTGGACGGTGATCCCGTTCGGCGGTGAGGTGGAGATGTTCGGTGTCAAGACCCGGCTTCAGGTGACCGACCTGCCGATGGCGGTGCTGTTCGTCATCGCGATCGCCTCGATCGGCATCTACGGCATCGTGCTGGCCGGGTGGGCCTCGAACTCGACCTATTCACTGCTCGGCAGCCTGCGTTCCTCTGCCCAGATGATTAGCTACGAGGTCGCGATGGGTCTAGCGATCGTCGGGGTGTTCATGTTCTCCGGCTCGATGTCGACGAACTCGATCGTCCAGGCTCAAGGCCAGCCGCTGCAACCCTTCGGTCTGGATATCGGCCTGGAGACCTGGTACTGGCTGGTGCTGGCGCCAAGCTTCATCATCTACGTGATCGCGATGGTCGGTGAGACCAACCGGGCACCTTTCGACCTGCCCGAATGCGAGTCGGAGCTGGTGTCGGGCTACCTGACCGAATATTCCGGTTTCCGTTACGCGCTGTTCTTCCTCGCCGAGTACATCAACATGGCGACCGTCTCGGCGATCGCCACCACGCTGTTCCTCGGCGGCTATCAGACACCGTGGCCGTTCAACCTGCTGCACAAGATTGAGGCCTTCGGCCCCGGCTTCCAGCAGGTCATGGCCAGCCCGTGGTGGGGGCCGGTCTGGTTCGTTCTGAAGGTTCAGCTGTTCATCTCGCTGTTCGTGTGGCTGCGTGGCACCCTGCCGCGATTCCGCTACGACCAGTTCATGGACCTGGGCTGGAAGTGGCTGATCCCGATCTCGCTGTACTGGATCCTCGCGGTCGGTGTGCTGCGCACCGCCTTGGCGCAGGGCGTCCAGATCCCGGCCTGGGGTTATCTGGCCGGCGGACTCGTGGTAGCTGCGCTGCTGATCTATGCGCTGTTCGGCGGCAGGGAACGGCCCACGACACCGAAACGCCTGGCCAGCGAGGAGGAGTTCGATGCCTTCGCTGGCGGCTACCCCGTACCACCGATGCCAGGTCAGCGCCTGCCGGAGATGGCAGGCGTGGTCGCGGCGTCCGTTACCGAGACCAAGGACGAGGAGACCACCGATGGGACTGCTTGATCAGTGGGGTGGCTTCGCAGTCACGCTCAACACCATCTTCCGCAAGACCTTCACCCAGGACTATCCCCACAAGAAGGGCGTCGAGAAGGTGACGATGCCGCGCTTCCACGGTCGTCACCAGCTGAACCGCTGGCCCGACGGCCTGGAGAAGTGCGTCGGCTGCGAGCTGTGTGCCTGGGCCTGTCCGGCCGACGCGATCTATGTCGAGGGTGCCGATAACACCGAGGATGAGCGCTTCTCTCCCGGAGAACGGTTCGGCCGGGTCTACCAGATCAACTACCTGCGCTGCATCTTCTGCGGCATGTGCATTGAGGCCTGTCCGACCCGCGCGCTGACCATGACCAATGAGTTCAAACTCGCCGATACCACGCGCGCGAAGCTGGTCTACGAAAAGGAAGACCTGCTCGCCCCGCTGCTGGCGGGCATGGAATCCCCGCCGCATCCGCGCCGCCTGGGCGAGGACGAGACGGCCTACTTCCTCGGGTTGCCGCCGAGCGGCCAGCCCGATACCCGCACCAGTTCCCAAGGAGCCGCGAAATGATCGCTCTCATCACCGGGGCTGAACTGGCCTTCTGGATATGTGCGCCCATCATGGTGCTGGCCGCGCTCGGCATGGTGACGCTGCGTAAACCGGTTTATTCGGCGCTGTGCCTGGCACTGGTGATGGTCTGCCTCGCGGTGCAATACGCGGCCCTCGACGCGCCCTTCCTCTTCGTCGCGCAGATCATCGTCTACACCGGGGCCATCCTGATGCTGTTCCTCTTCGTCCTCATGCTGGTGGGCGTGGACAGCAAGGATTCGCTGGTCGAGACCATCAAGGGCCAGCGCTGGCTGGCGCTGATCGCCGCGCTCGGCTTCGCGATGCTGCTGGTCTTCTCGGTCGGCAACGCCATCGTGTCGCAGCCGGTCGGTCTGGAGAAGGCGAACGCCGAGGGCAACGTCCCGGCGATCGCGAAGCTGCTGTTCACCGACTATGTCTTCGCCTTCGAGGCGACCGCGGCGCTGCTCATCACGGCCGCCGTCGCGGCGATGGTGCTGGCCCACGGCGAGCGCTTCAAACCGAAGAAGGGCCAGCGCGAGTTCGCTCAGGCCCGCATCCGGGCCTATGCCGAGGACGGGGTCCACCCGGGCACCCGGCCGAACCCGGGCGTGTTCGCCAACCACAACTCGATCGCTACCCCGGCCCTGTTGCCAGACGGCTCGGTCGCTGAGTCCTCGGTGTCGCAGACGCTGCGCCAGCGTGGTGTGGTGCTGGAGGGCGACCTGGCGGCAGGCACCCGCGCTGCCCATGCGCAGATCACCGCCGCCGAGGCCGAAGCCGAAGGAGAGGCAGAATGAACCCGAATTACTACCTGGCGTTGTCTGCCATCCTGTTCTGCATCGGCGTCCTCGGCTTCATGCTGCGGCGCAATGCGATCGTCATGTTCATGAGCGTGGAACTGATGCTGAACGCCTCCAACCTGGCTCTGGTGACCTTTTCCAACACCAACGGGGGATTGGACGGCCAGATCGCGTCCTTCTTCGTCATGGTCGTTGCCGCCGCCGAAGTGGTGGTCGGACTGGCGATCATCATCAGTATCTATCGTGCCCGCCGTTCGGCTTCGGTCGACAATGCCAACCTGCTGAAGTTCTGAGGAGACCGGCGTGAATATCCTCGAAACCATCTCCGTCGTGCCGGTCGCCCCGACCGGGCTCTTCGGCTATGCCTGGCTAATGATCGCGATCCCGCTGGTCAGCGCCGGGGTGCTGTTGCTGCTGGGTAAGGCTTCAGACGCCTGGGGCCACCTGCTCGCGACCCTAGCCCCCATCGCCTCCTTCGTCATCGGGTGCGTGCTGTTCGCTGACCTGCTGGGCCGCTCCGAGGCCGAGCGGGCGGTCGGCGTCCCGCTGTATGAGTGGGTCTCGGCCGGTCAATGGTCCTTCGGCGTGGGGCTGTTGATCGATCAGCTGTCGATCCTGTTCGTCTTGCTGATTACCGGGGTGGGCTCACTCATCCATGTGTATTCGATCGGTTACATGGCCCACGACGAGCGGCGGCGCCGGTTCTTCGCCTATCTGAACCTTTTCGTCGCGGCGATGCTGCTGCTGGTGCTCGCCGACAACTACCTGGTGCTGTTCGTCGGCTGGGAGGGCGTGGGCCTGGCGTCCTACCTGCTGATCGGTTTCTGGCAGCACAAGCCGTCGGCGGCGGCCGCGGCGAAGAAGGCCTTCGTGGTCAACCGGGTCGGCGACCTCGGCATGTTGCTGGCGATTTTCTCGATGCTGGCGATGTTCGGTTCCTCGAAGTTCACCGATGTCAACGCGAACGCGGCGGCCCTGACCCCGCTGTGGGCCACGCTCATCGGCCTGTTCCTGCTGGTGGCCGCCTGCGGCAAGTCGGCCCAGGTGCCGCTGCAATCCTGGCTGCTGGACGCGATGGAGGGCCCGACCCCGGTGTCGGCGCTCATCCACGCCGCGACGATGGTCACCGC
>JAUMYR010000317.1 GCA_030528545.1 Propionibacteriaceae bacterium
CCCAACCGCATCGGCCAGGGCATCGAGTTCGACTACTGCTGCGTGCACGCGGCGCTGGCCATGCGCGAGGATGGTTACGAAACCATCATGGTCAACTGCAACCCCGAAACCGTTTCCACCGACTACGACACTTCCGATCGCCTGTACTTCGAGCCGCTGACGCTCGAAGACGTGCTGGAAATCGTGGACAAGGAAAAGCCCGCCGGCGTCATCGTGCAGTACGGTGGCCAGACGCCGCTGAAACTGGCGCTGGGCCTGGAAAAGGCCGGCGTGCCCATCATCGGCACCACGCCCGACATGATCGACGCCGCCGAGGACCGCGAGCGTTTCCAGCAACTGCTGCACCAGCTGGGCCTGCGCCAGCCGCCCAACGCCACGGCGCGCACCGAGGCCGAGGCGCTGGAGAAGGCCGCCGAGCTGGGCTACCCGCTGGTGGTGCGGCCATCGTACGTGCTGGGCGGGCGCGCGATGGAAATCGTGCATGAGCAAGCCGGGCTGGAGCGTTACATGCGCGAGGCCGTGCAGGTCAGCAACGACTCGCCCGTGCTGCTCGACAGCTTCCTGTCCAACGCCATCGAATGCGACGTGGATGCCGTGCGCGACGCCAGCGGCCAGGTGCTCATCGGCGGCGTGATGGAGCACATCGAACAGGCCGGCGTGCACTCGGGCGATTCGGCCTGCTCGCTGCCGCCGTATTACCTCAGTGCTGAGACCATTGAGGAGCTCAAGCGCCAGACCCGCGCCATGGCCGAGGGGCTGAACGTGGTGGGCCTGATGAACGTGCAGTTCGCCATCCAGGAGAAGGAAGAGGGCGGCCAGAAAAAAGACGTGATCTACGTGCTGGAGGTCAACCCCCGCGCCAGCCGCACCGTGCCCTTCGTCGGCAAGGCCACCGGCCTGCCGCTGGCCAAGATCGCCGCGCGCTGCATGGCCGGCCAGAGCCTGGCGCAGCAGGGCGTGACGCAAGAGGTCACGCCGCCTTACTTCAGCGTGAAAGAGGCCGTGTTCCCCTTCGTCAAGTTCCCCGGCGTGGACACCATCCTCGGCCCTGAGATGAAATCCACCGGCGAGGTCATGGGCGTGGGCAAGACCTTTGGCGAGGCCTACACCAAGGCCCAGATGGGCGCTGGCGAGCGCCTGCCCGCCAGCGGCACCGTGTTCCTGACGGTGCGCGACAGCGACAAGCCGCGCGCCGTGGCCATCGCCCGCGATCTGCTGGCCATGGGCTTTGAGCTGGTGGCCACGCGCGGCACGGCCGCCGCCATCGAGGCCGAAGGCCTGGCCGTCAAGCTCGTCAACAAGGTTGCCGAAGGCCGCCCGCACATCGTGGACATGATCAAGAACGGCGAAATCGCCATGATCATCAACACGGTGGAAGAGCGCCGCAACGCCATTGCCGACAGCCGCTCCATCCGCACCAGCGCGCTGCAAGGCCGCGTGACCATCTTCACCACCATCTATGGCGCCGAGGCGGCCGTGGAGGGCATGAAGGCGCTGTCCGACCTGGAGGTGATTTCGGTGCAGGAGATGCACGCGCAACTGGGCGCCTGAGGCGCGCGAAACAGCGCGGTGCTGAAAGGGCCGCCCGCCCATGCCGCCGC
The DNA here is from genome assembly GCA_030528545.1 of Propionibacteriaceae bacterium. The sequence continues at coordinate 1,602 of JAUMYR010000317.1, forward strand.
CCGTCGTTCAGGAGCTGATCATCGGC
>JAUMYR010000318.1 GCA_030528545.1 Propionibacteriaceae bacterium
GCCACGCCACGAGCCCGGCTCACCACACCCGAACCCCTCAACGGCTACCGGCCGGTGCGCCCGGCCCGGGACGGTCTTCTTCCCCACCGTAGCCGTGCGGGTGTGCTTCGGATACGAATACTCAGCTGGGACTCCCAATCCACGAACCAGACGTGCTAAGCTAGGCACCTAGCTCCCCACCGTCCCATCTGCGGGACTGGTGGGGTTTTTAAATGGAGGTAATGGTGCCTGTCCTTCGAGCTACGCTGATCCTCGATTACCAGAATGTGCATCTCACCGGAGTCGGACTCTTCGAGTCGGGCCAGCCCCCACACGAGCATCTCATCCATCCACTGCTCTATGCCAAGCAGGTCGTCGCCTACCGCAACCAGAACCAAAAACCCGGGTATGCGCATGCCGAAGTTGCCAAGGTCTTGGTGTACCGCGGCCTACCGTCGTCGGACATCGACGCATCCTCCTACCAGCGAAATCTCGCACAGCGAACCGAATGGCAGCGAGACCCACGCGTTGTAGTACATCATCGCCCGCTCAAGTACGATTTTCATCGAGACGGCGATGGGCGCAAAGTAACCGACCAACAGGGCCGATACCTGACCATCGGCAAACCCCGCGAAAAAGGTATCGACGTGCTCTGTGCGCTCGCCGTGGTCCGTGAGGCACGTTGCCCAGACACCGGACTAGTAATCCTGTGCTCCCAAGACAGCGACCTTGAACCAGCCCTTGACGAAGCCCTCGCGCTTCGCTCAGCCAAGATCGAGACCGCTTCATGGTTCGATCCGGCTTCCCCCACAAGAGCCACGAGATTCATCCGGCTCAAGCGACTCAACGAATCTGGAACACCAGGCTTACCGCGACCGCCTTCGCGGCCTGCCGCGATCCCCGAAACTACCCGTAGCTCGGACTGACGGTTCGGCTAGAAAGACCTGCCGGGATCAGCCGTGACTGGACCCGACTGGTTGCTTTCCCTAGCTGGTCCCCGTCGTCTTAGTGGCGGTTTTCCGCGTGGTGGTCTTCTTCGCCGTGGTGGTCTTGCGGGTGCGCTTCGGGGCGGGGCCCTTGGCCCTTTTCTCGGCCAGCAGTTCCTGGGCCCGTTCCGGGGTGATGGCCTCCACCGAATCGTCGCGGCGCAGCGTAGCGTTGGTCTCCCCGTCGGTGACGTAGGGTCCGAAGCGTCCGTCCTTGACCACGATCGGCTTGCCTGAGACCGGGTCGGTGCCCAGTTCCTTGAGCGGCGCGGCGGCGGCCGCGCGTCCCCGCTGCTTGGGCTGGGCGTAGATCGCCAGGGCCTCGTCGAGGGTGACGGAGAAGATCTGGTCCTCGCTGGCGAGGCTGCGCGAATCTGTCCCCTTCTTTAGATAGGGGCCGTAGCGTCCGTTCTGAGCGGTGATCTCGACGCCCTCGGGGTCGGTGCCGACCATGCGGGGCAGGCTCATCAGCCGCAGCGCGTCGTCCAGCGTCACGGTCTCCAGCGACATCGACTTGAATAGCGAACCGGTGCGCGGCCTGGCCGACTTCGGGGCGTCCTCGCCCAGAACCTCGGTGACATAGGGCCCGAACCGTCCGGCCTTGGCTACGATGGTGTGCCCGCTGGCCGGGTCGGTGCCCAGCACCCGCTCCTCCCCGGCGG
>JAUMYR010000056.1:0-2489 GCA_030528545.1 Propionibacteriaceae bacterium
CGAACCCAAAGGAGATGGAATGGCTGTGTTGCCGTGGCGGCGCAAGAAACGAGCCGATGTTTCACGTGAAACCTCCGCCCGAGGCGGCGAGGACGTTTCACGTGAAACAAGTCCCCAGGGGGTCATTCCAGTGTCTTCGCGTGGACCGAGGCGCGCCTCCTTCGAGATTCCCGAAGACGGCGGGTCCGAGGCGCTTACCCCGGACGAAGAGCTGGATGCCGTCGAGCTGGTGCTACCGCGTCCCAAGGAAACCCGCATCATGGTCGTCGCCAACCAGAAGGGCGGGGTCGGTAAGACCACCACCGCCGTGAACGTGGCGGCGGCCTTAGCCCAGGGTGGCCTGAAGGTCCTCCTCATCGACATCGATCCCCAAGGGAATGCCTCCACCGCCCTCGGTGTGGAGCATTCCGAGGGCGTCCCTGGTACCTACGAGGTCCTCACCGGCGGCGCGGCGATCGCGGACCACGTCGTCGCTTCCCCCAACCAGCCCGGGCTCTGGGTCTTGCCCGCGACGATCGACCTAGCTGGTGCCGAGTTGCAGCTGGTCCAGGTTTCGGGCCGGGAAACGGTGATGAAACGCGCCCTTCGCGCCGCGGTGCGCGACCTGGATTTCGACTACGTGATCTTCGACTGCCCACCGTCGCTGGGCCTCCTCACGATCAACGCGCTGGTCGCGGCACGAGAGATCCTGGTTCCCATCCAGTGCGAGTACTACGCGCTGGAGGGGGTTACCCAGCTGATGCGGACCATCGACATCGTTCGCAGCCAGCTGAACGCCAGGCTTTCCCTATCGACCGTGCTGCTCACCATGTATGACGCCCGGACGAACCTGTCCCAGCAGGTGGCCGCCGAGGTGCGCAAGCACTTCCCGGCGGTCACGCTGGAGACCACCATCCCGCGGTCCGTGCGCATCGCGGAGGCGCCCAGCTATGCACAGACCGTGATCGATTACCACCCGACGTCGTCTGGTGCCGTCGCGTACCTGCGAGCGGCCGAGGAAATCGCCTTGCGCGCCGAGAGAATGGAGAGGTAATGGCTGCGAAACCAACAGGACTGGGCCGAGGCCTCGGGGAACTCTTCCAGCGGACCGAGGCCCACGGCGCATCGGAGGCCCTGCCGGACGGGTCCTACTACACCGAGGTGGATGTCGATCGGGTGCGTCCTAACCCGCGTCAGCCGCGGCAGGTGTTCGACGAGGACGCGCTCGCCGAACTCGTCGAATCCATCAGGGAGGTCGGCGTGCTACAGCCCATCGTGGTCCGGGAGATCGGCCAGGAGGGGTACGAACTCGTCATGGGCGAGCGCCGCTGGAGGGCCAGCAAGCTCGCGGGTGAGTCCACGATCCCGGCCATCGTCCGGGGCACCGATGACGCGGACCTGCTCCGTGACGCTCTGCTGGAGAACCTGCACCGGGCCGACCTGAACCCGCTTGAGGAGGCCGCCGCCTATCAGCAACTCCTCGACGACTTTGGGTGCACTCAGGACGAGCTCTCGAAGCACATCAAACGGTCCCGCCCGCAGATCTCCAATACCCTCAGGCTGCTTCGCTTGCCGAGCAGCGTCCAGGTCAAGGTCGCCGCCGGAGTGCTCTCGGCCGGACACGCCCGAGCCCTCCTCGGCATGGACGACCCTGAGGCTCAGGAGGCGCTCGCGGCACGGATCATCGCCGAGGGCCTGTCGGTTCGCACGACGGAGGAACTCGTCATGATGGGCCAGGTGCGGCGACCCCGCAGGACGAGTAGCCCCCGGATGCCTTCGGAGAGAGCTCTCGCGCTGTCGGAATCCCTTTCCGACCACTTCGACACCCGGGTCAAGGTGGCCCTGGGCAAGAATCGCGGACGCATCGTGATCGAGTTCGCTGGGGAGGAGGACCTCGACCGCATCCTGGCCATCGTCAACCACGAGACCATCGGCGGATAGATAGCTATAGCTATTTGTCGATAAATAGTTTTAGGGTCTTCGTGCGAGGCCTTCGGCCTATGGAGTGCGGACGAAGGGCGCTGCCAGAGTAGTGCTAGTGAAGCCGTGCGGGTGAGCCGTGCGGATGGGAAGGTATGTGCCCAGCTACTACCGCGGCGGGCCGTCTCAGGGACACCAATTCGAGGATGGACCCCGATCCCAGCAGGGACAGGAGGCTAGGCAATCGCGGCCGGTCAAAACACGCTGTTGACCCCCGATCCGGAAGCTAAGACCGGGGCGCAGGCAAAGAGGGAAGACGGGTGCTCCCACGTGGTGAGGAGAAGCCTCAGGGCCGGGCGCGGACCCACCGGCGATGACCGGCACCCCTTCAACGCCAGAAGAGGAACCAGGACCGGTTATGGACTCAAGGACGAGACTGCCTCGGACTCTTCGGGTCCTGTGATGGGAGGACCTGCCCGCGGACCCAAAGGAAGAGGCACACTCGTAGCCAGCGAGGCGAGGGACCAGGGATCTAGCGCGGAGCGGGCTTTGCCGCATGATCCTCGCCCCAGCGAGAGGAGGGACCGGGG
>JAUMYR010000056.1:2589-16164 GCA_030528545.1 Propionibacteriaceae bacterium
GAGGGTGAGGGTCTGGCTTGGGCAGCCAGGACGGACCCAGAGAGATCTCCGCAGGGCATGCCGGGTGAGCGCCAGTCCCAGCAGACTGCTGGCCGGTCCGGGAGAAGCATCAGGACCGGCCGGCGGACCCGAATGGGATGAGAAGCACGTGGGGCCGGAAGGGCCGGAGTGGACCCCGGTGGGGCAAGACCGGCCGGCGGACCCGAGTGAGACGAGAAGCACATGGCGCAGGAGGTGTCGGAACGAAGCGCGGCGGGACAAGACCGGCCTACGGACCCGACTCGGAGAAAAGGAACTCCTCCCAGAGAGAAGAGTCGCCAGGACCGGGGCGGTGGCCTAGCCGGGAAAGCGCGCCATCGTTCTGGGGCTAGGCCCGTGCCCAGCCGCCGCCCATCTCCCGGGTCGAGAAGACCACATCCGGCCTTGGGCGACGATCACTCCGGCACGGGTGGACGCGCCAACCGGCGGCCCGCTAGGGGAAGGCCCGGCTCCAGAACCGGAACTGGGAACCCGCGCCGGAACTGGGGATCCGCCGGGAGGCTAGGCTGCCTAGCGGGCGAGTCCGGGAAGGTTGGTAGCGGGCCGGTAGTGGCAGCGAGACCCCACCACCCGTCCCGGGAAACGCCCAGCCCCGCGCCCGAACCCGTCGGGAGGCCGCATTCCGGTATCGGTTTCGAGGCCCACTAGGCGTCGCGAGGCACACCTCAGTCCCGTGCAACAGTTAGTCTTGGACGCGTGACCGAACCCTTGGAGATCGCCCCCGAAGACCTGCCCGGCATCCGGAACTCGCTGCTGTTCTACCGCATCATGGCGTGGGTGACCGGCGTCCTGCTCGTCGTCTTGGTGCTGGTGGCGATGCCCCTCAAATACATCTGGGGCAACCCGACCCTGGTGATGCTGACCGGCATCCCCCACGGCTGGCTCTACATGGTGCTGCTCATCGCGGCCTATAACATCGGTCGCCGCGTCGGATGGAGCCTCAAGTGGTTGCTGTTCATCATGGTCTCGGGCACGGTGCCCTTCCTGTCCTTCGTGGCGGAGTACCGGGCGACCAAGGACGTTCGGGCCCGGATCGCCACCGTTGCCTCCGGCTCCTCAGCCGTCTGAACCTGAGCCTGGGGACGCGGGCTCACCAGCCCGGGCCTTCGCCCCGAGGTTGCGGGCCGCGAGGATACTGATCGCCACCGCAACCACCGCGAATACCCACCATTGCAGCGCATATCCCGAGTTCTGCGGGCTTCCCTTTACCTCCGGCAGCGGGGGGACGGCGGGTTCCAGGCCCTGGGCCCTCGCGTCCTCCTCCGGCAAGGTGACATAGCCAGCGATGAGCCGACCCGGCCAGTCCTGGGCGATCCGGGTCAGGCGCACGGAGCCGAGCGTCCCATCCGGGACGCCAGCGCTGGGTGCGGGCCCCGACGGGTCGGGTGCCAGAAAGACCCCGGTGACCGACCGGGTCCCGGCCGGAGCGGCGGGCACGCTCGCGGACGCGGAGATGCCGCGGACGACTGCCACCAGCCGCCCATCGGTCAGCTCGAAGGCGGTCACCACCCGCAGCGGCCACTGCCTGCCGACGAGCAGCTGCAACTCTGGCCGGAACCTTCCATCGAAGGACACCCTCCGGGCGTAGATGTCATCGACGGTGCCATCGGCCTTGACCGAATCGGCCAGGGAAACCGGCTCCATCTGTGTGCGGTCGATCGCGACCTGGAGCCCTGATTGCCGGTAGGCCCCCATCTGCCATAGGCCAAGCAGCGCCATGACGATGGCCACGGCCACACCGGCGCCGATGATGCCGGCCTGCTTCAGACGCACTGGGCCACCAGCGTCGAGAGCACCTCGCCGAGCCCAAGGCCAGCGGATTCCAAGGCCAGGGGAACCAGGGAGGTCTCCGTCATCCCAGGGGCGACATTAGCCTCGATGAACACCGGAACCCGATCGCGAACGATGATGTCGATGCGGGACAGCTGCCGCAGCCCCAGCGCCCGGAAAGCAGCCAGCGCCAGCTCACTGACCTGCGCCGAGACCTCAGGAGATAGCTCGGCCGGGGTCACGAACTGTGTCGTCCCCGCCGTATAGCGTGCGTCGTAGTCGTAGACGCCTTTCTCGGGACGGATCTCCACGGCCGGCAGAGCCACCGGGCCCTCGCCGGTGTCCAGCACGGTGACCGCGATCTCGGTTCCGCTGACGAACTCCTCCACCACGGCGACCGGGCCGTAGGCATAGGCGGCGACCATGGCTGAGGGAAGCTGTTCGGCGGTGGTGACCTTGGTGCAGCCGAGCGCCGAACCACTGCGGGAAGGTTTCACCATGAGCGGCAACCCGACCTCGGCGGCTAGCGCCTTGACCAGGGCTCCGGCACCCAGTTCGCGGAAGATGTCGTGTGGCAGGGCCACCTGCTTCGGGGTGCGCACCCCGGCCGCGGCCACCAGCGGCGTGGCGATCGACTTGTCGAAGGTCATCCGGGAAGCCGCCGCGTTGGAGCCCACATAGGGCACGCGCAGCAGGTCCAAGACCTCACGCAGCGCACCGTCCTCACCGAGTCCCCCGTGCAGCATCGGAACCACCACGGGGTCCTCCACCGAAGCCAACAAGCCCACCAAGTCGGCATTGACATCGGCCTCAATGACCCGGTGGCCCAGCTCGCGCAGTGCCAGGGACGCCCGGCGTCCCGAACGCAAAGAAACGTCCCGCTCGTGGGATAGACCTCCGGCCAGAACGACAATCGTGGACATGGCTTCCTCTCAGCTCAGATCGGGGGCGGGTCCGAGCACGTGCTCGGGATGCAGGGGTGAACTGCCAAGACCGAAAGTGCGGTGCATCTCCAGCTCGCCATCGATAACCTCGCCCAGACGCCGGACTCCCTCCCGGATCCGGTCGGCGGGCGGATAGCAGAAGGACAAGCGGATATTCCGGCTGCCCAGGCCATCGGCATAGAAAGCGGTTCCGGGGGTATAGGCCACCCGGGCGGTGACCGCACGAGGGAGCATGGCCTGGGAGTCCAGCCCCTCGGGCAGGGTGACCCAGACGAAGAATCCACCGGCCGGGCGAGTCCAGGTCGAACCGGAGGGCATGTATTCCTCCAGGGCCTCCAGCATCGCGTCCCGGCGTTCGCGGTACATGTCCCGGAACACCGTGATCTGATTGCGCCAGTCGTGGTTGTGCAGATAGGCGTGGATCGCGAACTGGCTGAACACCGGGGGACACAGCGTCGCGGATTCTTGAGCCAGCACGAGTTTTTCCCGCACCGCATGGGGTGCGAGCACCCAGCCGATCCGGAAACCGGGAGCGAAAGTCTTCGAAAAGGACCCCAGGTATAGCACCCGGTCGCAGTTGAGGGAGCGGATCGCCGGGACCGGTTCGGCGTCCAGGCTGAGCAGCCCATAGGGATTGTCCTCGACGATCAGGATGTCCAGTTCTTTGGCCAGCGCGATCAGCTCGCGGCGCCGCTGGAGCGGCTGGGTGATGCCGGAGGGATTCTGATAGTTGGGAATGGTGTACAAGAACTTGGGACGCTTGCCCGCCGTCCGGCAGGCGGCCACGGCCTGGCGCAGGGCGTCCAGATTGATGCCGTGCTCGTCCATGCTCACGTGGACGATCTCTGCCTGGTAGCTGCGGAAGGTGCCAATCGCCCCGACGTAGCTCGGTGCCTCGGCGAGCACGACGTCCCCGGGATCGCAGAAGATACGGGTGACGAGGTCGAGGCCCTGCTGGCTGCCTGCGGTGATCGCGATGTCGTCGGGGTGGGCGTGGATGCCCTCCAGCGCCATGACCTCGCAGATGTCCTCGCGGATCATCAGTTCGCCCTGGCCGGAGCCGTACTGCATGGCCTGGCGTCCGGTGGTGGAGATGAGGTTGTTCATGATGTCGCCGATGCTGCCCAACGGTAGGTCGGCGATGTTGGGCATGCCCCCTGCCAGCGAAACGATCTCGGGACGGTTGGCCACCGCGAACAGCGCGCGCACGGCCGAGGCGGTCATGCCGCTGGTGCGCTGCGCGTAGGAGTTGAAATAGGGGTCGAGACGGGTCTCGCGCCGGATCGGTTCGGGTGAGGTCACAGGCTTACCCTACTCGCGCGTGTTGCTGGTGGGGCCACGACATCGCGTAGCGGAATGGTTCGGGCTCGCCGCGGTGCACCCGATGGGGGACGCGGCGAGCCCGCTGTGGTTCACACCAGGGAATCGATGATCTTCATCAGCTGGCGTTTGGTCTGCCCGCCCTGGACGGTCTTGACCAGTTGTGCCCCGGAGTAGAACTCCAGCGTCGGCAGGCTCATGATGGCCCGCTGTGCGGCGAGGTCGGCCTGGCTGTTGGTATCGACCTTGACGACGTCTATCTGGTCGTTGTATTCGGCCGCCAGTTCGTCCAGGATCGGGGCGAGCTGTTTGCAGGGCGAACACCAGTCGGCCCAGTAGTCGACGACCACCAGCTTGTCCGGGTTGTTGGTCAGTGATGCGAAGTTCGCTGCGGTGCCTTCGTAGATGGCCATGGACTCTCCTTCTATCGCCGGGGACGGGCGTGATCGCTCGGACGGGCATCCGGGCTGAGGCGTCCGCGGTGTCAATGCCAGGACGCCAGCGCCCCCGATATCGCGGCTAGGTTACAGTTCCCGCCCAAGATCTCGCTGAGCAGGCGCTCGGGCTGTCCGGCCGGTGGGTCGAGCTGGATCTCGTTCAAGCCGTAGAAGACCACCACCGCGAGCCAGGCCAGCCGGCCAGTATCCGCGGCTCCGGGCAGGGTGACCAGCGAATCCGCCAGGGCGGCGGCCTTAGCGTCGATTCCCTGATAGACCTCCCGGCCAAAGAGCCTCACCCGCGGACGATAGGCCGCCGCGGCGAGTAGTCCCGGATCGCCTATGCCGGTGATGCCCAGATCGGCGGCGAGGCCGAGCAGATCTTCGACCTCAAGATAGGTGGTCACCGCACCGGGTCCCGCAGCAGATGCGCATAGCGCACCCGCGCGGCCTCCGAGAGCGCGGCCACCTGCTCCTCGCGCAAGGTCCGGGCGGCCAGTTCCCGGATCGCCCGTAGTGTCGCCTCGTGTTTGCTCACGCCCAGCGCCTCCGACAGCGCGATGAGGGCGCGGTCATCGGCCGGTGGTAACCGCAGTGTCATACCCATGATTCATGGTATCGCGATGGTAGCGCGTGGGGGAGGAATCCCTGGGGCTTCGCCTAACACCCCGCGATCTGGAAGCCAAAGACCATCCGGGGGTAGGCGGCAGGGCATCGCCGGAGGGGACCACCAGCGAGGTCATGGAACCCCTCCGGGCCACGATCACGCCCGGGGAGTCCGCGCGGCCTAATCGTCCATTTCGGCCAGGTAACGTTCGGCGTCCAGCGCCGCAGCGCACCCCGATCCGGCCGCGGTGATGGCCTGCCGGTAGGTGTGATCGACCAGGTCCCCGCAAGCGAAGACCCCGGGCAGGCTGGTGCGGGTCGAACGTTCCTGGCACACGACATAGCCTTCGGGATCGAGTTCGACCTGTCCGGCGAACAGGGCCGAGCGCGGGTCGTGACCGATCGCGATGAACAGCCCGTCCACCGGCAATTCCCTGGTCTCTCCGGTGATGGTGTCGGACAGTGTCACCGAGGTCAGCGTGGTGTCACCATTGAGCGCGGTGACGACGGAGTTCCACGCGAAGCTGATCTTCGGGTCGCGCTGTGCCCGCGCCGCCATGATCTTGGAGGCACGCAACTCGTCGCGCCGGTGGATCAGGGTGACCGAACTCGCGAAGCGGCTGAGGAAGGTCGCCTCCTCCACCGCGGAATCGCCGCCGCCGACGACCGCGATCGCCTTGTCGCGGAAGAAGGCCCCATCGCAGGTGGCACACCAGGAGACGCCACGCCCGCTCAGCACGTCCTCATTGGGCAGCCCCAGCTTGCGATAGCCCGACCCGGTGGCCAGGATCACCGCCTTGGCGCGGTAGGCGACATCGTCGGAGTCGCGGACGACCTTGATCTCTCCGGTGAGGTCGACGGCGGTCGCCTCGTCGGCGATCAGCTTGGCACCGAACCTTTCGGCCTGAGCCCTCATGTTGGCCATGAGTTCTGGGCCCATGATGCCCTTGGGGAAGCCGGGAAAGTTCTCCACATCGGTGGTGTTCATCAGCGCACCGCCGGACTCGAAACCGCCCTCGAACACCAAGGGTTTGAGGCTGGCGCGCGCGGCATAGATCGCGGCCGTGTAGCCGGCGGGCCCGGAGCCGATGATGATGAGGTCGTGCAGCGTGTCGGTCATGATGCTCCTTCATCCGGATTGCTGCCTCAGTCTACGTGGTATGCGACCAGGATGGCGTAGCCGCTATGCCGAGGCACCCGCTCACATCCGGTCGAGGACCGCCTGGGCGGTGGCTTCGTCGATCACCAGATCGGTGGCCACCCGGGCCCGCAGCGCGCCCAGGGTGGGGGCGGCCTTGGCGACCCCAGACACCACGCAGATCCGCCGGGGAAGGCGACGCAGCTGCACCGGGGTCAGTCCGCTGGCTCGGGCATTGATCGAGACGTCGGCATAGCTGCCGTCCTCACGCAGCATCACGGTGCAGACATCCCCGACGACGCGCTGGGCGCGCAGCTGGGCTAGGTCGGTCTCGTCCAGATAGCTGGCGGCATAGACATGGGACTGAAGCGGAGAGTCCAGGCCGCCCACCCCGAAGACCGCCACGTCGATCTTGCGCTGTAGCTCGTGCACGGCCCGCACGCTGCGTTCCCGCCACATGGCTTCCTTAGTGTCGGCGAAATCGAAGAAGGCCGGAACCGGAAAGTGGACGACCCTGCCACCGAAGGCGTCAGCGATCTTGGAATAGATCGAACCGACATAGGGGATGCCACTGGTGGTCTGGTTGGCCCCGCCGTTGAGGCCGACGACGGTGATCCCGCCCTTGGGGGTGGGGACGAGCTGATTCGCGATCGCGGCCAAGGTCGTGCCCCAGGCGATGCCGACGGTGTGCCCGGGCTCGATCGCATCGGCCATCACCTGGGAGGCGACCTTGGCGACCTGGTCGAGGCGGAAGAGCTCTGATGCTCCCTCCCGGACGGTGACGATATGGGGCCGGATGTTGAACAGCCTCTGGAGGGTGTTGCCGATCTTGCTGGGCCGATCCGGGTTCTGGATCGTGATCCGAACGACTCCGGTCTCTCGGGCGCGTTTCAGCAGACGAGAGACCGTGGAGCGGGAAGTCCCGAGGATGTGTGCGATGGAGTCCATGGTTTCGTCCTGGACGTAATACATCGTGGCGGCCTGAAGCACATCCTGGTCTCGCATCTGATTCCCCATCGTCCTAGGCGCCCGGCGCCGAGTATTCTCCCGAATCTAAACTCTGTGGTGTGGTGACTCGGTTCTCGGGCTCACCCGCGGCGCCGCCACAGCCGACCATGAGAGTTTCCTCACAGCCTACGACACTGCGTGCACGTCCGTGCAGTTGACTGGCGAAACCGTGCAACCGATGATGGTCTAGGCAGGGAGCAGGACGCAGTGCGCTCCTCCACCGCTGGTGCCCAGGCACCAGGCCACGATCGGTTCGGGATGCCGACCGTGGTGCAACACCCACGAGTGCATCGTTAGCGATGCCAGAGCTGGCGCGATGGCGCGCCAGAAAGTGAGTCAAAGTTGTCTCTCTCAACTGTCTTCATCTCAGAGGTCGTAGGTACGGGCATGCTGATGCTGCTGGGCTGCGGCGTCGTCGCCAACAACCTCCTCCCAAAGAACAAGGGCAAGGGAAGCGGATTCCTGTTCGTGAACCTCGGCTGGGGTCTGGCGGTCTTCTCCGGCGTTCTGGTCTCGGGCGCCTCCGGCGCCCATCTCAACCCCGCGGTGACGCTGGGGCTGTTATCGGCGGGCAAGGCGGAGTTCGCCACCGGTGTCGCGGCGAACGTGCCCAACATGTTCCTCTACTTCGGCGCCCAGATGGTCGGCGGTTTCCTCGGCGCGGTGCTGGCCTATGCGTCCTACAAGAAGCAGTTCGACGAGGAAGCCGAACCGGCTCTCAAGCTGGCGGTCTTCTCCACCGCACCGGAGGTTCGTAGCTACGGATGGAACATCGTGACCGAGGTCATCGGCACCTTCGTGCTGGTCTTCGTGATCCTCGGCGCCGGTCACTACGCCCCGAAGGACGCTGTCAGCATGCCCTGGCTCGGCGCTCTCGGCGTCGCCCTGCTGGTCGTCGTGATCGGCACCAGCCTCGGTGGCCCCACCGGCTATGCGATCAACCCGGCCCGTGACCTCGCCCCGCGTATCGCCCACGCGGTGCTCCCGATCCCCGGCAAGCGCGACTCCGACTGGTCCTACTCGTGGGTCCCGGTGGTCGGTCCGCTCCTGGGCGGCGCTATCGCGGGCCTGTGCTCTGGAGTCCTGCTCGTCTAGGTCGGCGCTCTCTATCCAATCGTGGACGCCCAGGGCGTCCCTAAACCGATCACGTATTCATCTAAAAGGAACATAATGACCGAAGAGAAATTCATCCTCGCCGTCGACCAGGGCACCACCAGCACCCGAGCGATCATCTTCAACCACGCTGGCACCATCGTCTCCGTCGGGCAGATGGAGCACGAGCAGATCTTCCCACGCGCCGGATGGGTGGAACACGACCCCATCGAGGTGTGGAACAACACCCGCGAGGTCGTCGCCCAGGCCCTGGCCAAGGCGAGCCTCAACAAGGACGACATCGCCGCGGTCGGCATCACCAACCAGCGCGAGACCACCGTGGTGTGGGATAAGACCACCGGTGAGCCGGTGTACAACGCCATCGTCTGGCAGGACACCCGCACCCAGAAGATCGTCGAGGAACTCGGCGGGGCCGAGGGAGCCGATAAGTACAAGGCCATCGTCGGTCTGCCCCTGGCTACCTATTTCTCGGGCCCCAAGGTCAAGTGGATCCTCGACAACGTCGAAGGAGCCCGGGCTCGCGCCGAGGCCGGTGACCTGCTCATGGGCAACATGGATACCTGGGTGCTGTGGAACATGACCGGCGGGGTCGAGGGCGGCGTCCACGTCACCGACGTCACCAACGCCTCGCGCACCATGCTCATGGACCTCAAGACCCTCGACTGGGACCCCAAGATCGCGGCCGACATGACCATCCCGATGAGCATGCTGCCGACCATCAAGTCCTCCTCCGAGGTCTACGGCTACGGCCGTGAGCAGGGCCTCATTGGCGGGGTGCCGATCGCCGGTATCCTCGGCGACCAGCAGGCCGCCACCTTCGGCCAGGCCTGCTTCGAGACCGGCATGGCCAAGAACACCTATGGCACCGGCTGCTTCATGATCATGAACACCGGCGAGGAGATCGTTCCGTCCAAGAACGGCCTGCTCACCACCGTGTGCTACAAGATCGGTGACAACAAGCCGATCTACGCCCTCGAGGGCTCCATCGCGGTCACCGGTTCGCTGGTGCAGTGGCTGCGGGACAACCTGCGCATGTTCGATTCGGCCCCCGAGGTTGAGGAACTCGCCAACTCGGTCGCCGACAACGGTGGCGCCTACATCGTCCCGGCCTTCTCCGGGCTCTTCGCCCCGTACTGGCGCGCGGACGCCCGCGGCGCGCTCGTGGGCCTCACCCGCTACGTCAACCGTGGCCACATCGCCCGCGCGGTGCTGGAGGCGACCGCCTACCAGACCCGCGAGGTGCTGGACGCCATGGAGGCCGACTCCGGCGTCAAGCTCGCCGAGCTGAAGGTCGATGGCGGGATGACCGCCAACGAGACCCTCATGCAGTTCCAGGCCGACCAGGTGGGTGTGCCGGTGGTGCGTCCTGTGATCGCCGAGACCACGGCTCTGGGTGCGGCCTATGCCGCGGGCATCGCGGTCGGATTCTGGAGCGGTGAGGCCGACGTGATCGCCAACTGGGCCGAGGACAAGCGCTGGGAGCCGAGCATGGACCAGGCCGAGCGGGAGCGTCTGTACCGCAACTGGAAGAAGGCCGTCACCAAGACCTTCGACTGGGTGGACGACGACGTCGCTGAGTGAGAATAGCCGCGACTAGCTGTGCCCCGGGCGATGCCCGGGGCACAGCCGTGTTCTGACGGTAGGCTCGGAAGCCCAACCCGAGAAAGGACGCCGTGTTCGTCACCGCGTTACAACTGACCGATTTCCGGTCCTATGCGGAGGTCGAGGTCGCTCTCGGCCCAGGCGTCAGCGTGTTCACCGGAGCCAACGGTCAGGGCAAGACCAACCTGGTCGAAGCGGTCGAATATCTCTCGACGGGGGCCAGCCACCGGGTCTCCTCCGACGCCCCGCTGGTGCGGATGGGGTGCGCCCAGGCGGTGGCCAGGGCGCGGGTCCAGGCGGGCAAGGAGGACGAACGCACCATCCTGCTGGAGGTCGAGATCACCCCGGGCAAGGCCAACCGCGCGCGCCTGAACCGGGCTCCGGTGCGCCTCAAGGAAATCGTCGGGGCGCTGCGCACGGTGGTCTTCTCTCCAGCGGATCTGGCGATCGTGCGGGGAGACCCTGCCGACCGCCGGGGTTTCCTGGACGGCCTGGTCATCACCCGCTGGCCCCGTATGGCCGGGGTCAAAGCCGACTACGAGCGGGCGCTGCGGCAGCGCAACGCGCTGCTGAAATCTATCGCGGGTAAGTCGGTGCACTCGGCGGGAACCGAGGCCATCACCACCCTCGAGGTGTGGGACGAGCAGGTGGCCCGGTTCGGCGCCGAACTGCTGCACGCCCGGCTGGATACGCTTGCCGAGGTCATCCCCCACGCCCAGGCCGCCTATGCCACGATCGCACCAGTCAACAACCAGATCAGCGCCTCCTACCGGGCCTCCTGCGATCTGGGGGACGCGCACACCCAAGCCGATGTGCGGGAGGCGCTGAGCGCCCGGCTCCTCGAGGCGATCGGTGAGCGGCGCAGGGACGAACTGGCTCGCGGGGTCAGCCTCGTCGGTCCCCACCGCGACGAGGTGGTGCTCGGCATCGGGGAACTCCCGGCCAAGGGTTACGCCAGCCACGGGGAGTCCTGGTCGCTGGCGCTGGCGTTGCGGCTCGGGGGATTCCAGCTGTTGCGCGCTGACGGCATCGAGGCGGTGCTGGTACTCGACGACGTCTTCGCCGAGCTGGACACCACCCGCCGGGAAAGGCTGGCGGAAGCGATCGCGTCCGCCGAACAGGTGCTAGTCACGGCAGCCGTGGGAGCCGATGTGCCCGATTTCCTGGCTGGGCGACGATTCGTGGTGGCCAACGGCACCGTGACCGAGCAGGTCACCAGCGATGGGGGCGACGATGGGTGATGAACCGCGCCGGCTCGGCGACATCTTGAATAGGGGGGTGCCTGCCCCAGGGCAGCGGGGTGGGCCTCCCGACGGGGAACCCGACGAGGCCCTGGCCGGTCTCACCGGGGAGGAGCCGGACTCTTCGGCGGCCGACCACGACCCCACCGGGCTCGACCTGGCCTCCCGGATCGCCCAGGCGGCGACGGTCAGTGGCGCCGGCCCCCGCCCCGGAGTCAGGAAGACCCGCAGGTCACGCCCGGACCGGTCGGCCTCCCGGGCTCGCCGCGACGACCCCGTCCCATTGGGCGCCGCGGTCGGACACCTGATCGCCCAACGCGGGTGGACCCGGGGGGTGAACCTGAAGACCCTACTGGCCGACTGGCCATCCCTGGTAGGCCAAGCCAACGCGGAACACTCGAAGCCGGAGGCCTATGCGGACGCGGTGCTGACGGTCCGCGCGGACTCGACGGCGTGGGCGTCCTCGCTGCGGCTGCTCGCCCCGCAACTGGTCGCGAAACTCAACGCGGCGCTCGGAGATGGCACGGTGACCCGGATCGAGGTGCTGGGTCCAGCCGCGCCGAGCTGGAAGCATGGGCTGCGCGTCGTGCGAGACGGACGGGGACCACGCGACACCTACGGCTAGAGGCGGGGTAGCCGGCCCGATCCGAGGCTGCAGCAGAATCCCGGACCGGGCCGATCCCCAGGCGCTTCAGCCCGGGTGGCCTAGGCCGCGCGGCGCTGGGCCGGTGCCGAGCGCAACATGCTCGCGGCGTAGGTCACGTCTTCCACGGTCGGCTTGGGCCGCTTGCGGTCGGGCACGCTGGTCGCCCTCGCCTTGCGGAGGTGGCGTTTGATCGTCGACAGGGAGCAGCCCAGCCGGTTGGCCAGCTGCTCTAGGGTCTCGTTCGGGTGGCTGGCCCGCAGCCGGATCACGTCGGCGTGGTTCACCTGGCGGTTCGGGGTGAAAGCCCCAGCCAGCACGTCGAAATCCTCTGGCGCGACCTTGATCTTCAGCATCCGGCGGATCTCGTTGCGTTCCGATTCGGTGCATCCGGCAACGAAACCAGAGACGTCGTGTTTGACGACGGCGTCGAAGCGGCACTGCTCCAGCAGTGGGCAACCCTGGCAGATGGTTCTGGCCCGTTCGGTCATCATGCGCTGCTGCGTCCGCAGCGCTGAGGTGGTCGCTGAACGCGTGTCCTCAAGCAGCGGATGCAGGAACAGCTTGTCGTACTCGACGCAAGCCAGCGGGGGTGTTGCCATGATGTTCGTTCCTCGTAGTCGGTAACCAACGTCCTAGGTAGGAGTATTGGGCGACTTGCGAAGATGCGCGATGGGGAGAACTCCCCGGCGGCCTCCCCGGTGAGTTTGTTTGACACGAGCTTCCCGCACCAGCGGGTCAGTTCAAGCGAAAATCAGATGAGAACTGTCGGTGAGGTTTCTTAGACTGGCCGGTGCCATGATCCAGCTACGAGTGCCTCCGAAGGTGAACCTCTCCCCCGTCTCAGCAGGAGCCCCGGGGGAAGCCTCCGCGGGTGCCTTCCTGATGTGGTTCCTGTGGCAACAGCGGGCCTATGTGGGCCTGGGTTTCCTCGTCGGTCTGCTGTGGGCCGTGCCGGGAGCGCTCAGCCCCTACCTGCTCGGCCGGGTGATCGACGAGGGGGTCGTGCCGGGGGCCTGGGACGCGACGCTCGCCTGGGGAGGCCTGCTGACGGTCTTGGTCCTGATCGGGGTGGCTGGTGGAATCCTGCTGCACACGGTCGAGGTCTTGGGGTGGATTCAGGCTAGATATCGCACGATGGTGCTCTTTGGGGCCGTCAGCAGCCAGCTCGGCCACGTGCAGCAGCGCCGCACCCCCACCGGAGAGGCCCTGAGCGTGGCCAGCAGCGACGCCAACACCTTCGGCCGGTTCTGCGGCCTGTTCACTAGTGCTGGCACCGCTGCGGTGGCCTTCGTGGTGGTCACCCTGATCGTGCTGAACGAATCGGTCGTCCTGGGTGTCGCGGTGCTGGTCATGACGCCATTGATCGTGGCCCTCACCGGGCCGCTGATGAGGCCGCTGCACGCGGCCACGGCCGTGGAGCGGTCGCGGTCGTCCCGCCTGACGGGCATGGCCACCGATATCGTCGCCGGGCTGCGGATCCTGCGCGGCATTGGGGGCGAACGCACCTTTGGCGGTAATTACGCGGCCCAGTCGCAGCTGCTGCGGGCGGCGTCGGTGAAGGCCGGGGTTTGGCGTGCCGGGGTGGAGTCGCTGAGCGGATTCCTGACCGGGGTGCTGCTGGTCGTGCTGACCTATCTCGGTGCGACCGAGCTGATTACCGGACGCCTGAGCGTGGGCCAGCTGGTGGCCTTCTTCGGCTATGCGGTGTTCC
>JAUMYR010000319.1 GCA_030528545.1 Propionibacteriaceae bacterium
CCAGGACCCAACACCCGTTGCGTCCTAACCACGGAACAAAACCCAGGACGCTTCACAGCCAGTGATCTCGACCACCTGGTCCAGGATCACGCTCTTGCCCTTCTTCGGCGCAGCCGCATACGCCTGCGCGTACTTCTTGGTTACCTCGAATCTCGCTGCCATCGACAGCCGCCCTTCAACCTCCACACCCCATCGTGGCCCCCTCACATTCCCGGGGGAAACTATGTGAGGTACGGGCCCCTCCTACGCGGGGACTCTTCGTGAGTGTCGTCGAGGTATTGCCATGAGACAACTAGGTGATCACAATCCTGAGACCACTGGACGAGGCTTATCCGGGAGCGCCGTAGATCCTCACCTGGGTGGCCTTGATGCCTGCGATCAGGTGCTGGCCGGGGACGATGTCCAGTTCCGCGACGGCGGCGGCGGTGAGGTCGGCGTTGAGCCGCTGCCCGGCCAGCACCAGACTGACCCGCACCACCCCACCCCGAGGCTCGATCCCGGTGACCCTGACCGGATGAGCGTTGCGGGGACTGCCCCCAGGAGGCCTCCGGTAGAGCGCGACCGCGCCGGGCGGGACCGCCGCCAGGCACCGCCACCCCTCCCCGATGGAGTCGTCGCCCAGGCCGACCAGCACCACCCCACCCAGGTCGATGCCGCCACCCGCGGCGGTCCCGCTCAGCAGGTTCGTCCCCGCCAGCTCCGCCAGGAAGGCACTCACCGGCCGCGCACACACCTCGGCGACCGGGCCGTGCTCCACGATCCGGCCACCCTCCAGGACGCACACCCGTTCGGCGAGGGTAATGACATCCAGCAGGCTGTGGGTGACCAGCAGCGCGGTGCGGCCCCTCAGCCGCTCCCGCAGTAGGCCGCGGATCTCCGGCACTACCCCGGCGTCGAGGGCGGCGAGGGGCTCATCCAGCAGCACCACCTGCGGGTCGATCGCCAGCGCCCGCGCGATGGCCACCCGCTGGGCCTGCCCGCCCGACAGCTGGCGGGGACGCCGCCCCTCCAGGCCCGCGCAGCCGAGGGCGGCGAGTTCCCGGCGGGCCCGCTCGGCGTCCGCCCCGAAGGCAGCGTTGGCTAGCACGCTCATGTGGGGAAACAGCAGGGCTCGCTGTTCCAGGTAGGCGCACCGGCGCCGGTGGGCGGGCACGAATCCCCGCTGCCCAGCGACCTCCTCACCGTGGATCAGTACCCGCCCCGAGGTGGGGCGCAGCCCTCCCGCGACCAGGGACAGCAGCGTCGACTTGCCCGCACCGTTCGGCCCTACCAGGGCGGTCACCCCCTCCAGCCGGACCGAGAACTCGCAGTCACGGTCGGCAACCCGGACGCCGTCCAGTTCAATCACGGGTCCTCCCGAGCCTCGTCGAGACCGCGACCACCGCCACCGCCAGCACGATCAGCACCAGGGCCAGGGCCAGCGCCAGCTCCGAATCCGATTCCCGGACCAGGTAGATCTGCAGCGGCAGCGTCCGGGTAACCCCGGGTAGCGACCCGGCGAAGGTGAGCGTGGCCCCGAACTCCCCGAGCGAACGGGCGAAGGCCAGGGCCGCTCCGGACGCCAGCCCGGGCAGCGCCATCGGCAGCGTCACCCGCCACAGCACCCGGCTGGGCG
>JAUMYR010000320.1 GCA_030528545.1 Propionibacteriaceae bacterium
CCTTCGGTGAGACCACGGGCTGGCCGCTCATCGCCAAGACCAGCAGAGGCGGATACGACGGCAAGGGGGTCTTCAAACTGGACTCACCCAGCCAGGCCAGGATTCCCTTCGAAGCCAAGGCCGAGATCAGCGCCGGGGAGCCGGTGCGGATCGTCGCCGAAGAATACATCGATTTTTCCGGGGAGCTGTCCGCGCTGGTGGTGCGCTCCCCTTCGGGGGAATCGATCGCCTACCCGGTCTCGCGGACGGTGCAGCGGGAGGGGATCTGTGCACAGACCCTCACCCCGGCACCAGACCTCAGCCCTGAGGAAGCCGAACGCACTCAGCGGCTGGCGCTGCGCATCGCCGAGGAACTCGGCGTCGTCGGGGTGCTCGCGGTCGAGCTGATGCAGGCCCGCGACGGGCGCATCCTGGTCAACGAACTCGCGATGCGTCCCCACAACACTGGCCATTGGACGATCGATGGGGCCATGACCAGTCAGTTCGAAAACCATCTGCGCGCCGTGCTGGGGCTGCCGCTGGGCAGCCCCGCCATGCTGGCCGAGCAGGTCGCCATGGTCAACGTCTTGGGCGGCTCGGTCCCGGACCTGGTGGCCGGGCTGGGACATTGCCTGGCCAAGGACCCGCAACTGCGCGTTCACCTCTATGGCAAACCAGTCACACCCGGGCGCAAGGTCGGGCACGTCACCACGCTGGCGGCGACGGGCCCGGATGCGCTGAGCCGCGCCTGCTATGCCGCCAACTACCTGATGGGGGAGACCAATGTCTGACCAGCCGCTCGTCTCGATCGTCATGGGATCTGACTCCGACTGGCCGACCATGAAGGCCGCGGCCGAGGCCCTAGCCGAGTTCGGCGTCCCTTACGAGGCCGATGTGGTCTCGGCACACCGGATGCCAGAGGACATGGTCGCCTTTGGCCGCGCCGCCCACGCCCGCGGGATCAAGGTCATCATCGCCGGGGCTGGGGGAGCGGCCCATCTCCCGGGGATGCTGGCATCGCTGACCCCGCTTCCGGTGATTGGGGTGCCGGTGGCACTGAAATACCTCGATGGTATGGACTCTCTGCTCTCGATCGTGCAGATGCCAGCAGGGGTCCCGGTCGCGACCGTCGCCATCGGCAACGCGCGCAACGCGGGGCTGCTGGCCGTGCGCATGCTCAGTATCGGGGATGATGCCCTGCTGGAACGTATGTCCGGCTTCCAAGCCGAGTTGCGAAACGCCGCCCATGCCAAGGGTGCGGCGGTCCGCTCGAGTTCGCAGCAGGGCTGATCCCGGCTCAGCGCAGCTGCATCTTCACCGTGATGTTCGCGTTACGGTCGTCGATCCGCTTGAAGGTGAGACCGAAGGAGCCGATGGCCCGAATGATCCTCCGGGACGCTGAAGGACCGGCCGAACTGGGCCGGGTTAGCTGCCTGGATGTTGATCAGCTTGCCCATGTCGAGGTAAGCGATGGCATAAGCCGGGGCGGAGGCGTCGATGACACCCCGGTAGGAATCGTCCTTGGCCAGAGTGGTACCAGAGGGCGACAGCAGA
This sequence comes from Propionibacteriaceae bacterium, assembly GCA_030528545.1. Next base: position 1,534 of record JAUMYR010000320.1, read on the forward strand.
GACTTGAGCTGTGCCGTGCTGGTGGAAACCCCGAGGCGGTCGCCCTCGACGAGGGGGACCAGCCCGAGGG
>JAUMYR010000321.1 GCA_030528545.1 Propionibacteriaceae bacterium
TCAAGGATCAAGCCGCGTAAGCGGGACATGTCCACGATTTGCGGAGAAGCCCACGTGCTTCTCGTGGGAGGTACTAGGGATCGGGGTCCTGGTGGTGCCGAAGGGGCTGGTGGGATGGGGCGCCGGGGTAGTGCTCGGGATTCGGACCGGTTCACCTTTCGCGGGGCTTGTGGCTCAAGCGGGGCATACTGGCTGGGTGCGTGGGTCGTGGGCTGTGCTGGTAGGGGTGGGTGTTCTGCTCACCGGGTGTAGTGCGCTGGGGATCAAGCCGCCGTCGGAGCCGGTGCCGAGCGCTAGCGTGGACTGGGACGCCCCGTTCGCGACGTCTGCGCCCACGCCAGCGCCGTCCCGGACCTATCCGGAGCCGACCTATGAGTGCCAGACCCTGCCCGAGGACATCGCCGAGAAGGCCCGTGCTGAGCTTGCTGATGGCATTGAACGGCTGAAGCCCGGCAAGCTTGCCGCGGTCTATGCCGGTGCCAACGGCCAGTCGAAGCGGCCCTACTCGGTCATCGCCGCCCGCAGCAAACGGGGCGGGCATGTTGTGTACACCCTGTGGACTCATGCTGAGGAGGGGCGGGGCCCGGATCTGTTCCAGGGCGTTGGCCCGGAAGAGGGCGGGGACCCGGTGAGTGATGCCCGCCGTCGTGCTCAGCTGGCCGCCGAGGCGTGCCTGGAACAGGACTAACCGACCGCTCCCGGGTGGGTGGGCCGACGGGGTAGGAGTGGCCGGCCCACCAGGAGCAGTTGCTGGCACTGCCCGTGACGGGGAGCTTCGCAACACGTAGTGGTGTCCATCCGGACCTAAAGCCCGAAGATCAGCTTGCTCGTGAGCTTCGGGATGAGGCACACGAATTATGCCGTGTGGGCCAGGGACTTCACGTCGATCGTCAATGAGGACTGGCCCGGTACGCACACCTTTGCCCAGGTTGCTTTCGAGGACGGCCCAAGGCTCTCCGGGCCGCCATCGAATGCTTGGAACACCGCTCGTCAGCCTAATCCCGGAGCAGTTCTCCATTTCTTTCCGCCTGCTCCTAGCAAGCGGTTCCCCGGTCGTGCTCTCTGTCCTTCCGGCGTTGCCTGATCCCGGTTCTCCTCTGGTGCTCGGCCCACCCTCGACCGGGCCGGGCCTCCGCCATGGTCTGCTGGGCGAGGTCGGCTGTGTCCTGTGGTCTCGTCTGGACTCACGTGGTCATCGAAGCCGGGGCCCCGTCGTGGTGGCGGTCCCAGACCGACGAGGTCGCGGTTCGTCGCTGGGCCCGCGGATCGCGTCATGGCCCTGCGATGCCTCGCCCGCGTACCGCCCGCCCCTTCATCCGAGGCCAGCCGTCGGACCAGTTGACCACATTGCCCGCCAATCCGGGCGTTTCGCCGCCCGCCTGATGACGATCCCCGCTGCGGCGTAAGAGCTGGGACTTCTCAGGAGTCCCTGGAGCCGACGCCTGGGGCCTCGCGGCCGCTGTCTGCCTGGCCCACTGGAACCGGAACATGCCTAGCGCGATAGGTGGCGTTCCCATGGGCGAGGAGGCGGTGACCGGCTCGCTCGCTGAGTAGAGCCCCCAGTGGGAGTCGAACCCACGACCCTCCGCTTACAAGGCGGAT
>JAUMYR010000057.1 GCA_030528545.1 Propionibacteriaceae bacterium
CCTTGCGCACCTGGGTCTGCTCAGAATCAGTCGTCGGCTCGATCACCGGACAAGCGTACTCGCTTCACAGCACGGCCACTCCAGGGCTCGCAAAATGGCCCATAGAGACTCAACTTTGGCCAGCTGACCCCGTCGGCTTTATGCTCGCCCATTTTGCTCCGGCCGATCGCGATATGGTGTGTCTCGACGTTCCGGAAGAGGAGGGGCCTTACCCGATGATGGTGTACCGATCAGCTACCATTCACGGCCGGGTGGAACCGCATCCGACTCGTGACCTGGCCGATGGCTGGCATCATCCTTCGCTTCTCCATCGCCAGCTGCGGGAAGCACCTCCGGTGTTCGCTCTGACCGGGTTTCCCGCCGCACCTATCCGGCCTTCATCATGCTCTCCCCGACCCTGAATCCGCGCCATCAACCACGCCCGCTACCGCCGGGTCAGCATGCTTTGACCTCGCTAGTGGGCAAAGCTGAAACCAGTGGCGGCCACGAAAGGAAAATCGGTGTCCTACGAATGGTCTGAGTGCTTCACCCTTGACGTCGGCCGCGGCGACCTGCAGGCCGGGGAATCCATCCAGCTACGCGACTTGTCCTGGTCGACCGAACTAGCTCACAACTCTGTGGAACGCTTTGGTTTCCGCGTCCTGGGTAAAATTCAAGCCGATCACTTCCAAGCCGAGTATCTGGACGCGAACGGGTCCCAGCTAGGCACCGGCACCCCGGCCTGCCACCTCGCCGCCGACGAGGACGGACTCACCGTCGTCATGCTTGAGCTGACAGGCCCTGCCAACTGCCACTCGGCCCGGATCAGCGCGAGTCCCAAAGCCACTCAGCAGCGGATCTTCGGCCCTGTGGGTAGGGAATCCTACCGGCAGACCCGCAACAGCGGGTTCCTCGGGCACCCGCAGACTATCGCCCTTCCTGAGAACACCGGCAGCATCAGGCTCAGGTCCTTGCTAGTCTCCGGTAAAGGCAGCACCCCCGCCCACATCGGGCTGCGCTTCTTCGACCTGGCGGGCGAGGAACTGATGGGCCCGGCGGAAGCCAGCATGAGCCTGGTTCTGGGTACCTATCTCACGCTCTCTCCTGGGTCAGCAACCGGATGGGCAGACTCCACGATCCTCTTGCCAGAGGGCACCCGTTCGGTCACGGTGACTCCATTCAAGGCCCGGAAAGAAGCCGCGGTGTCGGCTTACCTGTCGATCGCGTCTAGGGGAGCCAAAGCTGATTCCCTGGCCGCATTCCTCACCGAGCTGCCAGATGGTGCCCCGCTGATCCTGATTGATTCCACTGCGCCCGCGCTGGGCTCCGGGCTCATTACCATCCGGCCCAACAACCTGACGATGCAGTATTCGGCGATGGGTTACGGTGTGGTCTCGGTCGGTTACGGTTCCCTACAGGGCATGGAGCGGCGTCCGGGCCCCCTGATCTACCAGGCGCCCCGGGCGGAGTTCGAGCGCGTCGTCGCCACCGTAGCCGGTGAAATTAAGCACCGCCGCTGCCTTTATGTTTGCAGTTCGTTCCCCTCCGCGCAGGCCGTCGCCGCGCTGGACACCCTTAGCGGACATGGCTGGCGGACCCTCTATGAGATCCGCGACGACATGGAAGAGTTCAAGCGAGTCGGCTACTCCCAGTGGTATACGGCGGAATCGGAGACCCTCATCTGTCAGCGCGCCGACCATATCACCACGGTGAGTCCTGCCCTCAGCGCGAAAGCCCGGACTCTGAGCGGGAACCGGGCCAATCCGGTTACGATCCCGAACGCCATCCACGAGCACTACATTGAGAAGGCGGCCCCGCTGCGCACGTTGGAGGTCGTCGAGGCGAAACGGCGGACCGGAATCGTGGGATACGTCGGGCATCTCACCGAAGCCTGGTTCGACTGGGATTTTTTCCTGAACTGCGCTGAGCGGCTTCCTCAAACCCCCTTCGAGATCATTGGCTTGGGCCTGCCGGAAAGAATCACGCTACCCAGCAACGTCCTCTTCCACGGCCCAAAGAAGCAGCACGAGTTGCAGAGCTTCACCCAAGGCTGGGCAGTCGGCCTAATTCCATTCAAGAAGTCGCCATTGACCCGGGGCGTCGATCCGAACAAGCTCTTCGAGTATTGCGCTTGGGGGATGAGGACGGTCTCTGCCGACATGGGGTCGATCGCCGAGTGCCCCACCGCACGCTCATATAGTACGTTTGATGAAATGTTGTCAGCAGTCAAGGACGCCCTCAGCAAGACTTGGACCCAGCATGAGCTGGATCATGCCGAGGCATACCTGAGAGCGTCCACGTGGCGCAATCGCGCAGAGCGCACACTCGAGGTGGTAGGTCTATGACAACGATCTTAAGGGTGGCCCACAGCATGGGGATGGACGAGATGCTGGCGCTGTCCACCGGTGAACATACGGCAGCCACGATTCTGGGAAACACCGATCAGATGCTGCCCGAACGTGGGCTTTCCTGCCGCCAGGTCTCTGCCGCCCGGCTGCCAAATGCGGCACGAACCCTCGGCCGGTTGCATTTCCATCAGGAGATCCGCATCTCCGATGACGCGCAAGTTGCCCACTCGGTGCTGACCGATGGCCGGGTCCGAGGGGCAATCAAGAGCTATCTGATCCGGGCCACCGACGGAAGCGAGATCGATGCTTGCCTGAAAGACCTCGATCTTGACCTGTTTGACCGGCTCCTGGTCACCTCAACCATCACCGAGAACTATCTTCGCCGCCGCCACAGTCCCCCGATCCCGGTGGAACTGGTCCGCTTCGTGGCAGGTTCCCCCCAGGCACCGCTGCCCAGGGGTCCGATCAGTGGCTTGACGTGGATCGGTTCGGCCCATCCCAGCGAGGGACTCCAAGATTTTCTTCGGATCGTGTCCCTGACCGACTTGCCCGCTCAGATCCTATGGGCGGCTCCCCCCGCTCCAGAGCAGTTCACCTCGGTGGTCGCCGCCATGTCACTGCTGGGAATCGCCGGCCGGGTGCGTTTCGGCTGGCCGGGACCGTTCCACTCTTTCCTCTCCGCCACTCAGTCGGCGATGGATAACACCCTGTGGGTATACACGGCCCGCTCCTATGCTCCGCGCTCGGCGATCGAGTTGATCCTCCACCTTGGAGGCCGAGTAGTCTCCTTTGACAGTCTTTACGCGATGGAACTCGCAGACCAGTTTCCAGACCACATCACGCTCACACCCGAGGGGTCGGCGCCAGATGCTGCCGCTGCGATCCGAGCACTAGCCGAGGAAGAGGTTCAATGAGAACGGCAACGATTCTGAAAGCCGGTTCCGCCGTCATCGCGCTGGGTGCGGCAGTGGCGGTAGCAGCCTTTGCGTTGAACAACCTGCCATTAGGCCTTTCAGCCTTGACAATCGTGCTCGCCGCGGGTTTCGCGAGCATTCTGGTATACCTTCGCCACGGCGCCCGGATCGCCGCCACGGCTAACCGTGCCCGGAAAAGAGCTGAGGCTGATCTAAGCCGCAGCCTGGCCGATCTGATAGACAAGACGGAAAAATCAGCCACCGCGCAAGAACTCCGGTGGATCCGTCACCGTCTGATCAAGCTGGAAAAGACGCTGCAGCAGGCTCCCCAGCGCGAGCCAGCCGCCTCGGGCTCGGCTTCTCCCTCCGCGCCGGCCACTGCCTCTCCCGCAGATTCACCGGCCAAGTACCTGGTGGGGATCGGCTTCCCTCCAGAGCACGCGCTTGGGGGCTGGCCGATTTCTCCCCTACTGCCCGGCGAATTACCGAAGGTCATGGTTACGGGCTCGGTCATCGGCGTCGTGATTGACGAGATCGCCTTCACCCACGGGTTGTGGAAGAGCCTCGGAGCCAGCCATGATGGTTATCTTCTCTCTGAACTCACTTCCTTGCTCAAGGCCGCAGAGCGGCACGGCATGTCCGTGGTGATTGTCCGCAGGCCCGAAACTCCTGAACACTTGCGTTTTATCCGCCGCGGAGGTTCCGTGGTGGATGACCCCACTGCTATTCCTCCATCCATATTTCCGCGTCTATCCTGAGTCCCATGCCGAGGCCAAACCTCACTATCCTGCTCCCGGTACACAACGGCGAGATATGGCTCGCGCGCTGTCTTGAGGCGCTGCTCTCGCAAACCTACTCCGACTTCCGGCTCTGGGTTCTTGACGACGACTCCAGCGATGCTTCGGCCGCGATCGCACGCCGCTATGCCATGACTGACAAGAGGATCGCGGTCCACACCTTCACCAAAGGTCGCGGCATAACTGGGACGCTCAACCAAGCCATCGAAGAACTCGATGGCGGCTGGATCGGGCGTATGGACGCCGACGACATCGCAACTCCTCGCCAGTTCGATCGCACCATGGGATATCTCGCCAAGAATCCCCGGGTAGACATCGTTGGCAGTGGTGGTCACGTTGTTGACGCTCTGTCCAGGAAGATCCTCAGGACCCGCACACCTCCTCAGAGCCATGAGGAGATCGCGGCCGAACTGTTGTTTCGAAATCCGATCCTGCACCCCACCGTGGTGATGCGAACTAGCGCGATCAAGAGCATTGGAGGCTATCCTGATATCCCTCACTCCGAGGACTACGGGCTCTGGACCAAAGCTGCCCGCAGCGGCCTGCGGCTCGCTAACATCGCCGATAGCCTGATAGAGCTTGGCCATCATGAAGGGCAGGTCTCTCTGGCTCAGCGAGACGTTTCGATACAGGGCGCCTTCGGCACCAACCGACGATATGCCGAGTGGTTCTTTAGCGGACTTCCTCCCGAGTCTTCGGAACGCTTGGTCTCTTGGGTTCAGGACTGCTGGCGGCTAACCTTAGGGAAACAGCTGTCAGTCGCCGAGTTGGCGACCGTCCATGAAACCGGAATCTGGTTTCTAGAACAGCCGTCACTGGGAATACCGTCAGAGAAAGAGTTACGGAACCGGGCCAAAAAGCTGCTGACTCAGTTCCAGCCGCCTTCCAGTTCCGGACCCCACTACTTCGAGGTAGACGACACCAGTTATCTATCCAGGCTCCACCGACGTTTTGGCCACTACGAGCCGAACGTGCCCGGCTGGGTCGGTCAGACCATCGCTCTCTGGGAGCACGCCGAGCGGCACACTATTCCGGCCCCACGGTTGTTGAAAACTTGCTTGGCTGCCGACTTGGGGCTCCTGAGCGGGCTATCTGGCCCGATCGTTTTGACCACTAAGAATCGTAGCAACTACGCCGACGGAGTCTTCTTCGACGCTGACTGCTCAGGCTCCCTCGCCGATGCCCAGCAGGAGTTCGGGCAGCGGTTCTCCCGCTACCAATCCGACGCCGAAGCGGTGCTCGGCGCCCTTCCTCCCGGAACCGAGGTCCCGATTTCCCGGGTATACCGGGTTTTCGCTTTCCAGGGCGAGATCGGTGGGGTCTTGATGGATCAGCAAGAACCTGACAAATGGCTGGCTCAGCTCTGGCTGGGACCCTTCGAGAAGTCCGTCCCGGTCTCTTTCCGCTCCCCCTCCCCCATGCGCAGAATCTCGAAGGCCAGTCCACCCGCCTGCGCCCGTGACCTCGTTCATCACGCCCGGCGCTTGTCGCTAAGCCTGCCGACCTCCTTCGCCAGGATCGACATGGTCGAGACCAGCGACGGACCGATCGTGCTGGGAGCCCAGCTGCATCCGAACCAGTTCCTGGATCACGATTCGCTGTGCTGCCCCGATAGCACCCTCAACCACTGGTCTGCCCTGTGGGAATGGGCCTCTCGGTGGAGCGAGAAGAGCCAACCCACGCCTGCCATCCGCATCGATCCACGCCGGTCTCGCGTCTCCGATACCAATCGCCCTGCCCGCACCGGGGAGCCGGAGCAGTAACTATGTCGGTTCGGTGCCCTATCCGAAGGAGAAAAATTGCCTAAAGTCTCCGCACGACAGAGCGGTTTTTCGTTCATCGTCGACCTCACACAGTTCACAGCCGAGGCCGCCGGTCGGCACCTCGCCATCCTCGCGAGTTCTCTTCGGGGGTCTCAGGCCTCGCTGATCGCCATCGTGGCGAGCGCCCCACATCTTGAGACCGAACTTGAAGATCTGACCCTGGTCGAGACCGGGGCCGAACTCAACCCGGTGAGCCGGATCGGTCTGGCGATGCAGCTGGTGACCACACCGCTGTGTCTCGTATCAGCCACGGCGGTTAGCCTGAGCACTGAGACCGTTGAGGCGATGTGCTCCGCTCTGGCCTCTTCTGGGGTGGTGGATCTGGCCATCCCTACCACTTTGTCTCTAAGTTCAGGAAGTTCCGCTTTCTCGTCACGGACAGTCGTCTTCGGCATGAACACCCGGCTGTATCGCGTCCTACGGGGATTCGATCTGCGAATCCGTACCGTGCGAGATGCCTATAACGATTTCTGCCGCCGGGTCCGGGCCTGGGGGGCAGAGGTAATTTGCGTCTGCGCCGCCGCGCCGGATCACGCTGTCGAGCCGCCACAGATCGAGCTGACCTCGCCCCAAGTCTTCAACTTCACCGCCTCGAAATCCGTCTTCGTCAATATGCCCCGGTGGCTTTACCGGCCCTTCGGCGGTGACCCTCCGGTAAGTGTGATCCAGACTCCGCAGGAAGGCCGACGGTCCGCCTACGAGGCGGTCGCCGCCCAATCCTTCGACGATTACGAGATCATCGACGCGAACGGCTGCGACCCCGCAGCCTTGAGGCGAGCTATCGGTCAGGCACGCGGCGAGCTCATCGCCGTTGTCGGGCCGGACTGCGTGACCCCGCCATGGCGGCTCGCCGAGCAGCTTCAGTCCTTACGGGCGTGGGGAAGCTATAGCGTCGGCTCAGTCGCCTTCCTGAAGGACGATGCCGTCCACGTGGTGCCGCCCACCCCACGAGCACAGCCACTAACCGGCCTTGATCCCACCGGGCTGGGGACCATCCTCGCCCACCGCGACGTGGTCTTGGAGCTACTTGGCGGCAGTAACCCAGAAGAGTTCACCCGGATCCAGAGCAACCGTGTAGTGGCCGCTGCTGGCTCCGACCCGTGGGAAACCGGGGAGCCCCAGCCAGCAGAACCCAGCGTGGCCCAGCGGGTGCTGCCCTATCTGAATACCAGCTCATCGGCGGCGTTGATGCTATTCGACCAGTACGCAGTGGGCCGCATCGACTATATCGGCGCCTATGAGCGGATCGCGGCCATAGCTACTATCTACGACCATCAGCGCAAGCCGGTACGGGAGATGGCGGCGGTCCATGGTTCGACCCAGGAAGACATTGATTGCCTGGCCCGCTTGGGTATCCCATTTGAGCTCATAGTTGCTCCTTCGCGCAGCGAGCCTGCTGGCGTCCTCGTGGGGGAACTTCTCAAGAAGCACTTCCGGGGTGCGGTTTCAATCCGGCCGCTTCCTGGTTTCCGCCTCCTCGATGGACAGCGGCCGGGAGACGAGCATCTGCTCTATCTCAGAGTTCCCGGTGCGGACGAAGGCTGGTTCGCGCTCGCGGAATCTCCACCAGGCACCGGCGCTTCCGGGCTAACCACCTCGGCAATGTTCAGCGCACAAGGACAGGTTTGGGAGCAAGAGTGAAACCACTACGAATACTCCTCTCGGTACACACGGTCGCTGCCTGGGGTGGGCTTCAAGACTGGGCAGTGGGTATGGTGAAAGGCCTCGTGGCCAATGGAGCCGAAGTCCATATGGTGGCCAACAACCAGCGAATCGTGGAGGAATGTCAGGGCTTCGCCCGGCACTCCTTCCTGATCGATTGGGGCTCATGGCAGAACTCTGTGAAGGAGATACTCGCGACGTGCGAGTTCGATGTCGTATTCACCCAGCCCTTCGCCGCACGCGAACTGGCCTTGGAACTGCGCCGACGGACCGGGGTCCCGATTGTCTATATGTCCCACGGCAACAACTCGGACTTCGCCTATGGCTGGCGCCACGAGATCGCGAAGTTCCTGGTCGCCAGTAGCTCGTTGATCCCCATGCTGAGGGACTTCTGCGGGGTGACCGACACCCCGATCGAGGTCTTGCCCAACGGTGTCCCGGACTCTCTGTTCGACATCCCGACCGTGGGCTATCAGGCCCGGATCGACCAGGGCAGCTATGACTTCGTTCTAGCGGCCCGGCTCATGCCCGACAAACTCTCTCAGGTCGACGGTCTGATCGCGGTCGCCTCGTCGCTGCTGCGTTCCGGGAGAATCCCCAAAGCTACCGTGCATCTCATGGGTGGGGGGCCTTCCAAGGAAGAGTTCTTGGCCCGGCTCGGTGCCTTTGTCAGGGAGGACCCCCGAGCCGAACTCCACTACCACGGCTGGGTCAGCCAGACCCAGGTCGTTGACCAGCTACGCTCGGCGGTGTTCTCCGTCGCGGGTGGGGTGACGGGGGCTCAGAGCATGGCTGTTGGCACACCCTGCCTAGGCGCCGGCATCCGAGGTATCTGTGGTGTGTCCACCCCAGCCAACATGGACCGTGTGCTGGGCAGTAATTTCGGTGACCACAGTGCACGGCTGCACATGACGCCTGCCGAGATAGAGCGGGACTGCCAGTGGATCCTTGAACCCGAGAACTTCAAGGCTTTCCAGGAGTGCTACGTTCCGCTGATGCGCCATGAGCGGACCCACAGCGCGATCGCCGCGCTCGCGCTCAGGCAGATCTCCGACGCCGTTTCGCCCTGACCCGGCCCGCTTCGCCGCGATCGGCGCCGCCCCTAAAGCGCGCCTGGGCTTTCTCCGAAACGGGCCAAGCCAGAGCGACGAGGCCACGGTCCCAAACCAGGCCGAAATCCCGGAGGTGTCGCCCCGGACGGGTCAGCGGTCACAGCCGAAGCGGTAAGTCTCGGTGTAGTTCACGTTGCTCAAACCGGGAGCGTTCACCACGTAACTTACCGTGACCGCGGTCGGACGTTTTGGTGTGATCGGGATCGGGCCGGTATTCCAGCGGCCGTTGCTACGCACGTAAGCCACCCTGGTCCGGGAACCGATCTTGGCCACGATCCTGGATCCAGGCACGCCCCGACCGGCCAGCCGGACATCGCTGGCCCCGGCATAGCACTGGCCAGGACGATGGCTGAGCACCGCGGGCACCGAAATTTTCTTCGGGGCCGGACCAAAGAACAGCGTGTAGGACGCCGAACGTGGGGAAGCCCCCGGACGGTGGGCCTCGAAAACTAGGTCGATGCCTTGGGCCGATACTCTCATCGGGGTCATCTCCCAGCTTCCGTCGGGCCGCACCGTGGCAGACCGGTGCTGGGAGCTGACCCGCAGCTTCACCTGGCTACCCGGCTGGCCGCGTCCGGCGAAGACCACCTGCCCGGCCGGATAGTACTGGCCCGGCTGGTGCGAGGTGAGCGTCGGTGCGACGAGGTCGGGCTGTTTCCCGGTGAAAGTGAACGTGGCCGATGCGGTCTTGGCCTGGCATCCCGGCCTCGTGGCGCTAAACCGCACCGTCGTGGTCCCAGCCTCCACCTGAAGCGGAGGGGTCGCCCACTTACCGTCCTGGCCAACCCCAGCCCTAGCGGCCCTAGCCCCGGCCTTCACCTCGATCTGGGTATCCGGGGTGCCGGTTCCGGTGAAAGAGACCTGTCCTTCCTCCTGCGACGTTCCCTGCTGGGGCGATACCACCTGCGGTGCGGCGAAGGAGCAGTCGGTGACCGCCGAACCCACGGCGACGCGGAACAGCTTGGCTCCCCTTGCGTAATAGAGGTAGTCACCGACCTTGACCAGCCCCATGACCCCACCATCCGAGGTCGGGGTTACGAGAGGCTCGGCCTTGCCTGAGGCCCGGTCGATCGCCATCACCGATTCACTGAGGGTGGCATAGATTTTACCAGGGGTGAAGACAATCCCCAGTCCGCGTCCGCTCGGGGAGGAGGTCTGTGGGAAGGCCCCAAGATCCCGGGTGAGGACCGGCTGACCGCTGCCATCGACCCGGAACTGGATCAGCCGCCCGGTCGCGATCGCCCAGAAGTGACCCTCGGCTTCGGGGTCGCGGGTGATGGCCGCTACCCAGGAGAAAGCGCCTGAGGTGTCCACGGTCGGCATGGTTTTCAGCTCACCAGTGGCCGGATCGTAGGTGAAGACCTGCCCCACCCCGGGGGTGGGCGTGGCCCCGGTACCGCCGGTGTTGGACGACCCGCCGACGAGCCTATTGCCGTGGCCCACTAGCGAGATGATCGACTGTCCGGGGACGAGGTTGCGCTTCACCGTGGACTTGCCGGTCTTGGGGTCCCACAACGACAGCGCCCCGCCGTTCTGTTCCTTGCCGGGGATCGTGCCGATCGCCAGTTTCCCGGCGATCTCGGCGAAGGCCACCGGACGCTCCTGTTGGTTCCCGATCGTGGTGAACCTCTTCAGCGTCCCGTCGGCCTCTTGCCCGAAGACCGGCGCGCCGTCATTGGCCACACCGGTGTATCCGCCAAAGACAGAGCGGCCCTGGAAGTTCCCGGCCCCCTCGATCTGGACGACATTCGGCGTGTCGTACTCCATCGTCACGGGGTCGAAGATGGCTAGGCCCTGCTGCGGATGGAACCCTCCCAGCGCGATCCGCCCGCCGGAGATCTGGTTCACCGACCACAGCCGGATAGCCGTGCCCTGCGCCCGGACCGACACCGAGGTCTGGGTCTGCCCCGCACGGTTCTTCAGGATCAGGCCGTTGGTCGTCACCGCGACCAGGGTCGGGGTGGGGGCATCCTTCGTCCTAGGAAGCACCAGATAACCGGTGACATTACTGGCGTTCGCCTCCTTCATCGGTTGGCGATTGTCTTGGGAGGAATATTTGTCCATGCGGATCGCTTTGGGCACCGGCAGCGACAGGTCAAGCCTCATCAGGCCCGCGTGGGCGCGCTGAAAGAAGACGTAGCGGCCATCAACGAGACCCGATATAGCGAACTGGCTCACCCCGTCCAGGCGAATCCGATGATTCTTGACCTCGGGTTTACGGGAATCCCGCCCTTTCTGATCGTCCATCTCGACGAAACGGCTCTGCTTGCGGTGGTAGAGCCACAGCTGCGCACCATCGATCGAGCGCAGGACCAGGTAGTCCCCAGCCAAGGTCATGGCGTGCGCGGCACGCTGCGCCTTCAGCTCCCTCGGCAGCTCAATCTCCTGGTACCTGCCCGTAGCCAGGTCGTAGCGCAGCAGCCGGAAACCCGACCCCGCATAGTTGGAGACGAAGACCGAGCCGGAATCGGCGACGATGGTGCGCACATAGGCCTGCCCCGGGAAAGGCTGCCGGAGCTTGACCAGCTTGGTCCCGGTCAGGGAGTACAGCTGTCCCCCCGCCTGGGCGAAAGTGCCCACATAGACCCCGCCAGAGGCCGCCGGGGCCAGGGACATGACCTGTTGCCTGTTGACAGTGGCCAGCCTCACTGGCTGCCCACCGGACCACCGGTATACCTCAGCCCGGCCAGTCTCGGCGCTGTCGCTGACCGCGAAATAGAAGGCCCGGTCGGTCGGCGAATAAATCACGGCCGAGGCCGTGGGTAGCGGAGCCGACCAGTCCAGCAGGACGTTGCCGGTGAGGTTGGTCACGACGAAACGCGCACCCTCCCCAGCGTGCCCGGCCACTAGGAAAGAAGCCAAAGGGGCATTCCCAATTATTCCGACTGCGGCGTCCTTGGCTTTGAAACCAGTAGCCTGGGCCGACAGAGGCTCTCCTAGCGATTGTTCCTCAACCGCACCCACCGGCGGTGGCGAAACGGCCAGCAAAAAGACCGACAAAACGAGTGCCAACCATCCGACAAGCCATTCCCTCATTCCCATAACACCTCACGCCACGATCTTTGAACTTCTGCCACATCGTAGCGCTGCGCTTCTTTTTTCGCTTGTTCGCCGAGCAGTTGCCATTGCGGACCGCTATTGGCTTCATGAATGAAACGGGCCAATTCCGCCGCCCCATCCGTGCGCACCCACTGAGCGCCGAAGATCTGTTCGGCCCCAGGACGCTCCCAGATCACCGGCACGGCGGCCGAGCCCATCCCCTCCAGGGGGGCGACGTGGAAGCTCTCGTCCGTGCTGGGCGACAGAATCCAGCCGATACCGCGGAACCAGCTCGCCATGTCCGGCCCGAAATAGTCCCAGGTCAGGTGTCCGGCCAGGACGGGGTCGTGCAGCATCTGGTCGAAGAAGTCCTGATAGTAGGAGCGGTAGACCGGGTCACGCCACAGCCAGGGGTACTCGTTAGGGAAACGGCCCCGGATGTGCAGGGTATAGCGGTGGTCATGGGCCAGCAGTTCCCGCAACAACTCAACCGCCCGGTCCGGCCGCTTGCGCAACGGCACGACCCCCACGAGCCCCAGGTTGAACCGCGCCCCGGGGTATTTGGGACGCTTGAAGTCGCTGACCCGGATGGTGTTGGGGATCATCCGCGCCGTTCCCTCCGGCATGTCCAAGGCGGTCTCGGTGGTCCGGGCATAGTAATCGGATACGCACACCATGGCATCGATCGCAGACTTATTGAGCGAGCTCATCCAGGGTCCGCCCAGTTCGAACATGTGCAGCCGGACCACCAATCGCTGACCGGGACGCTTCCGGTCGGCGTACCAGACCGCATTCGGGCCGCACCACTCGCACATGATGACGTCGGCCTGGGACAGCAGGCGTTCGCTGGCCGCCGGATCGTGGTGATGCAGGCTTGACCAGTGGTCAACCAGCAGGTTCACCGCCGGTTCGGCCTTCAGCATGTCGAAGAGTTCGCCACAGAACTTGAAATCGTGGCCCGCGACTAGGACCGTGATCTTCTGGTCCACGCTGAGCGTCGGGCGGGGAAGCCATTCCCGCAGGTAGCCCTGGAATAGCTGGGCTACCGCCCGGAAGGTGTGGTCCTGGGCGGCCCGCTGGCAGCGCCTGGACGCTTCAGTGAAAGAACCCGGTTCGGCCAGGGCTGCGCGGATGGCCGCGACCGGATCGTCGCCGTCAACATAGAGCGGATAGTCGGCGCCCAAAAGCTCCTCATGAAGCGCGTTGCGGTTCACCAACGCCGCCAGCCCGCGGGAACCGTATTCCAGCAGTTTGGTCGACAGTTCGTGGCTCGCATCGAGTTCCGGGGCCCGCCAGCTCATCCCCAGGTTGAACTCCCCCAGTTCGGCCAGCATCTCCTCACGGGCCACGCCACCGCGCCAGTCGACGCCGGGTAACCCCAGCGCCTCGGTCATCTCCCCCACCCAGGACTCCTTGGAAGTGCCCTGGTGGAACTTGTCCCCGAAGACGGTCAGGCTCGCCGAGATCCCCTCCCGCGCCAGTAGCCCGGGGAGTTCGCACATTTCCTTGGTGCGCCATCTTTCCGCCAGCTTCCCAGCGTAGATCATGCGGATCTGGGTCGGGTTTCCCGGAGCTGGCTCGGCCGGTTCGAAGTCCGGGATCGGCGGGGGCATCAGCAGCGTCTTACCGGCAAGTTCGGGTAGGTGATACTCGAGGTAGGAGCGGCTCGACTCGGTCTGGGCGAAGAACACCTGGCAGCCCGCCGCGACCTTACTTAGCAGGTCTCGCTTCTCCCCGGTGAACTCGGCCGCGGTCTGCGGGTAATCGGTCACGTAGGACCACAGCCGTCCCGTGAACGCCCCGCCCTGGATCACCATCTGGTTTACCGCGAGGCCGCGCAAGAACACCAGGTCATAGCCCTGCCCCGACAACTCAGCGATGCGCTGGGCGGCTTCCCGGGTAGTGTATGCGTCCCGGTCCGTTCCGGTGAGGTTGTCCAGTAAGTTCACCCCGGGCAATCCTCGCAGCGACCGCACCAGCCGGTCGTCGACCACGGGGGCCTTGAGCAGCACATCCACCTGGCAGCCCGCCAGGACAAGCACTTGGGCCATCGAGGTCAGCCACAGCGCGGAACCGTCCAGCAGATTTAGGTTGACATCGCCATATAGCAGCACTCGGACCGCTGGGAGCTGCCGTTCCCCCGTCACTACTGTTCCCCTTTCGAGGCTAGGTCTAGCGCTCCCCGTACCACAGCGGGCGCCGGAATGCCGTCCGGGAGTTCCTTTTCCAAGGGAACGTGCAAACTCGTGAGAGACCGGATGAGCGAGGTGTTCTCCCCCACCGCACCGGCCCGGCGGACCAGCACCAGCGACACCGATTGGTCAGCGCACCACTGCGCCATCTGACGCAGATCGGCCACTAGGTGCTCCCCGCCCGAGCGGTCGGCCCCGGCCCACAACCCCTCGGCGAAGGCGGCCTCGTCCACGATCACCCCACTGGGTTGCACCATGTTCAACTGCATGGTCACGAATCCGGGCGACAAGCGGCGTGCCCCCGCCATCGACTCAGGCACCCGCTGCCCTGGCCCGATCACCACGGCGAAGGGCCGAGGCGCTAACCGCTGGACGGCAGACCCGGCCACGTCTAAGAACAACTCCTCCCTGGACCGGGAATCCGTGGAGTCGCCAGCCGCCCGACCGATGACCGGGCCCGTCGGACTGTCACTCGTCTTAGCCGCCGGGACCGGCCGGGATGAGACCAGCCCCGACCCTCGCGCTTGGGCCCGGGACACCGTCCGCAGGTCGGTCAGGGCCTGCCGGGTCTCCCATTGGGCACGGCCGATGCTGGCCTGGATCCGGTCGAGTTGCCGCTGCTGGGACGCGATCTGCCCCAGCACACCGGCGAACTTGGACAAGATCGTCGCACCCAGCAACAGGAAAGCGCCCACCTCGACGACCAGAAACCAGCGCAGCGCACCCAGTGCCAACGCCACCAGGGCCGCCGACTGCACACAGACCAAGGCCAAAGCCCAGACCTTGCTGTTCAGCCGGACGACGGCCTTCTTGGTCTCCATCAGTTACACCGTCCGGGGGCTTCGCCACACGCCCCGTGTATCCACCAGCGGGCAGGCCGGCAGTTCCTCGGACCGCAGTTCCTTGAACTCCCGGTGATCCACCAGCAATACGACCGCGTCAGCCTCGGCGAAGGCCCGATCGAGGCCAACCAATGTGACATTAGGCAACTCGGCAAGGACCTTCGGCAGCTCGTCGATATTTGGCTCCACCGCGAGTACCCGGCCCTCTGGATAGGCGTCCGCCAGGCTGCGGGCGATAGCCAGCGCGGGAGATTCCCGCAGGTCGTCGATGTCTGGCTTGAAAGCTAAACCCAGCACGGCGATGGTGGGCCGCCCGATCCCAGCGAGATCCTCCGCGACCTGGCGGAGCACGAAAGCAGGCTTGTCATCGTTGACGATACGAGCCATCCGGATCAGCCTGGACTCCTCCGGTGCCGCGCTCACGATGAACCAGGGATCGACCGCGATGCAGTGGCCGCCCACGCCAGGGCCTGGCTGGAGGATGTTGACCCGGGGGTGCTTGTTGGCCAGCTCAATCAGTTCGAAGACGTTGATCCCGAGCCGGTCACAGATCAGCGACAACTCGTTAGCGAAGGCAATGTTGACATCCCGGAACGCGTTCTCGGTGAGCTTCGCCATCTCGGCGGTAGTGGCATCGGTCAGATGGATCTCTGCCTCGCAGAAGGTTTCATAGAGGCCCTTCGCGCGCTCTGCGGCCCCTCGGGTGAGCCCTCCGACGATCCGGTCATTGGTCACCAGCTCGATCATGACCCGGCCAGGCAGCACTCGCTCCGGACAGTGCGCGAACTCGACGACAGGCCGCCCCTCCGAGCCATCCAGGGAAAGGTCTGGCCTAGCGCCCATGATCCGCGCGGCGACGTGTTCGGTGGCCCCAGGAGGCGAGGTCGACTCAAGAATCACCAGCTCCCCGCCGCTCAGCTGGGGAATAATGGCGTCGGTCGCCGCGTCCACATAGCTCAGGTCGGGCTCACGCTCACCCTTGAACGGAGTTGGCACCGCGATGATATAAACGTCGGCTTCGGGTGTCTCTCGTTGAGCACGAAGACGACCCTGCGCCACCGCATCGGCGACATACTCCGCTAAGTCCGGCTCAACAAAGGGTACTTTGCCCGCGTTCACCGCATCGACGTGACGCTGCGAAACGTCAACGCCCACGACCT
>JAUMYR010000322.1 GCA_030528545.1 Propionibacteriaceae bacterium
CCTGGTCCCATGGTGAACCCTCACGAGTTCTATACCTTCAACGACGACCTGTGGGCCAGCGTCGCCGGGACGCGTCCTCCCCTGTTCTACTTCTTTGAGGGCTTCATGGACGCCGGAAACGTCGGCGCGAATCTCACCTCGGTGCTGCTGGAGCACTGCTCCCCGCAGATCCTGGCGTCCTTCGACGTCGACCTCACCCACGACTTCCGGGCCCGCCGCCCCAAGATGGTCTTCGACACCGACTCGTGGAAGTCCGTTGACGAGATCGCGCTGACCCTTCACATGCTCCGGGACGCCGGGGACACCCCATTCCTCGTGCTCAGCGGGCCCGAACCCGACATGGCCTGGAACGGCCTGCGCCGCTGCCTGATCGAGTTGTTCGCCCGGCTGGAGGTGCCGCTGGCGTTCACCGCTCACGGGGTCCCCATGGCCGTGCCGCACACCCGGCCGGTGCCGCTCACCACCCACGCCACCGACATCGGCCTGCGCGGTGAGAATCCCCGCTGGGTCGACCGGCTGACGATCCCGGCGTCCTTCGCCGCCTACCTGGAGTTCGGCCTCGGCCAGGCTGGGCGCCGCGCGATGGGCATCGCAGCACACGTCCCCCACTACCTGGCTCAGGGCAATTTCGTGCGGGCGGCCCAACTGATCGCCGAGCGGATGGCTGAGGCGACCGGACTGTCGCTTCCCGTTGAACATCTGCGTCAGGAGGCCGACGCCAACCTCGCCGCCATCGACGCCGAGCTACACGGCAACCCGGAGGCCGCCGAACTTATCGCCACCCTGGAACGCCAGTACGACGAGTTCGCCGCAGCCGCGGACGCCCAGCTGCCCAGCGCCGAGGAACTCGGCGCCGCCGTCGAGGCCTTCCTCGCCGAACAGGAGAGCGAGGACCCCAACTGGAACTGAGCGGGTTTCCCTCCGGGTTCCCCCGTCGCGGCGACCGATGAGACAATAGCGCCATGTCTTCTTCTGGTGGTCACGGATTGGGACGCACCCGCGCCCGCATCCTCCAGATGCTCCTGAACTCCTCCGACCCCGCCACCGTCAACAACCTCGCCAAACAGCTCGGTCTGCACCCTAATAGCGCAAGATTTCACCTAGACGGCCTCGTCGAGGCTGGATACGCCACCAAATCTTCCGAGATTCACGGACGCGGACGCCCCCGTCTGATCTACCGGGCCACCCGATCGGCCCCCGATGTGACCAACCAGCACCTGAGGCAGCTGGTCACGGTGCTGGTCGATGAGGTCATTTCTCAGCTGCCCGACCCGATGGCCGCGGCCGAGCAGGCGGGCTACCGCTGGGGCAGGGCCATCACCTCAGACCAGGCCGGCTGCCCGGTCACCGCGCTGGTCGAACACGCCAACGAGCTCGGTTTCCTGGCCTCAGCCGAGGAGGACCAGATCACCTTCGGCCGCTGCCCCTACCAGGTCAGCGGAGACCCCTCGGCCAACCCGATCTGTGGGGTTCACCTGGGCATGATGAAGGGTTTCCTGGATTCCACGCGGGCCGGCGTCGCCCCCTCGGGGCTCTCCCGCCGCAACGGCACGTGCCAGCTCCATCTCACCCCCGTCGACGGCGC
>JAUMYR010000058.1:0-1304 GCA_030528545.1 Propionibacteriaceae bacterium
TCCAAGGCCAGCACCAAGGGGCTGGCTCGCCCACGCGGCAGTACCGAACGGGGCCACCTGGACACAAAACGGCCCCGCCGTCAGGCGGGGTCGGACTCGGTCTTCTCAGGTCAAGTGGAGCGTACGGGACTCGAACCCGTGGCCTATTGCTTGCAAAGCAATCGCGCTACCAACTGCGCCAACGCCCCATCGGCCTCCTATGGTAGACGGCTGGCGCGTTCTTCGCACACTGGAGGCGGCGCCACGGCTGTCGGCGGGTGAGCTAGGCGTCCCGGGTTTGGCACACTTGACCCGTGCTGCTTGAGTTGCCGTTCCCGAACATCGATCCCGTCGCCATCCGCCTGGGGCCCCTCGCGATCCACTGGTATGCCATTTCCTATCTGGTGGCGTTCGCCCTGGGGTACGCCCTGATGCGCTACCGGCTGCGCCTGGAGCCTTACCGGTCCATCACCGCTCCGGCCCGGTGGACGAAGACCGATGTCGAGGACATGCTCATGTTCGCGATGCTCGGTGTCATCCTCGGTGGACGCCTCGGCTACGCCCTGTTCTACCAGCCGGGCGCCTACCTGGCCGACCCGACCAAGCTCCTCCGCCTCTGGGAGGGGGGCATGAGCTTCCACGGCGGCCTGGTCGGCGTCATACTGGGCCTGGCCTGGTTCGCCTGGCGGCGAAAGCGTCCATTCCTGCAAGTCAGCGACCTACTGGTCGTCGCCGCCCCGATCGGTCTGGCGATGGGACGCATCGGCAATTTCATCAATGGCGAACTGTGGGGACGAGAGGCCTCGGCCGCGGTGCCGTGGGCGATGCGCTTCCCCACCGGCGGGGACGTGCTGCGTCACCCGTCCCAGATCTACCAGGCCCTTCTGGAGGGGTTGCTGCTCTTCCTGCTGCTGTGGTGGTATGCCGCCAAACCGCGCTACCGGGGGCAGGTCAGCGGCGCCTTCCTGGTGGGCTATGGGGTGCTGCGTTTCCTGGTCGAGTTCTATCGTGAGCCCGATGCCTTCCTCGGCCTGCTCGGGCTTGGGCTCAGCATGGGCCAGTGGCTGTGCGTCCCGATGATCCTGTGCGGCGCTGGGCTGTGGTGGTGGTCCCGGCGCCGGGCGATCCTCGACGCCGAGACCCCGGATGAGGAGGACGCAGACGCCCCGGCGGTGCTCGACCCCGGCCCGCGCGATACTGAGGAACCAGCAGGAACCGGCCATGAGACGGCCGGAAACGCACCGGCGAAGGAGGCATAACGTGGGTTTCCAAAACTTCATCATGAAGAAACTGCCTGGCCTCAGTGTCGACGAGGCGCTCCAGGC
>JAUMYR010000058.1:1404-15785 GCA_030528545.1 Propionibacteriaceae bacterium
CCGAACTGTTCGTGGGAGGGATCATGGACCTTGAGGCGATGTTCCACGACTACGTGGACCGCTTCCGTTCCCTCTTGCCCTCGACTGCCTGGCGCAGGCTCGCCGAAGACCTCGCCAAGAACGACGTCTTGGCCCTGCTTCACCTTCACCGCGTGGGCCCTTCGCGGATGAGCGACCTCGCCGCATACCTGAACACGCCGCTCAACACGGCGACCGGGGTGGTGGCGCGCCTGCAACAGCGTGGCCTGGTGGAACGCCAGCACAGCACCGACGACAAGCGGATCGTGCTGATCTGCCTGACCGACGAGGGACGCCGCCTCATCACCCGGGGCATCAAGGACGGCATCTCCCTCGTGGGACGCCTCTTCGAGGAACTCACAACCGAGGAAACCGAGGTGTTGCTCAAAGTGATCGACCGCATCCCGAAGCTGCTGTCTGAAGGGTCCGAGCAGCCTAAACCCCGCGCTATCCGCCGCATCCCCATCGACTGAGGGCCCCTTCGGCCGCGGCGTTCCCACACCCAATAGTTCGAGATCCGAATGATTCCCTTAAGGAAGGAGTGCTGATGGAGAGGATGATCCTGCTGACCGGAAAGGGCGGGGTCGGGAAAACCTCGCTGGCGGCAGCTCATGCCGTCGCCTCGGCGCGTGAGGGCCGTCGCACACTCCTGGCGAGCATGGACGCGGCGCACAATCTCGCGGACCTGTTCCAGTGCCCGCCCGCCCCACATCCCACCGAGGTGGCACCCAACCTGGACATCACCGAAGTGGATGCCAACCGCGTCGCCGAGGAGGAGTTCGCGGAGATGAGCGCCGCCCTGTCGCGGCTCATCACGCAGGCCGACGACGGCCAGGTGGTGGACCTGCCGGGCTTCGATCCGCTGTTCTTCCTACTCAGGGTGCACCAGCTCGCCGAGACCGGGGGCTACGACCGAATTGTCCTCGACCTCGCCCCCACCGGCGAGACCCTGTCGCTGCTTCAGCTGCCCGAGTTGCTCACCTGGTGGATGGAGCGGGTCTTCCCTCTGGAGAAGCTGGCGGTGCGGGCGCTGCGTCCCCTAGTCAAGGGCGTGTGGCAGATCGAGCTCCCCAACGCCCGCGCCATGAACGACATCGAACGCCTCTACCAGCGCCTCCACCAGGTGCAAAAACTCCTGAAGGACCCGGCCATCACCTCGGTCAGGCTGGTCACGCTGGCCGAGCGCATGGTGCTGGAGGAGACCCGCCGCAGCTATGTCTACCTCAATCTGTTCGGCTATTTCGTCGATCACGTCTTCGTCAACGGCCTGTACCCCGAGCAGCGAGTGGACGCTTTCTTCAGCACCTGGCTGGGACACCAGCGCCAGCACCTCGCCGAGGTCGAGGCAGCGTTCGGTCACCTTCCCATCACCCGCGTCACCCGTTTCCCCGCCGACCTCAGCGGCCTGGACGACGTCACCCGCCTAGCCGACCTCGCCATCAATGCCAAGGCCTTCGACGTCATCGAGGGCCTCGCGCACGAACGCTACGTCCGTGCCGAGGATGGCTACGACCTAGAACTGCCTCTTCCCGGCATCCGCTCCGGGGACGCCAAGCTGAGCCTGAGCGCGGCCGACCTCGCCGTCCGCATCGGCAACGTCCAGCGCAACATCGCCCTGCCCGGCACCCTCCACGACCATGACATCACCGGAGCCAGGCTTCGCGACGGCGTCCTGACCATCCATTTCCGCCCCACCCAGGAGGTCTCATCATGAACCGCGAGTTCGTCATCCATCTCGTCAAGGCCCGCCGTCACCTGCGCGAGGCGGCGTTCAGCCTCGTCCCGCCAGGACCGCGGGAGCGGCTGCGCGTCATCGACCGCGAGTGGCGGGCGCTCATCGCCGAATGTCTGAGTGGCCGCAGCCCCAAGCCCGGCGAGCCCACCCCCCCGGCCGGCCCCCGGCGCATCGACATCGAGGAGTAGCCATGCGGGTCATCCTCTATACCGGCAAGGGCGGAGTCGGGAAGACCACCGTCGCCGCGGCCACGGCCCTCCACCTCGCGGACCGGGGACGCCGGGTACTCATCATGAGCACCGACCCCGCCCACTCACTGGGCGACGCCCTCGGCCTGTCACTGAGCAACGAGCCCACCCCCGTCGCTCCCCGGCTGGACGCCCTAGAGATCGACGCCCTCGCCGAGAACGACAAGGCCTGGGCCAACCTGCGCGAATACCTCGGGCGGGTGCTGATGCGGGGCCAGGAGATGTCGCTGGCCACCGAGGAGATGCTGCTCCTGCCCGGGCTTGGGGACCTGTTCAGCCTCCTGCGGGTCCTCGACCATGCGGCGTCCGGACGCTACGACGTGCTGGTCGTAGACTGCGCCCCGACGGGAGAGACCATGTCGCTCCTGAAGTACCCCGAGCGCTTGGACCAGCTATTCCGCACCGCGCTGCCGACGAAGCGAGCCCTGGTGAAGGTGCTCGGGCGGCCCTTCGAGAAGCTGACCCACATCCCGATGCCCGAGGACCGCCTCTTCGACGACGTCCTCAGCCTGCTGGACCGGCTGACCCGGCTCGGCGCCCTGCTGCGCGACGGCGACGTCACGACGCTCAGGCTCGTCACCACCCCGGAGCGGGTGGTCGTCGCCGAGACCCGCCGCGCCCACACCTGGCTCACGATGTACGGGTTCACCGTCGACGCGGTGGTCCTCAACCGGATCTACCCCCAGGCCGCGCTCGGCGGATACTTCGCGCCCTGGGCCAGCACCCAGGATCTGGGGATCCGGCGGGTAGAGGAGAGCTTCGCCCACCTGCCGATCTACCGCCTATCGCTCCAGGACCAGGAGATCGTGGGCCACGGTGCCCTGCGCGGCCTGGCCGAGCACATCTACAGCGATTCGGACCCTGCCACGATCAGTTTCCGGGGCGACTATATGCGTATCGAACGTAGTGGGGACGCGATGCGGCTGCACCTGAGCCTCCCCTATGCCGACAGATCAGAACTCGATCTGCGGCAGGACGGATGCGACCTGCTCCTGGCCCACCGCAACGAACACCGCCGCATCGCCCTGCCGGACGCTCTGGCGGGCCGCCAGGTTAGGCGAGCCCAGTTCCTCGACGGGGAACTGGTCCTCACCATGGAGTGACCGCACCGCGCCATCGTCTCCGTTCGGGGTCCCTATCCGTCGTCCTACAGGTGTCGCGGTCGAAGAACAATCCCGGCCCCACCACCGTCTCCTTTTCAACAGGAGCCCGGACACATGCCCCACGGCGCATCGCGCGTCCCCAGGCCCCTAATCAGGCCGCGTCAGCGGAACGCGCCCGCGGTATGCGGGTAACCCCACCGTGCGACAACGGGGTGCGCTCGTCGGTCGCCGCCGGGCGCAGGGCTGTTCGCTTGACAGCGTCGACGGAGCCCAACACCCCCGCCTGACCCGGACCCAAGCGAGCCCTCCTTGGCCACCATCGGTCGGCCCGGCAGCCCGGATCACGCCAGGCCGAGGCTACGCACCAGGTGCGGCATGGCTGTCGATGGGCATGGTCCCAGCGTGTTGGGTTCGGGCAACGGGACGCCTTTGAGGCGCGACCGCTCGCAGGCCTCCGGAATCTTGTCCCAGGGGAAGTTACTGGGCAGTTCCTTCTGCTTCTCCTTGATGAGGCCGGTGACTTTCCGGTAACGCTCCTGAGCTTGATTCTGGGTCTGAAAGTTGCCCACCTGCTCGTAGTGCGCGATCAGCCAGACCTCGAAGCACGGGACCGAGACCACCCCCACCACCGACTGCCGCCGGGTGCTCAGCCTCTTACACTCGCCCAGGAAAGAGGCCCGGTCCTTCCCGTCCTGGTCGACCACGATCCACACCTCGTCGTAATCGCCACCGACATCCCGACCAACCTTGCCGACCACGGTCATCGGCTCGCCCGGGATCGACCTGGCATCCACCGAAAGTGTCTCGTCTTGCTGAACCAACTTGCGTAACTTCGCCAGGTATGTCCGCTCGGTTCGCTGTCCGTTCGTAACCAGCAGAATGGTGCGCCGGGGTTTCCGGCGACCATGAGTACGGCGGAGTTCCTTGCCCACCTAGAGTCACGCCCTCCACGAGTCGCCGGGCCCGCCGTCCCGCAGCGCCGACAGGTCTACCCTGGGCAGGGCGCCGAACCGGCCGGAGAGGTAACGCTTCTGCTCGTTATTACCTGGCCTGGTGTCGAAGGCATCCAGCGGATACAGCTCGCTTTCCCCGTATTCGTTCTTGCTGGTGAACCACGCCTCTCCCGGCTCCAGCAGCCGGACGGGAGTGTTGCCGAGCAGCGAGGTGTCGTGGCTGGTGAACAGCAGCTGGGCTCCGGTCTGGTTGAACTCGGCGCTTTGGAACAGCTCGATGAGGGCCGCGGTCAGGCTAGGGTGCAGGCTGGCGTCCAGTTCGTCGACGAGCAGCAGCCGCCCGTTCCACAAGGCATCCAGGGCCGGACCCATGCTGGACAGCCAGGTGATCGTCCCCTGGCTCTGGGCGGCCAGCCCGAGCTCGGCCTCCCCGCCGCGACCGGCGTGGGTGAACACCAGAGACCGGCGAAGCTGGGCCAGGAGTTCCTCTGGAAGCTCCACGACCTCGTCCTCGGCCTTAAGGTTCAGAGCGCGCCGCGCGCCATCAAGAATCTGTTGGGGCACCTCTTCCTCCCGCACCTCCACGTGCCGGATACCCAGGTCGGCCATCTGGACAATGGCGTTAACACAGGCCTCCCAGCGATCGGGTTTCTCGAGCATCTGGGACATTACCCAGCGGAGCCGAGCCCCCCGGTCTGCCTCCTTGTGGCTCACGAGGCGGATCGCAGGGCCGTTCGCGAGGCCCTTGGCGACCGGGTTCAGCGTCTTGTGCTCGTAACGGTGCGCCATCGCAAGGTATAGATCGCCCGACGTCGTGATCTTGCGCACCTCGGCGCTCGGCCCGCTGAGCCCGCCCCCGGTCTTGAGCACGACCTCACCGCCCTCGTGCTGCTGCGTCCGGGTGAACAGGTGCCGCCGCGACCCCTGCGGGTAGGAATGCAGGGACTCCTGCCCGATCCCCCACGGGTGGGCCACGACCTGATAGTGATAACGGACGCCCTCACGGGTGAAGTTCACGTCATAGCGGGTCGGTTGGGACTCCCCACTCTCGCTCAGCAGGTGGGGGTGATAGAGCGGGGCGCCGGGGCGGGCCACGGCTTTCGACAAGGCCGCCACCGCGTCCAGCAGGGTGGATTTGCCCGACGCGTTCGGCCCGTAGATCCCGGCTACCCGGTAGGTCACCTCGATCCATGACTGCCCGGCCCGGGGAACGTTCGTCTTGAGGCTCGGCCTGACGAAGGACAGCTGTGCCTCGTCGGCGAAACACCGGAAGTTCGTGACGGCGAAGTCGAGCAACATAGGCCTACCGTAACTCCAAAACCAGTTTCTGGGAATATTTTTCCTAAAACAGTCACAATGCAAGCCCTCCGGGTCGCCGTTGGGTCAGGCCCGGCCCGACTCGCCACGGCTGCCCCGCTCGGGTAAACTCGACGCTTGGTCACCACCGGGTGGCCAAGCATTTGCCCTCCTGCCAGACGAGAGTCGTCTGGCCGTACAGACCGAAGGAGGAAGCAGGCAGTATGCGCAAGTACGAAATCATGCTCATCATCGACCCGAGCGTCGATGAGCGCCAGGTGCCGGCGATGGTCGACAAGCACCTGCTGACGATCACCAACGCGGGCGGCACGGTCGACAACATCGACATCTGGGGACGCCGCAAGCTCGCTTACGACATTCAGAAGAAGTCGGAAGGCATCTACGTCGTCGTGAACCTGACCTCGGCCCCGGCCGACGTCGCCGAACTCGACCGTCTGCTGACGATCGACGAGAAGGTCATGCGGACGAAGGTGCTGCGCACCGACGTCTGAGTTATCCACACCTTCTGATTCCGCGGCGGTCGTGCTACCCCCACGGACCAGAATGAGGATGACGAGTCTTAGCTAAGACCGATACGGAGAACATCATGGCAGGCGAAACCACTATCACGCTGATCGGCAACCTGACCGCCGATCCCGAATTGCGCTTCACCCCCAGCGGTGCGGCTGTGGCCAGCTTCACGGTGGCCTCGACCCCCCGCGTTTTCGATCGCCAGGCGAACGAATGGCGTGACGGGGAGGCCATGTTCCTCAACTGCTCGGTGTGGCGCCAGTATGCCGAGAACGTCGCCGAGTCGCTCCAGCGCGGCTCCCGGGTGATCGTTCACGGACGGCTGAAGTCGCGCAGCTACGAAACCCGCGAGGGTGAACGGCGCACCGTGTTCGAGGTCGATGTCGAAGAGGTCGGTCCCGCCCTGAGGTATGCGACGGCCAAGGTCACCAGGACTTCCGGCGGGGGATCCTCCTCCGGCGGGGGCGGCCAGTGGCAAGGCGGCGGCAATCAGGGTGGAGCCCAGGGCGGCGGCGGTTGGCAGTCGTCCGGTGGCTACGGGGGTGGCGACAACCGCTCCGCGGGCAACGACCCGTGGGCCCAGCCTCAGAACGACGAACCGCCGTTCTGAGCCGTCTCCACCACCACAATCCAGTCGAATAAAACGCTCCCAGCACCAGCTGGGCAGGCACATTCCAGCGGAAGCTGGGCTTTCGGGGCCGTGAGCCCCAGAACAAGGAGAGCACCACAATGGCCGGTCCACAGCGCAAGTCTGTGAACAAGAAGAAGATCATTCCGGTGAAGGCCACTCGCGTTGGCCACATCGACTACAAGGACACCGCGACCCTGCGGAAGTTCATCTCCGAACGAGGCAAGATCCGCGCCCGCCGCGTCACTGGCCTCTCGGTTCAGGAGCAGCGCAAGATCGCGATCGCGGTCAAGAATGCTCGTGAGGTCGCCCTGCTGCCGTACGCGTCCACCGCGCGCTGAGAAGGGGGAACATCATGAAGCTCATTCTGACCAACGTTGTCGACAAGCTGGGCGTGCCCGGTGACATCGTCGAGGTGAAGGACGGCTACGGCCGCAACTTCCTCCTGCCTCAGGGCCACGCCATCCGCTGGACCCGCGGCGCGGAGAAGCAGATCGAGGGGATCAAGCGGGCCCGTGACGCCCGCGAGATCCGCGGTGTAGAGCACGCCACCCAGGTGCGTGAGCAGCTTGAGGCCCTCGCGGTGTCGCTGCCGGTTCGCGCGTCCGAGGCTGGCAAGCTGTTCGGCGCGGTGACCCCCGCCGATGTCGTGTCCGCGGTGAAGAAGTCCGGTGGCCCGGCCCTGGACAAGCGCGCGGTCTCGATCGCCAAGCCGATCAAGAGCCTCGGCTCGCACACCGTCGCGGTCAAGCTGCATGCCGCGGTGACCGCCCACATCAAGGTGGAGGTCGTCGCCGCCTGATAGCGCGTCCAGAGGGCCCGGTCATCGTCATGATGACCGGGCCCTCTGCTATGTCCAGGCCGCCGGCCGGCCGGAGGCATCAACTCAGGGTGTACACAACATGCCCACCCCGCTTGCTGCATGTCCAGTCATCCGGGCAGGCCGGAGGCATCACCTCTAACCGGTTTGCCTCACCGCCCACCGCATTGATAACTCAAGGATTCTAGGCTGACCCAGGCCTCACTCGTTACGGTGACCCAGCTTGTGACAGCGCACAACTCCCCGGGCCAGGAAAAGGCCCCCGCTTCTCGCGTCCCGTCGCTTCACACGAGATCGGACTAGAACCAGCCGAGAACCGCGCCCGCCAGCCACCCCGGCATCAGCCTCGCCGCCAGCACCACGCGATACCCCCAAGGAAGGCACGCTAGCGGAGCCCAGCCCTGCCCGGTGCTACTCCCTCAGCACCGCGAGACCCTGCGCGCCAAGGTGCGGCGCCGGCGTCCTCAATCGCGGACATCGGCGATGACGCGCTGCCCGAAGTCAGGAGCGTCGATCAGCGCCAGCACCCGGGCGGCGGCCTCCTCGACGCTGGTCAGCTGCCCGTCATCGTTCAACGCGACGAAGCGATCCCGCAGCGGAAACCCCTCTGCGTCACGGATCTGGGCCTGCATGGCGGTATCCACCACTCCCGGGGCGAGAGCGGCGATCCGCACACCCCGGTGTCCTTCGGACGCGATCACTTGGGCGTGCATGTCGAGGGCCGCTTTGGTGGCGCAGTAGACACTCCAGCCCGGATAGGCCCGCCGGGCGGCGCCGCTGGAGATGTGGACGACCCGCACCGGCGTTCCATCCGGGCGCACGCGCAAGACGGCATCGGTAAGAGCCATCGCGGCCGTCACGTTGAGGTTCACGCTGCTGGCGATCTCACCGACGGACTGGCGTCCAGCCACTTCCATCGGGGCGACCGCTCCAGCATTGTTGATGAGCAGTATCTCGGAGGCGTCCCCGAGGAATGCGGTCAAGTCCCCAGAGTCCAGCCAGGACGCCAACTCGCCGGGAGAGCTGAGATCGACCCGAACACCAGCTGAGCGGGACACCCCAAGCACGACCCAGCCTTCGGCCTCCAGGAGGGCCGCCATCGCCTCACCCAAACCCCGGCTATGGCCGGTGACAACGGCCTTCCTCATGGCTTAGCCGATCCCGACGAGGTACGCGAGCGCCCCCTCAGGAACACCTTGCGGAACACACCGACGTCGTCGCTCATCAGCACCGCCAATGGCCGTGTGGCCGGGATCTCGTTGAAGATGATCGCGAGGATCGAGGTCAGCGGCACCGCCAGGATCGCCCCCGTAATTCCCCACACCGCCGACCAGAACGACAGCGCGACCAGCACCACGAACGGCGACAAGTTGACCTTGCGGCCCACCATCTTCGGTTCCAGGAAATTACCCACGACGATCTGGGCGATCTGTAGGGCCGCATATAACCCCAGGGTCTGTGGCCAGGAGGCGAACTGGACGATGCTGAGGGCAACCGGGAACAGCAGACCGACGATGGACCCGATGTAGGGGATGTAGTTCAGCAAGCCGATCAGCAATGCCCAGAAAGCGGCGTAGTCCAGCCCAAAAGCGGCCATGATGACATAGGAAATCACACCGAGAATCACGTTGATGAGCGTCTTCGTTCCGAGATACTGACCGACCCGCTCGTTGATAGCCCCGATCAGGCCCCTCGTCTGCTGCGCCCTCGCCGGGTCCGGGAAGGCGGCTTCCAGCTTGCTGGCGAACTCAGCCTTCTCGCCAAAGAGGAACGAGAGATAGACCAGTACGAGGAACAGCATCCCGCCGATGGAACTGAGCTGGGATGCCGCGGATGACAGCCAGGCCTGGATGTCGATCTGCCCCAGCAACGTCTGCCTGATGGTCGCCCAGTCGGGCATCCGCTCGACTCCCACCAGGCGGGTTAACTCACCGAAGAGGATCTCCAGATTCGCCTGATAGTGCGGCGCCTGCGTCACCAGTTCCTGAACCGTAACCACGATCAGCGCCGCGAACCCCGCGAACATTGCCAGGAAGATCAGCAATAGCACCACGCGGCGCAACCATGCTGGCAGGACGCGGACCACCGGCAGCACACCGAGCTGATGGTCGAGCGCGGCCAGGATGTAGACCAGGATCAGCGCCACGATGATCGGGATCAGTAACGACTTCCCGATGACCAGCAGCCAGCCGATCAGCACGACGAAGATAGTCGTGTTGGTGATGTTCTGCAGCGTTCGCCCGCTCGCCTTAGCTGATTCCATCGGGAACCTTTCTCGTGACTAGTGGTTAGCATAAGGGGTAGCTAGCCGAAGGCAGCCGCATCCGGGACGCCCGCCCCAGGCATCGGCAAATGCCCCTAGCCGGGCCTGCACAGGAGTCAGCCGAGGCTGCCTGACTATGCACATTTGGCCATTCCAAGCCCGACGGAGCCCGCCGGTTCACTACTGTGGACGCAAGAGGCGCCTAGGACGCTGGCGCAGCTGGAGGAACCCGTGAAAAGGATCGACACAGATGTCGTTGTCGTGGGCGGCGGTGCCACTGGGGTAGGCGTTGTCCGCGACGTTGCGATGCGCGGCTACCGGACGGTGCTCGTAGACCGCGCTGACTTGGCTCAAGGAACCACAGGCCGGTACCACGGCCTGTTGCATTCCGGTGGCCGCTACGTGGTGAGCGACCCACGTTCGGCGACCGAGTGCGCCGAAGAGAATGTCATCGTCACCCGGATTCATGCCGATGCGGTGGAAACGACCGGCGGTTTATTCGTTTCCACACCCGGGGACGACCCAGAGTTTCCCGACCGTTTCCTAGCCGGAGCCGCGGCCACGGGAGTCCCGGCCGAGGAGATCCCGGTGGCTCAGGCACTGCGCCAGGAGCCGCGACTCAATCCGGGAATCAGCCGCGCGATCGCGGTGCATGACGGTTCCGTGGATGGCTGGCAGATGACCTGGGGAGCGGCCAACTCCGCCAAGCACTACGGGGCTCAGGTGCTCACCTACCACGAGGTGACCAAGATCGTCCGGGACGGCGATCAGGTGCGTCAGGTGCACTGCCTGGACCGCAAATCCGGTGAAGACGTGGTGATCGACTGTGACTTCGTCATCAACTGCGCCGGGGCCTGGGCTGGGCATATCGCGGCCATGGCCGGATGCCACGACGTCGAGGTGGTGCCCGGGCGCGGCATCATGATCGCGATGAACCACCGTCTGGTGAATACCGTAGTCAACCGGTGTGTCTACCCGACTGATGGGGACATCCTGGTGCCGGTACACACGGTAAGCATCATCGGCACGACCGATATCAAGGCCGACGACCCGGACAAACTGACCATCCCCCAGGACGAGGTACAGCAGATGCTGGACGCGGGCGAGGCGCTGGTCCCGGGGTTCCGGCAGGCCCGCGCGGTCCATGCCTGGGCGGGAGCGCGTCCGCTGGTCAAGGACACCCGGGTGTCGGCGACGGATACCCGGCACATGAGCCGGGGGATGAGCATCCTTGATCACGCCGAACGGGACGGCCTCAAGGGCCTGCTGACCATCACCGGGGGTAAGCTCACCACCTATCGGCTCATGGCAGAGCACGTCGTCGACCAGATGTGTGCCCAGCGAGGCGAGCAGCGGCCGTGCCGAACGGCGCTGGAAGCGGTACCGAAGTCTGAGTCCGGCAAGACATACCTCGTTACTCATCGCCTGGCCGAGCGCGAGGAGGATCGGTTGGCCGATCAGATCATCTGCGAGTGTGAACTGATGAGCCGTTCCATGTTCGTCGAGGCTCTGCACGAACAGCCCCAGGCCAATTTCGATGACATTAGACGCCAGACCCGCCTGGGGATGGGGCCTTGTCAGGGCGGTTTCTGCTCGTCAAGAGCGACCGGCCTGGCCCTCCACGAGGGCGTCATCGATGTCAACCGGGCTACTGGCCTGCTAAGACTATTCATCAAGAACCGGTGGATCGGGCTCTGGCCAATCCTGTACGGAGCGCAGGTGCGTCAGACCGCGCTCGACCAGTGGATCTTCCATGGCACGCTCAATATCGAGCATTTGCCCGCGACTGAAGGTGGTGTGTTGTGACGGATCACGTTGTGGTGGTTGGGGCTGGTCTTACCGGTCTGGTCAGCGCTATTCGACTCCGCGAAGCTGGGATCGAGGTGTCCCTGGTAACGAAGGGCATTGGCGGCTTCCAGTTGGGGCAGGGAACCATTGACGTGCTGGGCTATGCCCCTCAGCCAGTGACCGGCCCCTTGATGGAAGCGGTGCGGGAATTCGCCGGACACAACCCGTATCACCCCTATGCGATTCTCGGACCGGACCCGGTTCGCGCGGGCGTGGACTACCTGCGCACGCTGATTCCCCATCTGATCGCTGGGGACCTGAATCACAACTACTTCCTGCCCACTCCGGTCGGGGCTCTGCGCCCCACCGCGCTGCCACAGCCCAGCATGGTCGAGGGCGAGTGCGTGAGCGGCAAGAGGATGGTCCTCGTCGGGCTGCGCCAGCTGAAGGATTTCTGGCCGGAGCTGATCGCTGGCAATCTCGCCAGAACTGACTTGCCCGACGGGGGGCGCCTGGATGCCCGCCATGCCTGGATCGATCTGCCCGCACGCGAAGGCGAGGTTGATTCGTCCCCGCTCACCTATGCGCGAGCCATGGATGACCCGGCATACCGGAGCCGCTTCGTGGCGGAACTGAGACGAGTCGTAGAGCCGGGGGAAACCGTCGGGCTGCCCGGTGTCCTAGGGCTGACCGACAGCAACGCTTGGCTCGACATCCAGGAGCAGCTGGGCCAGCCGGTATTCGAGATCTC
The DNA here is from genome assembly GCA_030528545.1 of Propionibacteriaceae bacterium. Next base: position 13,539 of record JAUMYR010000058.1, read on the forward strand.
CACGATCCCCCCGTCGGTGCCCGGGATGAGACTCAACGACGAACTGACCAAGATCGCCAAGGACACCCGGGTGAACTTCATTCTCGGCAGCCCCGTGTCGGGCGCGGTGACCAGCGGGGAACGCATCACCGCTCTTCGCACCGAGACCGCCGGACGTGCGACCGAGATTCCCTGTGACCACGTGATCTTCGTCCCCGGCGGCTTTGAGTCGGGAGCGATCAGCGTCGACTCCTTCCTGCGGGTTAGCGAACCGGCACTCGGACTGCCGGTGTGGAAGCCGGACGGTCCCCTCGTCGTCGAGGACCCATTCGCGGCACAGCCGCTGTTTGGCGCCGGAGTCAGGGTGGATGACCAGATGCGTGTCCTGGGGGCGGACGACCAGCCGGTCTATGAGAACCTGCACGCGGCCGGTGGCATCCTCGCCGGGGCTTTCCGCTGGATGGAGAAGTCCGGGGAGGGGATCGCCTTGGCCAGTGCCATGCGCTCGGTTGATTCAATTCTGGGAGTGACCAATGGTTGAGGCTCTTGAACACGCGAAAGCTCAGTTGACGAGGGCTACTTTGGACGCCTGCGTCAAGTGCACCATCTGCGAGACGCAGTGCCCCGTGGTCGCTGTGACGCCACTGTTCTCTGGCCCGAAGTTCGTCGGCCCCCAGGCCGAGCGTTTCCGTGACGGCGATTCGGTGGACCATTCACTCGACTATTGCTCCTCCTGCGGTACCTGCACCCTGGTTTGTCCCCAGGGTGTGCAGATCGCCGAGCTGAACAGCCAGGCCCGGGCCGTCATGAAGGCCGACCACATGCCCCTGCGCGACAAGCTGATTAGCAACACGACCATGATGGGCACGCTCATGAGCCCGTTCGCGCCGGTCGCGAACGCCATGCTGAAGTTCCGTCCCGCGCGGGTCGTGATGGAGAAAACCGTGGGGGTGCACCGGGATGCGCCGATGCCCACAGCCCATTTCCAGACCTTCCCCGCCTGGTGGAAGCGGCACCAGCCGCCGGCGACCCCCCGGACGCGCGGCCCGGTGGTGTTCTTCCATGGGTGCGCCGGCGGGTTCTTCGAGGTCGAGACCTCAATCAAGTCCGTGGAGGTGCTGGAACACCTCGGCTTCGAGGTCATCGTCCCGAAGCAGGGCTGCTGCGGGCTGGCCCAGCAAAGCAACGGGCTGTTCGACTCGGCGACCGAGCATGTTCTGCGGTTGTGCGATCAGTTGCGTTCCGCGGGTAAGGAACTGACGATCATTTCGGCGTCCGGGTCGTGCACCGGGATGCTGAAGCACGAGGCCCACGAGATCATGGGGGTGTCGGATCCCCGGCTAGCCGACGTCGGGGCCCGCATCCGCGACATCTCAGAGTTCCTGGTCGAACTGCACCGGCGGGGGGAGTTGCCCACCGACTTCGTCCGCAACGACATTACCGTGCCCTACCATGCGCCCTGCCAGCTGAAGAGCCAAGGCATGGGCATGCCCGCGATCACGCTCATGGAGCTGATCCCGGGGGTCAAGGTGATCGAATCTGGACGCGCCTGCTGTGGCATCGCTGGCACCTATGGGGTCAAGAAGGAGAAGTACGAGGTCGCCCAGGCCGTGGGCAAGCCCCTGTTCGACATGGTGAAGCAGACCAACGAGGGCATCGTCGCCTGCGACACCGAAACCTGCCGCTGGCAGATCGCCAAGGGCTCCGGCGTCAAAGCGGTACATCCGATCTGGCTGGTCCACAAGGCCTATGGGCTGAGCTGAGCACCTGGAAAAAGCGTTGCGGTGGCCGGGTAACCGGAGGGCGCGTGGCCTCGTAGTCGCTCCCAACGCTGCGGCTGCCCGATCCCCCGGTCACGGCCCTGACTAGGTCGCGGACAGGGCGCGTGATGCCGGGATCAACCGGTCGGCATCCGCGGTGGGGCGGCCCAAGGCCAGAGGCCACGAGGGGTGGAAGCTCCGCCGAGTCTCAGCGGGTGGGCAAGGGTTGGAGCTCCACAACGATGCGGCGTCAGGGATGCCGAGGCATCCCGGCGCCCATGAGAGGCACGTGCAGGGGACGAACGCTCAAGTGTTTGAAACCTGCGCGCCCTGCCGACGCGGCCATGCCGCCGAATGTGCTTGTCCGGATCGTCCGCTGTGATGGCCGAGCCCGTCGCTCGCCCCACGCCTAGGTATCCTACGAAAGCGCACGCCTCTTTCCCTGCCACGGCGGGGATGACCCATGAGTCGGCGTGTTGCGCACCCTGTTCCCCACCACGGTGGGGCT
>JAUMYR010000323.1 GCA_030528545.1 Propionibacteriaceae bacterium
CGGCGATCCGGCGCTTCGTCAACGTCCCCCAGCCGGGGCGGGCGCGGGGGCCGTGGCTGGTGCACTTCGCCTACGCCGCCCGCAACCAGCACCTGTGGCTCAGCGTCTCGCTCACCGTCGCCGTGTTCGCCTATCTGAGCCTCGCCCGCGGCCTCAACCCGTTGTGGGCGTGCCTGCTGCTGTGTTTCCCAGCCATGTACCACTACGGCAACACGCGCTGTCTGAGGCTGCTGCACCCCGAGAGGGGGTCCTGGCGCATCTGGAGGTACATGATCTTGGCCCAGTTCGCGGTCGTCGGGGCGTTCCTCCTCGCCGGGATCGCGGTGCTGGCTGCATGGTGGCCGGACGCGATCGCCTCCGGCCTGGAACCGGTCGCCGGTGTCCTGGGGGCCGTGGTGTGCTCTGTGCTGGTCGGTTCGGCTTTCCCGGCGGAGAACGACAACCCTTTGAGCGTGCTGGTCGGGTGCCTGGTGCTCGGCATCTGCCTGGCCTTTGTCGGGGTGATCGCCGGGCTGTTCAACCTTCCCGGTGGCACCGGCGTGCTCATCGTCGCCCTGACCGTCCTGGCTGGGGCCTCCAGCGTCTGGTTCATCAACTCACATGAGAGAAGGAGTCGATATGACCTACCTCAAACTGTTCTTCGGTAGCCTGCTCGCCGGGGTACTGCTCACCCTCGTCGGCATGGTCGGTTCGCTGCTGCTACTCATGGCGTCCACCTCGGAGGTCGGCGAGCGAGCCGAGGGATTCTTCGGTGCGGTGTACTTCCAGACCACTCCGACGGCCACCGACAGCTTCACCATGAGCGTCGGCATCGCCTCGGGCTGGCCCCTGCTGATTTCGACCATCGTGCTCATGGTGTTCGTGTTCCTGTTCGTCACGATCCTGCGCCGGCTGAAGGCCTATCGGGCGTCGTTGGTGGAGACGACGTGAAGTTGGTCCGCGAGGTGGTCGCGGCGGTCGCCTGGTCCGGTGCCCCGCTCATCGCGGCCGCCGCGCTGTTCTGGGGCGGAGCCGCGGTCGGCCTCCTCGTCTTCGGAGCCGGGTGGCTCGTCGGGCTCGCCGCTTGGGTGTCGGTGGCGTTGATCGGCTGCGTCCTCGGCTCTTTCCTGATCCACGAGCTGAGGCACGCACTGGCGCTGGCGTGCCTGCCAACGATCCACCACATCGGAGTGGAGCGCCGCTGGTGGCGGATCTCGCTGCGACCACACGGCGAACTCACCCCCGCCGGTGCCGGGTTCGCGGCGCTCGCCGGTCCCGGAGCGTCCGTCCTCGTCGGGCTGGTGCTCATGGCCGTGGGCGCGCCCGCCGCGGCTGGGTGGGTACTCGTCAGCCACGCCGTGTTCTGGCTGCCGGTCTTCGGGGACGGGCGAGCGCTACTGCTGACCTGGCGCGAGCGGGACGCGGCCTCCAGGCGGGCTACCTAACGGCTGGCCGGCCGGGGTTCCGCGTCAGAACGCAGCCACCCCGGCCGTGTGAGCCCTAAGCCTTCTGGCTTTCCTCACGCTTGCCGATCTCGACCGTGACCGGCTTGTTCACCTCGGCGAAGAAGTCGTTGCCCTTGTCGTCGACGA
>JAUMYR010000059.1:0-7872 GCA_030528545.1 Propionibacteriaceae bacterium
TCCCGGTGCCGGGTGTGCGGCCAGCCGCTCACCGAACGCACCGGCATGATCCCCAGGCCGCCCCTGGGGCGCCTCCGGGTCTCCACTGGCGTCGTGGTGCCGCTCAACAGTGACATCATCGTGGGCCGGGCGCCCCGCTCGACCCCGGAGCCGGGACGTCCCTCCCCCCAGTTGGTTCCGGTGCCGAGCCCAGAACAGCAGATCTCCCGGACTCATTGTGAGATCCGCGTGGATGGCTGGGATATCCGGGTGCTGGACCGGAAGTCCAATAACGGGACCTTCCTGCTGCGCCCGGGGGAGGCCCCCGTTCGGATCGACGAGCGGACTCCGACGATCCTGCGGGCCGGAGACGTGCTGGACCTTGGGGAGAATGTCACGCTGATGCTGGAGTTCGACTGATGGCGCGAGTGCCGCAACCCCCACCGAAAGTCCCGGGAGCCACCTATAAAGCACACTTGGGCAGCGGCGGATTCGCCGATGTCTTCCTTTACGAGCAGCGGGTGCCCCGGCGCGATGTCGCGGTGAAGGTGCTGGCCGAGAGCGCCAGCCCGGCGTCCCGTGAGGCCTTCGAGGCTGAGGCGAACCTCATGGCGATGCTGTCCTCCCACCCCTCGGTGCTGTCGGTCTATGGCGCCGGCACCGCCGAGTCGGGGCAGCCCTTCCTCATCATGGAATACTGCCCGCCCCCGAACATGGGCAGGAGGGTCAGGCAGCGTCCGCTGACGGTGCAACGGGCCCTCCAGGTCGGTATCCAGCTGGCCGGGGCGGTCGAGAGCCTGCACCGGGTCGGGATCATCCACCGCGACATCAAACCGGCGAATGTGCTGGTCACGGCGTACAACCATCCGGTGCTCACCGACTTCGGGATCGCGGTTTCACGCGACGATGCGCAGCGTGCGGAGGGTTTCTCTCCCGGCTGGGCCGCCCCGGAGCAGCAGACCGAGTCGGAGGTTCCCGGGCCTCAGGCCGACGTGTTCTCGCTGGGAGCGACCATCTACACCTTCCTGACCGGGCGGGCCCCCTTCGAGATCGTCGGCGGCGACAACACCCCCCTGGCGATGTCGGACCGGGTGCTGCGGATGCCGCTGCCCAAGACCGGACGCGAGGACGTCCCGCCCCAGCTCGAACGGGTCTTGTCGGTGGCGATGGCGAAACAGCCACAGCAGCGCTACCCGAGCGTCCTGGATTTCGCTAGGGCGTTGCAGGAGGTGCAGACAGATCTGCGTCAGCAGATGACGGTGATCGACCTCCTGGAGGAACCCCTCGCCGAGGAACCTCTGGAAGACGACGACGATCACACCAAGATGCGTGCTCCGGTGACGATCGACCCGGAGGCGATGCCGACGGGGGCTGGGCCGACCCGGCTCGTCGAGGCCGGTTCCGGTTCGGGTGCCAATACCTCGCTGATCGAGGGTGTGCCGGTGGCCGCCGGAGATGCCACCTATAACGTCGTGCGACGGGAGGTGCAGCCCCTCCAGGCGAGATCCTCCTGGGAAGTGACCGGCCGGGCGAAGGCGCCGGAGGTGGACAGCACCGTGCTGAAACAGGCCCCGGCACCACAGCCCGTGCCGCAGCCCCCTCCCGCCCCGCCGCGGCGTCCCCAACGGGTGGCGCTGGTCGCGGTAGCGGCCGCCCTGACGGCCGTGCTGCTGGCGGGCTTCGTGTGGTGGACGCTGAGCCGGGCCGAGGGACGCGCTCCAACCACGGCGCCGGAGTCCACGCGCCCACCGGCCCCAGCACCGACCTTCAACAAGGTTCCCGAGGTGACTAACCTGGCCGGACGCTACGACGGCGACAGCGCGGTCTTCACCTGGGAGTACGCCGCTGAGGACGCCGAATATGTCTTCCAGGCCTACGACCCGGAGAACCAGGAGAAGCAAAGAGCGCACAGCACCAAGAAGAAGACCGCGACGGTGCCGCGCACGGAGGGTAAACAGATGTGTCTGTCAGTGAAAGTGAAGGTGGGGGCCACCACCACGCCGGGGGTGAGCAAGTGCCTGACCTGAGCACCACCCAGGAGGCCGAGACACCGGAGTCCGGGGTATCGGTCGAGTTCTGCGGGGAGTGGTATCACCTGGAGCCCGGCCAGGATTTCACGATCGGACGAGATGCTGACCTGGTACTGGACGACAACCCCTACCTGCACCGGCGGGCCTTGGCGATCACGAACGCGATGGGTTTCTGGTGGCTGTGCAACGTCGGTGACCGGCTGGCGGCCACCATCTCCGACGGGGAGGGGAGGTTGCAGTCTTGGCTGGCTCCCGGGGCTCGCCTGCCGCTGGTCCTGGAGCGGGCGGTCGTGGTGCTCTCGGCGGGATCGACCACCTATGAACTGGCGATCTATAACCGGCTACCCGCTTTCGATCAGCCCAGGGTCAGCAGGGATCTGGGTGAGGCCACCATCGGCTCGGTCATGATGACCGAGAGCCAGCGCCTGGTGGTCCTGGCGTTGGCCGAGCCGATGCTATTGCGTGAAGGCAGCGGCCTAGGAGAGATCCCCACCAGCGCCAAAGCCGCGGCGCGCCTGGGGTGGAACATCACCAGGTTCAACCGGAAACTGGACAACGTCTGCGACAAGCTGGACCGGATCGGTGTCCGTGGGTTGCGGGGCGGGGTCAAGTCTTATGCGACGAATAGGAGAGCCCGCCTCGTGGAGTACGCGATCTCGGCGCGTCTGGTCACCCGTGAGGACCTGCCGCTGCTGGACGGGGGCACCCGGGAGTGAAACTTCGGCTCACCCTGCGTAAACCCGACCGGGATGTCAATCTGAATATCAGCGTGGACGCCACAGCGACCGTCGGGGATGTGGCGGCCGCGCTCGGGGCGGCCGCACCTGATAAGCCAGGTCTGGCCCTCGACCCGGCCAAGACGACACTGCGGCTGTATGACCAGGCCGGGCAGATCGCGCGCGATCTGGAGCCTCAGACCATGCTCGTGGAGTCGGGCCTGCGCTCCGGCAGCGTGGTCATGGTCGCCCCGGTCAGCGGCAGTGGCCCGAACCGCCGGTTGCGGCTCGCGGGTCATGTGCTGATCCTCGACGGGCCGGATCGGGGTGCTCGCTTTGAGATTCCCTTCGGGTCGTGTGAGGTGGGGCGCCTGCCCGGGATGACGGTGCGGCTGAACGACCCTCTGGTGTCGAAGCGGCATATGAGGATCATCGTCGGTGACGGCATCGAGGTGCACGATCTCAACTCCGCCAACGGCGTCCTGGTGGGGGACCGGCGGGTCCAGCGGGCACGGGTGGGGCCATCCGATGTGATCGCGATCGGCGACACCACCATGCAGATCGTCCAGGTCCGGCCGCCGCACGAGGACGAGCTGAGCACGGTCGATATCGCTTTCGTCCGCCCTCCCCAGGTGGTGCCCCGGGTACCGAAGACCAAGATTCCGCTTCCGAAACCGCCGAACCGGAAGGAGCGTCAGCCCTTACCGGTCCTGGCGATGCTGGTTCCCCCGCTGATGGGGGTGGTGCTGTTCTACTTCACCAATTCCGTGCTGAGCGTCGTCTTCATGGCGCTGACGCCGCTGTTCCTGATCGGAGCCTGGCTGGATGACCGGGTTCGGGTCAGGCGGGAGAACAAGCAGGCCAAGAAACGTTACCTTGAGGCGATCGCATCGACCCGGCAGCGGCTGAGCCAGGCCTACGACATCGAACGCGAGGTGCGGCTGGCCCAGCAGCCGGACGTGGTCAGCGTGGTCGACCAGGCGCTCAAGCTGATGCCCGCCTTGTGGTCGCGCAGGCCAGAACACGACCAATTCCTGAGGGTGAGGCTGGGCCTGGGCGCCGACGTCCCGATCACCCTCCTGGACACCGAGTTCGAAGCCAGCGACCAGCCGGATCTCAATAAGATCGCGGCGGATCTGGCCGAAGAGTTCCGCTGGATTCCCGATGTGCCGATCGTGGCCTCGCTGCGCCAGGACGGCTCGCTCGGGGTCTACGGCGAACCCACCACACTGATGGGGGTCGCGCATTCCATCGTGGCCCAGCTGGTGTGTCTACACTCCCCGGCCGAGGTCAGCCTGGCCTGTCTGACATCCTCGTCGAACTGCGACCGGTGGCGCTGGCTGGAGTGGCTGCCACACACCTCCTCTCCCCATTCTCCGTTGTCTGGGACTCATCTGGCCGCGGATTCGGCCACCTCGGATGTGCTGCTGAACAGCATCGAGGGGCTGATCGCGGCCCGGCGCAAGGACGCCAAACGCCCGGTGCTGCGCGGAGCGGTCGACCCGACTCAGCCGAAAGAGGACCCCCCGGTGGTGCCGACGCTGATCCTCCTCGTCGATGGGGCCATGGTCGACCATGCGCGCCTGAACCGGGTGGTCGAGGCGGGCCCCGACGTCGGGGTTTACACGGTTTTCGTGGCCGAGCACCTGTCCCAGATCCCGGCGGCCTGCCGTTCCTTCGTGTCGGTTGGCCCCGAACAGGGCTATGTCGGCAAGGTCCGGGACGCGCTGAATTACGCGCCGGTGCGGCTGGAGTTGCTGAGCCAGGACCAGGCGAACCGGATCGGGCGGATACTGGCCCCGGTCGTCGACGCTGGGGTGCCGGTGGACGACGACTCCGATCTGCCGCACAGCATCTCCTTTGTCACCCTGACCGGACACGAACTCGCCGACTCCGCGACCGCTCAGATCGAACGCTGGCGGGCGAACAATTCCCTCATCGACCGCACCCAGACCGTGCCGCTGAAACAGCCGGTCGCGCTGAGCGCGCTGGTCGGGCAGGGCGCGGCATCACCACTGGCCTTGGACCTTCGCACGCATGGCCCACACGCGCTGGTCGGCGGGACCACGGGGGCCGGGAAGTCGGAGTTCCTCCAGGCCTGGGTGCTCGGCATGGCCCAATCGCTGTCGCCAGACCGGGTGACCTTCCTATTCGTCGACTACAAGGGCGGGTCCGCCTTCGCCCGGTGCACCGACCTGCCACACTGCGTCGGGCTGGTGACCGACCTGTCCCCGCACCTGGTCCGGAGGGCGCTGACCTCGCTGCGGGCGGAACTGCATTACCGGGAGCACCTGCTGAATCGCAAGGGGGCCAAGGACCTGGTGACCCTGGAGAAGGCGGGAGACCCGGAATGCCCACCGTCGCTGATTATCGTGGTGGACGAGTTCGCTGCCCTGGTCGGGGAGGTCCCCGAGTTCGTCGATGGCGTGGTGGATGTCGGACAGCGGGGCCGTTCCCTCGGGTTGCACCTGGTGCTGGCCACTCAGCGCCCGGCTGGGGTCATCAAGGACAGCCTGCGCGCCAATACCAACCTAAGGGTGGCGTTGCGGGTGGCCGACGAGTCCGATTCCCAGGATGTGCTCGATGACAAACTGGCCGCGCACTTCGATCCCGGTACCCCGGGCCGGGCGGCGGCTAAGACCGGCCCCGGGCGGATCATGCAGTTCCAGTCCGCCTACCCGGGGGCCAAGACCGTCAAGGAGGCCTCCTCGGTGCCGATCCTGGTCGAGGAGATGACTTTCGGGTTGGGGCAGCCATGGCGGGTGCCCGTCCCGGTGGTCAACACCGATGCGGTGGCCTCTGACATCGACCGGGTGGTGACCACGGTCTCAGCGGCCTTCGAACAGGCAGGGTTGCCGCGTCCCCGGTTGCCGTGGCAGCCGGAACTGGCACCGACCTATGACCTCAACCGCCTCAATCAGCGCCGGGACACCGCTTTGGCGCTGGGAGTGGTGGACGACCCAGCGAGCCAGACCCAGCGAACCGAGTACTTCCATCCCGACACCGAGGGCAACATCGCCTATTTCGGGGCGGGCGGTTCAGGCAAGACCACCGCACTGCGGATGCTCGCCGTCGCGGCCGCGATCACCCCGCGCTCGGGTGGGGTCCAGGTCTATGGGCTGGATTTCGCTGGTGGCGGCCTGTCGATGCTGGAGCCGCTGCCGCACGTGGGTGCCATCATTCCCGGAGACGACGACGAACTGGTCGCCCGGCTGGTGAAGTTCCTCGCCGAGACCGTCGCGGAGCGGATGGAGCGATATTCGGCGGTGCGGGCCACCACCATCACGCAGTACCGGCACGTGGTGGGCAGCCTCGATGAGCAGCGCATCCTCGTCCTGATCGATGGCATGGGGACCTTCCGCAAGGAGTACGAGACCCAGATGCCCCGGCTGGCGGTGTTCGAGAGGCTACAGCAGATCATGGTGGACGGCCGTGGGGTGGGGGTGCACGTCGCGATCAGCGCCGACCGGTTGCAGGCCGTGCCGAACACCATGTTGTCCTCTTTCCAGCGCCGGATCGTGCTCCGGCAGGCCGAGGCCGACGCCTACCTGGATTTCAACCTGCCCCGAGACGTGCTCAGCCCGGCCAGCCCGCCCGGCCGGGCCATGCAGGTCGGCAACCCGCAGGAGCTTCAGCTGGCGATCCTCGGCGACAACGTCAACTCGGTGACCCAGGCGCGACTGATCGAGGGCTTGGCCGAGTTCCTGCGTGGCCAGGGTCGTCCGGCACCGGTCCAGATCCGCAAGCTCCCGGCTGAGATCCCGGCCGCCGAGGTCCCACCGCAGACGGGGGGACTGCCGACGCTGGGTATCGCCAGCGAGACTCTCAGCCCGGTGGCGTTCAGCCCGGTTGGCGTGATCGTGGTTGCTGGCGGGCCCCGGTCGGGCCGGACCAATGCCATCAGCTGGATGGCCAGGACGCTGCGGGCCTGGGACCCGTCGCTGCCGATGGCGCACCTGAGCGCGGGCCGCAGCGGGCTGGGACAGCTCGGGCTGTGGCAGCGCAGCGTGAGCGGAGAATCCGCCGTGGGCGAGTTGCTCCCGATGCTGAGCGAATACGCCGCCCGGCCCGCCCCCGCGGATCGTCCCGGGATGGCGCTGTTCATCGAGGGCTATGGCCAGTTCGTCGATTCCTCTCTCGAATACGAACTGGCCGACCTGGTGAAACGGCTCCGGCTGAACGGCCATCTCGTGGTCGCCGAATCGGAAACATCGGAGTGGAACTCGGGTGGGCCGCTACCTCAAGAGGCGAAGAATCAACGGACTGGTCTGATCCTGCAACCTGAATCCTATGACGGAGAGTCCCTGTTGCGGATCGAGACGCCTCCGGTTAAGCCCAGGGAGATGCCGCCTGGCCGGGGTTACTGGATCGCCGATGGGAAGCCGGTGAAGGTTCAGGTTCCCCTGGTGGACTCCTGAAAAGGGGCCATGGTGAATGTTCCCCATTGCGGCGTTCGCAGACTCCAAATAGTGTTGTAAACAACGAAGCGGGAAAACAAAAAGAAAGGCTGAGAAATGGCTATTACTCATGGTATGAATGTCGAGCAGGTCAGGCAGATCGCTGGCAAGCTGGATCGCGAGGCACAGCAGATCGAGGCGATCATCCAGCATGTCAACAACCACATCCAGGAGGCGCTGGAAGCGTGGAAGGGCCCGGACTCTCGCCAGTTCAGCCAGCTGTGGGAAGGCCAGCACCGTCCCCAGTTGCGCAAGCTGAAGAACGATCTTGAGGACCTTGCCAGGAAGGCACGCAGCAACGCTACCGCCCAGACCAGCACGTCCAGCTCGTTCTGAGGATCAGGGTGCCGGACGGTGTCCGGCACCCATTCTTCGTCGACACAAGATTAGGTGGCATGTGTGGTTGGGAATCCCGGGCAGAAGGGATCTGCCCGGGATTTTTGGTTAGCGCCTCAGCAATGGAGATGACAGGTAAGCGCTGTTCTTTGGTAGTGGGGGATGACTGATGGGGAATATTACCCATGGCATGAATATCGAAACGGTCCGGCGGATCGGGCGGGCGTTGAAGAACGAGTCGTCGAAACTGCGGGGCGTCTCTCAGGAGATCGACCGGCTGGTTGGCTCGGCCGGTAGCGTGTGGAAGGGCCCAGACCGGGATCAGTTCGCTAATGAGTGGAACGGATCCATGCG
>JAUMYR010000059.1:7972-10162 GCA_030528545.1 Propionibacteriaceae bacterium
TGTGGAAGGGCCCAGACCGGGATCAGTTCGCTAATGAGTGGAACGGATCCATGCGTTCTCGGGTTTCCCAGATCGTTCAGCAGCTGGTGGAACTGTCGGAGAAGGCGCGCACCAACGCCGACGCCCAGGACCAGACCAGCACCGAGTTCGACGGGGGCGGCGCCGGGTACGGGGGTGGCGGCAGGACGTTCCAATCCTCCGGAGACGGGCCGTGGAAGTTAGAAGGCACGGACAAGGTCTCGCAGAAATGGGAGCGGCACTCCTGGAAGTGGGACTGGAAGTACACCAAGGGGGCCGAGCTCCCCGATCCCGACGACCCGGGCAAGAAGCCGGGGGATGGGGACTCTGACGGCTCGGGCAAGAAGCCCGGAGATGGCGAGGCCGATGACCAGGGCAAGAAGCCTGAGGATTCAGATTCCGACGGCTCGGGCAAGAAGCCTGGAGATGGCGAGGCCGACGGCTCTGACAAGAAGTCCGACTGGAAGAGGAAGACCGAGTTCAAGATCGCGGAGGTCTCGACCGGCGACAACGTGTGGAACTGGGACCGGACGTGGGGCGGCGAGAACGCGAACGCCACGGTCAAGGCCGACGTTCTGTTCTACGACGCCAAGGCCGGGGTGTCGGCCAAGGATTGGCAGCTCAGCGGCGCGGCAGGTGTCGAGGCCGGTCTGGTCAGAGCAGGCGTCGACGGCCAGGCCGAGTGGGGCGTCCTGGAGGCCAAGGGCAAGGCCGAGGCCTACGTCGGAGGCAAGGCCGATGTCGAGCTCGGGATCGGCAAGTCGGGTGTCAACGCGGAGGCCGAAGCGTTCGCCGGTGCCCGCGCCTCGGTGAGCGGGTCGGCCGATGTCGCTGGCGTCGGCGTGACCGGAGGGGCCGAGGGCTGGGCTGGCATCGGCGCCAGCGCGAAGGCCCAGTTCGGCGAGGTGGACGGTAAGTTCGGGTTCAAGCTGGAGCTTGGTGCGGCGATCGGGATCGGTGGTAAGGTCTCGGTCGGTTTCCAGGTTGACGTGCCCAAGCTGGTGGACTCGGTGAAGGGTGCGGCTGATGCCGTCGGTGGCTTCATTTCCGGTCTCTGGCCGTTTTAGGTGATGGATATGACTAGTTTTCCGTTGAACGTTCTTTTCGATATGCCCGGCGAAGACTGGGTGCTCGACCCGGAGCAGGAGCAACCGACGCTGCTGCGCCGCGGGGACTACCCGCGGTTCCGGCCAAATGTCGTGGTCAGGTCGGCCGAGATGCGCCCGGACGTCCCCTTGTCCGGTATCGCGGACTACCTGGTAGACACCCTGCGCCCGAGTTCGCGAGACATCGAGGTGCTGGAGCGCCGGGACACCAGCGGCGGGGACCAGACGGCTTACTTCCAGGCCTTGGTCTTCAAGATCAAGGTCGGGGAGGAGGTCTATCCGATCGGCCAGATGACGACCCTCTTCGAGGTTTCGGAGGAGAACTCCGGGCGGCGCTGGGCCTATTGGCTGACCCTGACCGCACTGCGCGACGACCTGAGGGCCGTGGCCGAGGAGTTCCAGAAGCTGGTGGCCTCCACCACCTTCGAGATCCCCGAACCGCCCGGACAATGAGGCAGGCTGCCCGCCGGGGGTGTCCTACCCGGCGGGCGGTAGCTCACCCGCTGCCCAGCGCGTCCCTCATGGGGACGAACTTGGCAGCGGTCTCGGCGAACTCATCGGAGGGGTCGCTGTCGGCGACGATGCCCACGCCCGCGAACAGCCGCAGCTCATTAGGCCCAGTCAGGCGGCCGCAGCGCAGAGCCAGGGCCCATTCCCCGTCGCCGTGGGCGTCGATCCAGCCGACAGGGCCCGCGTAGCGGCCGCGGTCGATGCCCTCGTAGCGGGCGATGATCTCGCGGGCGGCTCCCCGCGGGGTGCCGCACACCGCGGCCGAAGGGTGCAGCGCGGACGCTAGCGCGAGGGCGGAATGAGCGCTCTCGGCGACGCCGGTGATATCGGTCGCCAGGTGCAAGACGTTGGGCAGTTCGAGGACGAATGGCCGTTCGGGAACGTGCATGCCCGAACAATAAGGTTCGAGTGCTTCCGCGATCGAAGCTACCGCATAGGCGTGTTCCCGGGCGTTCTTGCCCGACTGGGCGAGCTCGATCGCCAGCCGGGCCGCGTCCGCCTCCTCGCCGGTGCGCCGGATGGTCCCGGCCAGCACCCGGGAGGTAGCCAGGCCGCC
>JAUMYR010000059.1:10262-15476 GCA_030528545.1 Propionibacteriaceae bacterium
GGCTGCCGCTCGCAGATGCTGGTGAGCCAGTGCGTGCCGTCGCGGCTGCCGAGGATCAGGCGCGGGACGACGAGCAGCGACGACTCGGCGGAATGGTCGGGGTCGAACCCGAAGGAGCCGATCGCCAGCGGCCCGGTGCCGAAGACCCCTGGTAGCTCGGTCTCGTGCTCAATCTCGCTCGATGTTTCCTCCCACCAGACATCGGCGGCGTCTGGGCAGTCGGTGGTGAACCGGAGGGCCTCACCGATGGCGATGAACCCCTCGCCGCGCCGCACGAAGGCCGCGCAGGGCTGGTCATCGGCCAGGTAGTCCAGGAGGCACCCCGGATCCTCGATGGCGACAGTGAGTGCCCGCAGCCGCGGCAGGCCGGTGGTGAACGTCACTCGCGCAGACTATCCGAGGCACTTGAAGCGGGCAAAGACTGCCTTGACGCGGGCTCTAGGGTTCCCGGTACCCGCCAACGGCGTCCTCGCTGGCCGGTGCCGGAGGCAGCAACCGCCGTGCCGCGGCGCGGACCTGCCCAGGTAGCGGTGCCTCCTCAACGAACTCGCGTTGCATCCACAACACCAGCCCGCGACGGTCATGCCATCGCACGCTGAGCCGGGTCACAACGAGATAGATCACCGCGGAGGCGGTCAGCAGCATGTATCCGGACTGCCACTTTTGCGGCATCGATCCAAGCAGCGAGAACAGCGCGTTGAGGTTGCCGGGCAGGTCGCTGGCCGCGGTGAGGTAGTACAGCAGGTAGGGCATCGCGTAGGCGAGCAGGGTGGCCCGGTGCAGGCGCCAGCCCGGCCAGCCGCGGCGCAGCGTCCCGATCCTCCAGGCCAGTGGGGCGGGCAGGGCCGGGGCGAGGACGCTCAGCAGGTTGCCGATCCCCAGCCAGAGCAGCATCGGGTACAGCACCCTGGGCACGGTCAGCGCTAGATCGTCGGCGCCCTCGACCCAGCAGGTGACCCCGAAGGTAATGAGCGACATCGGGATCACCACCACCATCACCTGCACCAGGTTCTTGACCGCGATCAGGGAGGCGAAGGAGCGGCCCGCCTCCAGCGCCCGCACGGTCCGGAGGATGTCGTGGCCGAACACGTTGGTGGTGGTGACATCGGCCATGATGAAAGTGGCGAAATAGACCGTAAACAGCGACACGATGTCGTACTGTTCGCTGGCCACCAGCGGCCAGAGGAGCAGATAGCCAGCGGCGAGCAGGGCGTTGAACGCAACGCCCTGAAGCCACCCCATCGGCAGCGTAAACGTCCACCGGAGTTCGTCGTGGAGCCATCCCCACACGAGCCGCGGGGTGACCGGGCTGTCCCGGAGCCCCCGGCTCAATTCTGGGCCGAAGGCACGCTGAGCCCCGTGAAGTGGGCCGCGAATGCCAGCTGATCGGCGAACTCGGCGGCCGCGGCGTCCTTGGGCTTGCCAGCGCCGTGCCCGGCCCGGGTGTCGACGCTCAGCAGCACGGGGGCATCGGCGGCCTGGGCGGCCTGTAGCGTCGCGGCGAATTTGTAACTGTGCGCCGGGACCACCCGGTCGTCGTGGTCGCCGGTCGTGATGAGCGTCGCCGGGTAGCGGGTCTGGGCCCGCACGTTGTGCAGCGGCGAATAGGCCAGCAGATAGTCCAGGGCGCCATCGTCGGGGTCGCCGTAGTCATCGATCCAGGCCCACCCGATCGTGAACTTGTGGAACCGGGCCATGTCCAAGACGCCGACGCCGGGCAGCACGGCCGCCCACAGCTCGGGACGCTGGGTCAGCGCGGCCCCGGCGAGCAGGCCGCCGTTGGAGCGTCCGTGCAGTGCCAGCTGGGCGGTGGTGGTGATCCCTTCGGCCACGAGTTGTTCCGCGACGGCGTAGAGGTCGTCGAACACATTCTGTTTGCGCTCCTTCGTCCCGGCACGGTGCCAGTCGCTGCCGAACTCGCCGCCGCCGCGCAGGTTGGGGACGCACAGCACCCCTCCCGCTTCGACCCAGGCGGACAAGATGGCGCGAAACTCCGGGTTCATCGCGATGTTGAACCCGCCATAACCCCAGATCAGGGTCGGGCGGGGGCCCTCGCTATGGCGGGCGCGGACGACGAAGGCGGGCACCGGGGTGCCGTCCTTGCTGGTCGCCCAGATCCGTGTGGTCGTGGCCTCCGGTGCCACCCGTCCCGGTGATGGCAAGCGCCGATGCTGGATCACCCGCGTGCCGTCGCGGGACACGGCGTGACGGGTGCCCCGGTCGACATAGCTTGTGGTCTTGACGAAGAACTCGTCTGAGTCCCCGGTCTCGATCGCCACGACGCTCAGCCCGCCGCCGAGTGGCACTTCCTCGCCCAGCTCCCCGGAGTCCGAGGCCAGGAGGACGCGGTGTTGGGCGTCGTGGGAATAGCACAGCACCAATCCGGAGGCGGTCAGCTCGACGCTGAGCAGCACGTCGGTCTCGTGTTCGGCGACGACACCGCGGCGCTGGCCAGTCATCAGGTCGATCGCGGCTAGGCGGCGGCGTGGGGCCTCGGCGTTGGTGAGGGTGTAGAGCAGGTCGCCGCGGATACCGACCGGCTCCCATTCGTCGTCCCTGCCGGTCACCAGGTGAATCCATTCCTGGCTGTCCCAGCGCCGCGCCCTCAGGTCGTTGCCCGGTGAGGCCCCGGTGCTGGTGCTCAAGACGAACCACTCGTCGTGGCGCGGGTGGTGGTGGGCGAACAGCCGGGGCTCGTCCGCTTCGGCGAACAGCACCTCGTCGGCTGAGGCCGGGGTGCCCACCGTGTGGCGCATCAGCCTGCCAGCCCCCTGTTCCTCGATCAGGGCGGCGCCGGAGGGGGCGTCGTAGGCCCAGTAGCTGAACGAATGCCCATCCGGCAGCCAGACCGGGACCTGCCACTTGCACCACTCGATGACCTCACCGGTGTCGGCGCCGCTGGCGACCTCGCGGACCCGGATCGTCCACCAGTCGGAGCCGCCGTCGGAGACGCAGTAGGCCAGCAGCGTCCCGTCCGGGCTGACCGCCGCCGCGCTGACCGCCACCGTGCCGTCGGCGGAGAAGGAGTTCGGGTCGAGCAGCACCCGGCCTGTTTCCAGCCCGTCGAGGTCTTCGGCAGTGACCAGCACGTCCTGGTTGGTGCCGTCGTTGTGCCAGGCGAAGTAGCGTCCGCCGCGCACGAAGGGGCAACCGCGGGTCGGCGCGGTCAGCAAAGCGGTGACGCTGTCCCGGAAAGCCTCACGGGCGGGCAACTGCGCCAGCACCGATTCGGCCAGCTCGTTCTGGGCGGCGACGAAGGCCGTTACCTTTGGGCCGGTGCCCTCCAGCCAGCGGTAGGGGTCGTCTTCGGGGCCGTCGGTGTGGGTGGTGGGGTAGGTCAGCACGGGCCAACTCTATGCGAACCGGCCCGTGGCGCCGCCGCGGGCCGGGACTCCGTGCGCGGCCGAGATCCCACCGATATCGTGGAGACGAAAGGAGCAACGATGAAGCTGCTGATCTCCACCCTGACCGAACTGGGCGACCTGGACCTCCCCGATGGTGTCGAGGCCGTGTGGATTGATGAGGCCCAGCGGGTCCCCGAGGAGCACAGGGACGCCGAAGGTATCGTTTGCTGGGGAACGAACCCGGATCTGGCTGGTTTCTTCGCCGACCTGCCCAGGCTGGGCTGGATACAGACCTATCTCGCCGGACCCGACAAGATCATGGCGCTGGACCTCCCAGACCACGTCGTCATCACCAACGGCGCCCATTTCCACGATCTGACGGTGGCAGAGCATGCGCTGGGACTGACGCTGGCCCTGCTGCGCGGCCTCCCGGCCTGCGCCAGAGCCCAGCGGGAGCACCGCTGGGCCAGCGAGCTGGGTGGGGTGCAGCCGATGCGGCCGCGGGAAGCCGTTACCACACTGATCGGCACCAACGCCGTGGTGTGGGGGTTCGGCGGCATCGGCCAGGCCATCGGGCGGCTGCTCGCCGCCTTCGGCGCGAACGTCACCGGCATCGCCACCACGGCGGGCGAGCGGGCCGGGTTCCCGGTCACCGACGACGTGGACGCGGCGCTGGCTGGGGCCGAAGTCCTCATCATGGTGCTGCCCCACCGTGTGGACACCATCAAGGCGCTCAATGAACGCACCCTGGGCCTGCTTCCGGCTCGCGCGGTGGTGGTCAACGTCGGGCGGGGCTCCGGGGTCGACGAGGACGCGCTGGTGGCGGCGCTGAGCACCGGACGCCTGGCCGGGGCAGGCCTGGATGTCACCAGCACCGAGCCGCTCCCGGCCGATTCCCCGCTGTGGGAGGCCCCCAACCTCATCATCACCCCACATTCGGCGGGCGGGCGCCCGGTTGGGGCTGAGCAGCGCATCGCCCACAACGTCCGGGCCTACCTGGGGGAGGGCGACTATATCGGCCAGATGCCTCGCTAAACCTGTCGGCTCAGCTCTGACCAGGGACGATAACCCTTCTGCTGCTGCCCGCAGCGTGATAACCGGCGGGGTTGGCACCGCGGGGACGGGCTCCCGTAGACTGACCCGGCAACCGACCCACAGGAGTAATCAGCATGCCCGTCACTGAGGCTGATGTCATCGTCGTCGGCGCAGGCCCCGCGGGGTCGTCGACCGCCATCCACCTCGCCCGCCGCGGGCTCAGCGTCGTCTTGCTGGAGAAATCGGTTTTCCCGCGCGACAAGGTCTGCGGTGATGGGTTGACGCCACGGGCGACGCGCCAGCTGATCCGGCTGGGCATCGATACCTCCGAGGCGAACGGCTGGCTGCACAACAAGGGCCTGCGCATCTACGGGGGGCGGGTCCAGCCCTTCGAGATGCCCTGGCCCGAACTGGCCGACTTCCCGAATTACGGCCTCGTCCGGCCCCGCGCCGACTTCGACGACCTGCTGGCCAAGCACGCCGTCGCCGCCGGGGCGCGGATGTTCGAGGACACCAACGTCACCGAGGCGATCCTGGACGAGCGAAGCGGCCGCATCATCGGGGTCCGGGCCAAGGACGGCCGGGAGTTCCGGGCGCCCCTGGTCGTGGCGGCCGACGGCAACTCGGCCCGGCTGGCGATCAGCATGGGGCTGAACAAGCGCGACGACCGGCCGATGGGGGTGGCGGTGCGCACCTACTACACCTCGCCGCGCCACGACGATGACTACCTGGAGTCCTGGCTGGAACTGTGGGACGGCACACCCGGTCAGTCCAACCTGCTGCCCGGCTACGGCTGGATCTTCGGCATGGGTGACGGCACCTGCAACGTCGGCCT
>JAUMYR010000324.1 GCA_030528545.1 Propionibacteriaceae bacterium
TCTCGGCATCGGCGTCGAGCCAGCCATCGAGATCGGCCGAGATGGCCGCGTCCACGTCCCGGATCGGGGTTCCCGTCGCCGACCCGATGGCCTGCCAGTAGTCCTGGCTGGAGACCTCGCCCCGATCATAGGCGGGCCGATACCCCCAGTAGCATGCCCAGAATTCCGGTCCGCTCTGACCGGCGGCCTCCTCAATCGCCGCGAGGGAAGAAGCCGGCTGATCGTTCAATAACACGCCATACAGATCGAACAGAAGCGCGGGACGGGCGCGGGCGCTGATGGTCATGGCGTGAACGCTACGATCTAAAGTGATCGCATGCAACGATCGGTTCGGCACAAAACGATCATTCGTGCGGTGCGATCGGGAGGTCACGTGTCGGTGGCCAGCCTGGCGGCTCTCACGGGTGCCTCGGCGATCACCATTCGCCGGGATCTGGCGGTGCTGTCCGAGGCCGGGGTCCTAGCCAGGACCCACGGCGGCGCTGTCCGCGCGACCCGGGGGATGCGCGTGCCCTATGCCGAACGGCTTGAGACCGATCACGCGGCGAAGCTCGCTCTAGGCAGCGCCGCGGCTGCGCTGGTCTGCGACGGCGAGACGGTCCTGATCGACAATGGCACGACCGCGCTGATGGTAGCCGGACAGCTGGCCTCGCGTCCTATCGTCGCGATGCCGCTGTCGCTGGGCGCGGCTGTGGCGCTCACCGGAGGGGAGGCGGAGGTGGTGTTGCCCGGGGGCCCGCTGGACCGGGAAACCCTAGCAATGTCGAGCGTGGGTGCGGTCGATGCGATCCGCTCCTTCCGGGCCGACGCCTTCGTCCTGGGGACCTGTTCGGCCTCGCTCGAGCATGGGCTGATGTCGGACTCCTGGGAGGACGCGGATGTGAAGAAGGCCGGTATCGGAGCTGCCGCACGCACGATTCTCGTCGCCACCGGAGCGAAGCTGCGCCGCCAGGCTAGTTTCGTGTTCGCCCGCTGCGAGGACCTCGATTGCCTGGTGACCACCGGCGACGCGCCTACGGAGTTGCTCGCCGCGCTGTCTATCGCCGGGGTCGCGGTAGAAGTGGTGGGCAAGGAGGGTGAGAGCTGATGTCCGCCCCCACCCCACCCCCTCACGGATCGCCGGACGGGGCCCCACGGGGCCGGTTCTCGGCTCACCCTTCTTCGCACCTGGGGGCGGAGTGCCTGGGCGCTGAACCGGCACACCCGAAAAAGACAGCGCGGGAGGCTCGCCCCTGGGGATGGTGGCTGGCGCTGGCGATCGCCTTGTTCGGGCACCTGTTGGCCCTCTACGTGCCCGGTAGCCCCGAGCCGAGCCGGCTGGAGATTCCCGGCCTGGACAAGGTGGTGCATCTCGGGCTGTTCTGCGTCCCGGCCTACCTGGCCCGGCGCCTCATCCGTTCCACCTGGCCGTTGCTACTGTTGCTGGTGCACGCGCCGGTCAGTGAGGCGGTGCAGTGGGGCCTGGTCTCGCATCGCTCCGGCGATCTGGTGGACCTGGTCGCCGACATCGCCGGTGTGGCTCTGGGCTGGTGGCTGGCCGATCGGGCAGA
>JAUMYR010000060.1:0-10225 GCA_030528545.1 Propionibacteriaceae bacterium
CATGAACAGGATTAACCTTGGCGTCCATAGTCTTTTATCTCAGCTAGAAGCCACCGCGGACTGGCGATCTGAGCTCGACATGATCCTGGAGCATCGATGAATCTTAACTTTCTCCAAGGCGAGGCCGATATGTCTAATGTCATTGAATTGAAAGGGGTCTCCAAGGAGGTTGGAGAGCGCCCTAAGAAGGTGATCCTGTCCCAAGTTGACTTCGCCGTGGGCGAGGGCACCCATGTCGCGGTTCGCGGCCGCAGCGGTTCGGGCAAGAGCACACTGCTGGCTATCATCGGCGGTTTGCTGAGCGCTACGTCGGGGAGTATCCGCGTCTGCGGTACCCAGCTAGACGGGACTAGCGAGGACGCCCGCGCCAGGTTCCGGCTGGAGAACGTGGGCTTCGTCTTCCAGTCATTCCACCTCCTCGGGCGGCTGAATGCCTGGGAGAACGTCGCTGTTCCCCTGGTCCTGTCCTCCCGCCGACGGGGGAGCTGGATTGAGGATCGGGCACGGCAGGCCCTGCACGAACTAGGCATTGGTGAGCTTGCCCAGGCCCGTCCGGCGGCTATGTCCGGCGGTCAGAAGCAGCGCGTCGCCATCGCACGTGCCTTGGTTACCGCACCGAAGCTGATTCTCGCCGATGAGCCGACGGGCAATCTGGACGAGCAGTCCACGGCGGACGTGCTTACCGCCCTGAAACGTGCGCGGGAGGCTCACGGCGCTTCGCTGATCGTCGTGACGCACGATCCTCTCGTCGCAGCCACCGCCGACGTCGAGGTAAAGATCGTTGACGGGCGTCTACATCAACGCGGGGTGTGACGTGAGAGAACGCATCAGGCTAGCGCTCGCGCTATTTCGGACCTCATGGGTTCGCTCGGTTTCCACCATCGCAGGAATCGCTGCGATCACCGCCATGGCATCGAGCGTTCTCCTCGTCCTGAACGCCTTCGACAAAGGGGTGCAGGACCAGCTCGACGCCGTCTTTCACGAACGCAACAGAATCATCAGCACACGCACCGGCACGGCTGTGACTCCGCAACAGCTTCACGCGATTCTCGACATTGAGGGCCTGGAGAAGGTGCTACCGGCAGCCCAGCTTGAAGGCTCGATCGATGGGGAGAGGGCGGTCGTTCTGATTCTTCCGGACGCACAGCACAGTACCGACACCTCCGGCGAGAAAGACCAGGTCTGGCTGAGCACACCGTTGCGGGAGACCGTTCGCCAAGCGGTCGGCGCGACCGCGCAGGTCCGGCTAGGTCCGGTCGCCCTCGATGTCGTGGTTGGCCCCGACCCAACAGCTCAGGGATACCCTCAGTTCGACCAGTCCGCTTACGCCATCATGACGGCGTCCACACTCGAAAAGTTCGGGCACCCGGAGCTGGCTGCACCCACCGTGGTCCTGGCGAGTGCGCCCACCGTGGCATCGCAGGAGGCGCTAGACCGATACGTCGCTGGCGAACCTAGCCTGGAAGTCCAGGACCGGGCAGCCGCGGACACCGCGCTGCGCATCGGCATCCAGCCGATCTTGCAGAACCTTCCGCTGGTGGCGCTGGTGGCCTTCCTGCTCGGTCTCGTCCTGGTCTTCACCATCATTCGCGCTGGAGCCGACGCCGAACGTGTCAGCCTGGTCTTGCTCCGAGCCCTCGGCGCTTCGTCACGGCGGCTACGTGGCCTGGCGACCGTGTCCGGGGTCGTGCACGGCCTGATCGGCTGCGCGCTGGGGCTGGTCCTCGCCGCCCCGGCGGCCTCTTCACTGATGGCCTCCATTCCGGCCTCCTCTAGAAACAGCGCGGCACCCGTGCCCGCCATCCCGATGTCGCCGCCGGTGTATGCGGGCGCCGCAGCCGCTGTTCTGCTGGTGTGCGTGGTAGCGGCCAGATCAGGGGTGCGCCCGCTGGTGCGGCTGTCCGCTGAGGACCAGTTCCGAGGGATGAACCAGCCGGTCTCACCGTGGCGCACGTGGACGTTGGGACTAGTGGGTTTCGTGGCCGTGGCCGCTGCGATTCTCCTGACGCTGAACGACCCCGGGCGGTTCGGGTCCGCCGGTTTGATCCTCCTGCTCATCGGGTGGGCTACCTTGGGGCCCGTGCTCATCGGCGCGCTGCTGAGCTGGTTCGACCGGCTAGCGCTGCGCACCCGTCCGGGCTTCGTCTCGCGTAGTTCCGACTACCGGGTCGCACAGCAGATGCGCTCCGGGGGCATGGTGGTCAGCGGCGCGCTGGTGCTGCTCGTCTCCCTCTCGGGATTGGCTACGAACCTGCAAAAGTCGACGGAACCCACCCTCGCTGGCATGGGCGACATTGATCTCATGGTCCAGGACGTGGCCTTGGACGATCTGCCCACCGTTCGCAACATCTCTCCCGACGCCGAGAAAGCCCTCGCCGCAGTGGACGGCGTCGCTGCGGTACGGCCGGTACAGATGGGCTACATCACCTACCAAGACACGCGGGTCCTCGTGCAGGGTGTGGCACCAGATTCAAAGCTCCCCGTGGTGCAGCAAGGAACAGCACTCGGAGGCGAGCTGACCCCCGGCAAGCTCTACGTCTCGACGCAGTTCGCTCTCCAACAAGCGGTGGAAGTGGGCGATGAGGTGGCGATCCCAACACCAGCGGGCGACACGCTGCGGCTGGTGGTGAGCGCAGTGGTGGACTCTTTCCTGTGGCCGGGAGGCCTTGTCGTATCGCACATCGAGGACACCCGGAGGTTGTGGCCGGGACAGGGGGTCAGCGCCTACGAGGTGATGACGGAGCGTCCCTGGCAGAGCGTGCGCGAAGAGATTCTCAACCGGCGCCCCGCACTGCACCTTCCTGCCTCGACGCTGGTCGCATCTGGGCCGGACCAGGCCGCGCAGGCGGACAAGATCGTCCGAGACAGCAGCCAGCTCTACCAGGCACTGGCCCTCATCGGTCTCTTCGTGGCTATGCTGATCGCCAGCAGCGCGATCACCCTGGACACGTCGACCCGCCTGCGGGAGTTCGGGGTGATCCGCGCGATAGGTGGACGATCACGGTTCCTCACGCGAATGGTCGTGACGAGGGCCACCCTGCTGGTCGCACCGGCCACGGTCGTCGGCGGGCTTTTCGGCGTCCTCCTGCTGTGGCTGACGACCGAAACCTCAGGGAAGGCTCAAGGCGTCAATCTGACCATGCACTGGTCGGGGACGACCGCGGCCGGGACTCTTCTCGCCTGCGGCCTCGTGATCGGGGTGGCCGCTATAGGTTCCGCGCGTCTGGTTACGAAGCGCTCGGCTCCTGACATGCTGGGGGCAGCACAGTAACCGCAAGGCCCGCCAAGCCGACCGGAGTGGCAAGCCTTACGCCCCGCCGGTGAGGAGGGCCTTGAGGATGATCGCCATCCGCTGTTTCAGGCCTTCGGGGTCGTAGCCGCTGGCCAGCAGGTCCTCGAGGACGACCTCTAGGCAAACCGAGCGCAAGACCAGCAGGAGCACGTCCATCTCGACGATGGGCTGGACGCCGAACTCCTCGAAGGCCTCGCTCAGGATCTCGCCCAGCACCGACGCCATGGCGGTCTGGGCCCGGTGCACCGGGCCGCGCAGCTCCGGGGTGCGGGTCGCGGCCAGCTGGATGACGTGCAGGGCGAGCAGCGTGTCGGCGTCGCCTCCCCACAGGTTCATGAAGTTCGCCACCGCCAGGTCGATGACCTCGCTCGCCCCGGCCGAGGACTGGAGGGCCTCGGGCAGCACCTTCCGGACGACCGAGAGGTAGTCCTGCATCGACTCCTCCACGACCGCCACGCATAGCTCGGTCTTGGACGAGAAGTTGGAGTAGAAGGCACCGCGGGTGAAGCCCGCCGCCTCGCAGATCTCTTCGACGCTGACATCGATCCCCCGGCTCGCGAAGACGCGCTTGGCCGCCGCGATGAGGGACGCTCGGGTCTGCGCGCGCCGCGCGCTCAATTCGGCCATCTCACCTCCGATACAGAAGTGTATTCATTCTGGCGAAAGCGTGCCATACTGGCTCGATACACTCTTGTATCGAACAGGGGAGGTCGTTCGGTGTCGTCCACGCTGTACGCGCTCGGCCGCTGGTGCCATCGCCACGCGACCCGGGTGGTGATCCTCTGGCTGGGCGCCCTGCTGGCGTTCGGCGGGCTCGCCCTCACGCTGCGTGGGGCGCTGGATGATACCTTCTCGATACCGGATTCTTCGTCTCATGAGGCCCTCCTCAAGCTCCGCTCCACCTTCCCGGAGGCCAGCGGCATCTCGGCGCTGGCGATCATCGTCCCGCCCGAAGGCCAGCTCGTCACCGACCCCGCCCAGCGTCCCGTGATCGAACAAGGAGTGCTCTCCTTCGAGCGGGTGCCCGGTGTGTCCGGGGCGGTCTCACCCTGGAACGAACACTTCGAGGGCCTCGTCGCACCCGGAGGAAGGGCCGCGATCATCCAGGTGCGGCTGTCCCTGGAACAGATCCATCAAGACGACCTCCAGCCCCTCGTGGACGCCGCCGCGGCGCTACAAGGCCAGCTGCCAGCCGGGACCACGGTCACGATGGGTGGGGAGGCCTTCTCCATCGAGTTGCCCGAGCTGTCCATCATCGAGGCGATCGGCGTCGGCGTCGCCCTCGTCGTGCTCGCGATCGTCCTCGGCTCCCTGATGGCAGCGACGATCCCGATCGTGACCGCCCTGATCGGCGTGGGGCTGACCATGTCGCTGCTGATGCTCACCGCCAACGTCACCACCATCAACTCGGTCACCCCGATGCTCGCGATCATGCTCGGGCTGGCCGTCGGCATCGACTACGCCCTGTTCATCCTGTCGCGCCACCGCGACCAGCTGCGCGACCCCAGTCTGAGCACCGAGGAGTCCGCCGCCCGGGCCGTGGCGACCGCCGGATCGGCGGTCGTATTCGCCGGTGTCACCGTCGTGATCGCGCTGCTCGGGCTGGCGCTGGCCCGGATTCCATTTCTCACCGTCATGGGTGGCTTCGCCGCCCTCGGGGTCGGGCTGGCCGTCGCGATCGCGCTCACCCTGCTGCCAGCGGCGATGGGCTGGGCCGGGGAGCGGCTGCGTCCCCGCGCCAGCCGCGGGACTGGTGCGCCATCAGCCCAGACCCCCGGCGGCCAGCCACCCCAGGACGCGACCCGGCCCGGCCCGGCCGCACCCACCCGCACCTCCGGCCGGTTCTACCGCGCGTGGGTGAAGGCAGCGATCCGCTGGCCCTGGGTCACGGTCATCGTCGTCGTGCTCGCCTGCGGCGCGCTGAGCGTCCCCGCGAAAGACCTGCGGCTGTCCCTACCGAACTCCGGACAGCACGCCGCGACCGCCTCCGACCGCATCGCCTACGATCAGGCCGCCCGCTACTTCGGCGTCGGTTTCAACGGCCCGCTGGTGGTCACGGTCGACCTGCTGTCGAGCAGGGACCCGCTCGGGGTCATGGCCGGGATCAAGGACGACATCGCTGCCACCCCCGGGGTGCAGTCGGTGCTGATCGCCACCCCCAACCGCAACGCCGACACCGGCTTCGTGCAGGTGATCCCGGCCACCGCCCCGGACGAGGTCGCCACGCAGCACCTGGTGCGGGCGCTGCGTGACAAGGCCTCCGGCTGGCTGACCCGGTACGGTACCGCGACCGAGGTCACCGGGATCACGGCGATCCAGATCGACGTGTCCGAACGGCTCGCCCACGCCCTGGTGCCGTTCGGGGCCTTCGTCGTCGGGCTGTCCCTGGTGCTGCTGACCCTGGTCTTCAAGTCCATCGCCGTGCCCCTCAAAGCGGCCCTGGGCTATCTGCTCAGCATCGGGGTGGCCTTCGGCGCCACGACCCTGGTCTTCAACCACGGCTGGCTGCGCGCCGTGGTGAACCTGGAGAAACCGATCGCTGTGGTCAGCTTCCTGCCGATCCTGCTCATGGGCATCCTGTTCGGGCTCGCCATGGACTACGAGGTCTTCCTGGTCAGCCGGATCCGGGAGGAATACGTGCACGGACTGTCCGCCCGGGACGCCATCGTGGAGGGGTTCACCGCCTCCGGAAAGGTGGTGGCCGCCGCGGCAGCCATCATGATCGCGGTCTTCGCCTTCTTCGTCCCCGAGGGCATGGGGCCGATCAAAGCGATCGCCTTCGCTCTGGCCGTCGGCATCGCGGTGGACGCTTTCGTCGTCCGCATGACTCTGGTGCCCGCCGTGCTGGCCCTGCTCGGCGACAAGGCGTGGTGGCTGCCCCGCTGGCTGGCCCGGATGCTGCCGAGCCTCGACGTCGAGGGCGAGACCCTGGCGAAGGAACTGGAACTGCGCGACTGGCCGGGGGACGGCTCGGTGCTGCACGCCGAGGGCATCGGGGTGCAGGGCGTCCTGGACTGCCTCGACCTGTGCCTGCACCCGGGAGAGACCCACACCCTCACCGGCGAGACCGCGCGCACGGCGGCCCTGCTCGCCCTCACCGGACGCCTGCGGATCACCTCAGGACGCGCCCGCATCGCCGGTTCCCTCCTGCCGGAGCAAGCTGCCAAGGTGCGCCTGGCCAGCGCTTTCATCGACGCCACCCAGTCGGCCAGCGTCGCCGATGAGCTTGGCCACGCCCTGTCCCGCGAGCCTCAGCTGGTCGTCGTCGACAACGCCGATCTGCTGGTCACCGCCGCCGACCGGGCGGCCGTGCGGGAGCTCGTCGCCACCGCCGCCGCCACGGGCCGCACCGTGATCCTCGGCGCGGCCACCGACCGCGTCCCCGCCCTCTCACACCCAGGGAGCGACCATGTTGCGAATTGAACGCGCCCACAGCACCCACCGCGTCACCTGGTGGACGCTGCTCGGGCTGCTGCTCGTCCCCCTCGTCATCGCGGGCGGGCTGCTGGCGGCCACCCGGCCTGCCACCACCGCCGTCAGTGCCGCGATCGTCAACCTCGACGAGGCCGTCACCATCGAGGGCCAGATCGTGCCCATGGGACGCCAGCTGGCGGCGGCGATCGTGGAGCGCGAGGAGAACGCCACCTGGACCCTGTCCGACCTGCCGCGGGCCGAATCCGGCCTGGCCAAGGGCGAATACGCCGCCATCGTGGTGATCCCTAAAGCGTTCTCGGCCGCCGCGACCTCCTTCTCGGCCAACGACGCCGCGTCCGCGCGCCAGGCGACCATCGAGGTCCGGGTCGGGCGCAACAGCCCGGTCACGGACGCGAGGATCGCCCAGCAGGTCGCCCGCATCGCCTCGGATGTGCTCTCCTCCACCCTGACCGAGGGCTACCTGGACCGCATCTACGTCGGGTTCAACACCATGGGCGAACAATTCGTCACCATCACCGACGGGGCCAGGCAGCTCGCGACCGGCTCTGGTGAACTCCGCGACGGGCTGGCCGAGGCCCGCGACGGCTCCGCCCAGCTCGCGACCGGGGCCCGGGAACTCGCCGGGGGGATGCCGCAGCTGGTCAGCGGCATCGGCCAGCTGGCGGAGGCCAGCACCCGGCTCACCGACGGGGTCGGCCAGTTCGCCGACGGCAGCGTCCAGGTGGTCGGGGGCGTCGGGCAGCTCGGCGCCGGGCTGCGGGCCTTCGAATCGAAGGTGCGCTCCGCCTCCCCGGATGTCTCCGGCCTCGCCCCGTTGCAGGCCGGGGCGCGCCAGCTGTCGCGAGGCGTGGACACCCTCTCCGACACGCTCAAGCTACTGACGGTGGCGAAACTGCCCTCGCCGGGGGATAAACCGATGCCTTGCCCGGTCGATGACCCGGAGACCTGCAAGGTGTTCGACTCGGTTCTCGCCGCGCTGCAGAAGCTGGCCGACGGCAAACTGCGGATACCCCCGGAGGTGTTCGACAAGATCACCTGCCCGGTGGACGACCCGAAGCAGTGCGCGGTGTTCGACCAGGTCGTCGGCCTCATCAAGGACCTCGCCACCACGCAGGGGACGATCCCGCCCGACATCATCAAGGGCTTCGACTGCCCGGTCACCGACCAGGTGAGCTGCGTGCTGCTGCTGCGCACCTACCTGGCCGGGTTCCAGACCGGCACCGGGCTCGCCTGGGCCGCGCTCAACGCACCCGACCCGGCCAGCGGGGTCTCGCTGCGCGGCGGCGCCAGACAACTCGCCGACGGGGTGGACCAGCTGGTGGCCGAGTTGCCGAAGCAGGCCAAGGCCCAGCAGGCCCAGCTCGCCGGCGGCATCGGTGAGGTGGCGGCCGGGGCGGAACGGCTGGCCTCCGGTTCCCAGGCCCTCGTCGCGTCCGCCGATCAGCTGAAACAGGGCATGGCCCAGTTCGACTCGGGCATGAGGACGCTGTCCGAGAAGGTCGCGCCGCTGCCGGAGGGCACCGGCCGGCTCGCCGACGGGGCGGAGGCTCTGGCCGAGGGCATCCGGCAGGCCGCCACCGGTTCGGGCCAGCTCACCGCGGGGCTGGAGGAGTTCGCGTCCCGGCTCTCCGAGGGCGCCGACCAGGTGCCCAGCTATAGCGCCGACGACCGGGCCGCGCTCAGCAAGGTGGTCGCCCGCCCGATCCTGACCGACCGCTCCTTGCTGTCCTCACCGCTAGGGACGCTGCTGTCGGTGCTGTTCGCCGCGGCGATCTGGCTGGGAGCGATGGCGAATTACCTGGTGATGCGGCCCATCCCGTCGCGGGTCCTGACCAGTTCCCGCCCCACCTGGCAGTTGACCGGCGCGGCCCTGCTGCCCGGCGTCGCGATCGCCGCGATGCAGGCGGTCGTCTTCGCCGCGGCGGCCGGGGTGGTGCTCGGGCTGGCCCCCGGCTGGGTCGCGGCCGCCGGGGCGGTGCTGCTGGTCGCGGGGGTGTCCTTCGTCGCGGTGAACCACGCGATCGCCGCCTGGGCCGGCGGCTGGGGACGCCTCGGTTTCCTGGCTCTGGCGACGCTGGCGGTCGCCGCCGGGCTGGCCTCCGGGGTGCCGGGCTGGGTATCGACCCTGGCGGGGCTCTCGCCGGTCACCCCGGCGTTGCAGGCCCTGCGCGGCCTCGGCACCGGGGCCAGCCTGACCAATCCGGTCGCGGGCCTGCTGCTGTGGCTGGTGATCGGCCTGGTGGCGGGGCATCTGGCGATCTCCCGGCACCGCCAGCTGAGTCCGGCCCAGTTCCTGCGCCGCAGCCCCTGAGCCCGGCGGGGCGGGTCAGATCCCGCCGAGCACCGACGCGGCCCCGACATAACCGGCGGCTAGGGCGAGCGCGGTGTGGCGGATCGAATCCTCCCCTGGGAGGAACTCGGCGTGGTGCAGGCCGACCTCGTGGCGTCCATCGCTGCTCGGGCCCGGACCGGTCCCGACGAACATCATGAGGATGGGGGCGAGCTCGCCGTAGTGACTGAAGTCGTCGGCACCGCAGGACCGGAAGGGTTCGGCGGCAAGAGGCAGTCCGGCGGCCTCGATCAGCGGGTCCACCGAACGCACGAGCGAGCGGTTATTGGCTAGCACCGGGTCGCCGGTGGTGATCGTCACCTCCGCGGTCCCTCCCCGGGCGGATGCGGTGTACTGAGCCAGCCTGCGGATGTCCTCATGCATCCTGCGCCGGTCGCCCTCGTCGGTCGCCCGGATGATCCCCGAGATCGTCGCCTGGCTGGGGATCACGTTGGGTGCGGTGCCCGCGTGAACCTGCCCGACCGTGATGACCGCCGGATGGGTAGGGTCGATAGTGCGGCTGACGATCTGGTGCAGGCCCGACAGCACCGCCCCAAGCATCGCGATCGGGTCGACGGTGACGTGCGGGTAGGCGCCGTGGCCACCGTAGCCGTGGAGCACGATCTCGAACTCGTCAGCGGCGGCGTTGACCCCACCCACCCCCGTGCTGATGACCCCCTGCGGCAGCCGCGGCTGGACGTGAGCGCCGATCACGGCCCTCACATCCTCGGCATGCAGAGCACCCGAGGTCAGGATGTCCTTCGCGCCCGAGGGCTGTCCCTCCTCCCGCGGCTGGAAGATGCCGACCAGCCCGACCGGCAGTTCCATGCCGCGGCAGGCCCGCAACAGGGCCCAGGTGGCGGCCATGTGGACGTCGTGGCCGCAGGCGTGCATCGCACCATTGGTGGAGGCCCAGGTGACGCCGGTCTGTTCCAGGATCGGGAGCGCGTCCAGTTCGGCCCGGACGCCAACGGCCGGTCCAGCAGGACCGATCCTATGGAGGAAACCGGTACCGGCGACGCTGGTGACGCTGGCCTGGCCGTCGGGGTCGCGCAGCGCCCGGCGCAGCCGCAGGGCGGTATCGGCCTCCTCGCCGAAGATCCGGGGGTTGGCGTGCAGGCTGCGCCTCAGCTCAATGGCTCGTCCGAGGAAGCCGTCGATCCGCCCGA